>NZ_JBIVMI010000007.1:39259-208139 GCF_044753005.1 Kitasatospora sp. NPDC088548
GGGGGGCCCCGCGGGGGGGGGGGGGGGGGGGGGGGGCCGGGGGGGCGCGGGGGGGGGGGGGGGGGGGGGGGGGGGGGGGGCGGGGGGGGGGGGGGGGGGGGGCGGCTCCCGGGGTGGTCGCTCCGGGGGCTGGATGATTTTCAGACTGCCGATTCTGTTGGTGGGCGCTTTCGCCGTTGGCAGTCTGAAAATCACCCGCCACGCCCCCTTCCGCGACCACCCCGTACGCCGCCCCCTCCCGCAGCGCGTCCCTCTCGCCCTGGTCGGGTGGTGGGTGGGAGGGAAGGGGGGCGGGAGGAGGGGGGAAGGAAGGGGCGGGAGCGGGTGGGTGGGTGAGCGGTGGGGGGAAGGGAGGCCGGGGGTTACGGGGTGGTGAGGCTGATGGGGCGGGTGTCCTGGCCCCAGGCGGTGATGGGGGTGAAGCCCTGGTGGCCGTGGTCGCCGAAGACGGTGAGGGGGCGGCCGGTGGAGACGGCGGCGAGGCGCCAGAGGGCGGGTTCGGGGGTGGTGGTGCGGCGGACGGGGAGGGTGTGGTGGCCGTCGGTCAGGTGCCAGCCGTCGGGGGTGAGGACGGGGACGACGGCGGTGAGGACGGTGGGCCAGGTGTCGAGCCAGGGGTCGTCGGCGACGGCGGCGCCGTACGTGGCGACGGCCTCGGCGGGGCTGAGGCCCGAGGGGGGTGCGGCGGGGCCGGGTTCGGGGGTGCCGTAGCGGGCGCCGAGGGCGGCGCGCAGGGGGCGGGCGCCGGGGTGGAAGGCGAGGTCGGCCTCCAGCAGGTGGCCGGTGGGGAGGGCGAGGTCGGGGGCCTGGCCGGGGCGGCCGAAGGCGAGGAGGAGGGCGAGCCGGCCGGTCTTGGCGCCGCGCAGCCAGAGCCGGCGGGTGGTGAGGCGTTCGTCGGCGGTGTCGCGGCTGCCGAGGACGTGCCAGCGGTCGCGGACGGTGGGTCCGGCGAGGAGTTCGGCGGTGTCGGTGGTGTAGCCGACCCGCGCGCGGACCGTGGCGGCGAGCGGGTCGGGCAGTTCGTCGACCCGGGTGGCGGCGGTGGCGAGCAGGTGGAGCATGGCGTACTCCTCCAGGAGGCTGTCCTGCGGGGTGGTGTCGAGTTCGCGGACGCGGGTGGCGAGGCCGGGGGCCTGGGCGTCGACCATGCGGGCGGCGACCTCGTCCCAGGGGCCGGCGCTGCTCCCGTCGGCCAGGCCGTGGCGGATCCGGTCGGCCAGCCGGAGGCGCAGTTCGCCGGCGCCGGCGGCGACCCGGGCGGAGCGCTTCTCGGCCCGGCGGCGGGCGGCGGCCGGGTCGGCCGGGGTGTCGGCCCTGGCGGCGCGCTGCTCGGCGCGGTTCTGGCGGCCCTTCAGCCACTCGGACGCCCAGTCGGCGGGCTCGGCGCCGTCCGGGACGGCCTCCGGGGTGCCGCTCCAGAGCAGGAGGAGTCCGAGCGCGTGCTTGCACGGGAACTTCCGGCTCGGGCAGGTGCACGTGTAGGCGGGCGTGGCCAGCTCCACGGCGGTGCGGTACGGCGTGCTGCCGCTGCCCTTGCACGCGCCCCAGAGCGCGGTGCCGTCGGTGCCGGTACCGGACCAGGGCGCAGCCGAGGAGAGTTTGCCCGCCGCCTTCCGCGACGCGGCGTCGGGCGCGAGGGACAGGACGTGTTCGGTGCTCCAGCGTTCCTCCATGCCGACGACGGTAGGCGGGGGGACTGACAGCCGGAGCGGTCGAACTGAGGGCCGATCAGGATTGTCAGTGGCCCGGTGCATGGTGGTTCTCGCAGGCCGGGACGCCGACCTGGCTCCCCCCGATCACCTCGCCGCCTGCCACAGGTGTGTCCGGCGGCCGACCCGAAGGAGCCCTTATGACCGACGTTCTGCGGCAGCACGCGGAGGACGCGTTCGCTGCCGAACTGGCCGCGCTGGCCGCGCAGGACGACCGTCCGCGCCCCGAGCGCTGGAAGCTGTCGCCGTGGGCCGTCGCCACCTATCTGCTGGGCGGCGAGCTGCCGGACGGCACCGTGGTCACGCCCAAGTACATCGGCCCGCGCCGGGTGGTCGAGGTCGCGGTGACGACGCTGGCGACGGACCGCGCGCTGCTGCTGCTCGGCGTGCCGGGTACCGCGAAGACCTGGGTGTCGGAGCATCTCGCGGCCGCGATCAGCGGTGATTCGACGCTGCTGGTGCAGGGCACCGCGGGCACGCCGGAGGAGGCGGTCCGGTACGGGTGGAACTACGCCCAGCTGCTGGCCCACGGCCCGAGCCGGGACGCGCTGGTGCCGTCGCCGCTGATGCGGGCGATGGCCGACGGGAAGATCGCCCGGGTCGAGGAGCTGACCCGCATCCCGGCGGACGTGCAGGACAGCCTGATCACGATCCTGTCGGAGAAGACGCTGCCGGTACCGGAGTTGGGCGGCGAGACGCAGGCGGTGCGGGGCTTCAACCTGATCGCCACCGCCAACGACCGGGACCGGGGCGTGAACGAGCTGTCGAGCGCCCTGCGCCGGCGGTTCAACACCGTGGTGCTGCCACTGCCCGGTTCGCTGGAGGAGGAGGTGGACATCGTCACCCGCCGGGTCAACCAGCTCGGCAGCTCGCTGGAGCTGCCCCAACTGCCCGGCGGCGCCGAGGAGATCAGGCGTGTGGTCACCGTCTTCCGCGAGCTGCGGGCCGGGATCACGACGGACGGCCGGACGAAGGTGAAGACCCCGAGCGGGACGCTGTCGACCGCGGAGGCGATCTCGGTCGTGACGAACGGGCTTGCCCTGGCCACCCACTTCGGCGACGGCGTGCTGCGGGCCGGCGACGTCACGGCGGGCATTCTCGGGGCCGTCGTCCGGGATCCGGTGGCCGACCAGGCGGTGTGGCGCGAGTACGTCGAGGGCGTCGTCCGCGAGCGGGACGGCTGGAAGGACTTCTACCGTGCCGCCCGCGAGCACACCCGCTGAGACGGCCGTCGTTCGAGTTCCAGGGAGGGAGGGCGCGATGAGCGCAGAGGTGACGCTGCTGGGCGTACGGCACCACGGTCCGGGCTCGGCCCGCGCGGTGGCCGCCGCGCTGGAGCGGCTGCGGCCGGACGCGGTGCTGATCGAGGGCCCGCCGGAGGCCGATCCGATCATCGGGCTGGCGGGCGAGAAGGACATGGTGCCGCCGGTCGCGCTGCTCGCCCACGCCGTGGACGATCCGGCCAGGGCCGCGTTCTGGCCGTACGCCGAGTTCTCCCCGGAGTGGGTGGCGATCCGCTACGGCGTCGAGCGCGAACTCCCGGTCCGCTTCATCGACCTCCCGGCGGCGTACGGCTTCGCCGTGACGGAGGAGGCGGATCCCGGGCCGGACGAGGCGGTACCCGGCGACCCGATCGCGCTGCTCGCCGAGGCGGCCGGCCACGACGACCCGGAGCGCTGGTGGGAGGACGTGATCGAGCACCGCACGCCCGGCGCCGACGAGTTCGCCCCGTTCGCGGCCGTCGCGGAGGCGATGACCGCGCTGCGCGAGGAGGGGGTCGGGGAGCGGCGGCGCGACGAGCTGCGGGAGGCGTACATGCGCCAGCAGATCCGCGCCGCCCGGCGGGCCGGCCACCGGCGGATCGCGGTGGTCTGCGGCGCCTTCCACGTCCCGGCCCTGGCCGCCATGCCGACGGTCGCCCATGACCGCGCGCTGCTCGCCGGCCTGCCGAAGAAGGTCAGGACCGACATCACCTGGGTGCCCTGGACGTACCGCCGGCTCTCCCGACTCACCGGGTACGGCGCCGGGATCGCCTCGCCGGGCTGGTACCACCACCTGTTCGCCGCGTCGGGCGATCCGCTGCCGAAGTGGCTGGCCAGGGCCGCCGAGCTGCTGCGGGCCGAGGACCACCCGGTCTCCTCCGCGCACGTCATCGAGGCCGTCCGGCTGGCCCGCACGCTGGCGGTGATGCGCGGCCGGCCGCTGGCCGGGCTGACCGAGACGCTCGACGCCGTCCGGTCGGTGATGTGCGACGGGTCGGACGTCGCGCTGGAGCTGGTCCGGGACCGGCTGGTGATCGGCGACGCGCTCGGCACGGTGCCGGACGCCGCACCGGCGGTGCCGCTGCAACGGGACCTGTCCCGGCTGCAGCGCTCCCTGCGGCTGAAGCCGGACGTCGAGCCGCGCGACCTCGACCTCGACCTGCGCAAGGAGAACGACGCGGCGCGCTCGCGGCTGCTGCACCGGCTGCGCCTGCTCGGCGTCGAGTGGGGCGTGCCGGTGCGGTCCGCCGTCCACTCGACGGGCACCTTCCGGGAGAGCTGGCGGCTCTGCTGGCAGCCCGAGTTCGCGGTCCGGATCGCCGAGGCCGCCCAGTGGGGCACCACGGTCGAGGACGCGGCGGTCGGCAAGGCCGTCGGCACCGCCCGGGCCGCCGTCGAACTCGCCGAACTCACCGGCCTGGTGGAGACCTGCCTGCTCGCCGGGCTGGGCGGGGCGCTGCCCGCCGTGATGCGGGTGCTCGCCGACTGCGCGGCCCTGGACACCGATGTCGCCCACCTCGCGGGCGCCCTGCCCGCCCTGGTCCGCGCACTGCGCTACGGCGACGTCCGGGGCACCGACAACGGCGCGCTCGCCGAGGCCGCGACCGGTCTCGCCGACCGGATCTGCGTCGGGCTGCCGCCCGCCTGCACCGGTCTTGACGCGGCCGGCGCCACGGCGATGCGCGGCCACCTCGACGAGGTGCACGGCGCGATCGGCCTGCTGGAACCGGCCGACGCCCCCGATGCCTCCGGCGACCTCGCCGACCGGTGGGCCGCCGCCCTGCGCTCGCTCGCCCGTCGCGAGCCCACCGGCGGCCCGGCGACGGGCGTCCCCGGCCTGCTGCGCGGCCGCGCCGTCCGGCTGCTGCTCGACGACGGCCGGCTCGGCTCCGAGGAGGCCGGCCGCCGGATGGGCCTGGTCCTCTCGGTGGCCAACGCCCCGGCGGACGCGGCCGGCTGGGTCGAGGGCTTCCTCACCGGCGGCGGGGCCCTGCTGCTGCACGACCCCCGGCTGCTCGGCCTGCTCGACGCCTGGCTGACGGCGGTGCCGGCGGAGGTCTTCACCGATGTGCTGCCACTGCTGCGCCGTACCTTCTCCGCGCTGGAGGCGGGGGTGCGCACCACGGTCGGCAGCCGGGTCGCGGCCGGCCCGCTCGACGCCGCTGCGGCCCCGGCCGGGACGGACGGGGCCCTGCTCGACCAGGCCAGGGCCGACGCCGCGCTGCCCACCCTCGCCCTCCTGCTCGGCCTCCCCGGCGGACTGCCGCGGATTCCCCTGCAGGCCGCCGGCCGCGACACCTGATCCGCACCCACCGAAGGAGCATCCGATGGCAGTGACCACCTCCCCCGCCGCCGAGGAACGGCTGCGCCGCTGGCGGCTGGTGCTCGGCGGCGAGGCGGACGGGACGGGCTGTGCGCTGCGCGGCCGGGACGCCGCCATGGACGGTGCGCTCGCCGCGCTGTACCGCGGGGCTCCGCCGGAGGGCAGGGCCGCGACGGGCGGCCGCCGCAGCGCCGGCCTGGGCGGCTCGGCGCCGCAGGTGGCGCGCTGGCTGGGCGACATCCGCGAGTACTTCCCCTCCACCGTCGTGCAGTTGATGCAGCAGGACGCCATCACCCGGCTCGGCCTGGACCACCTGCTGCTGGAGCCGGAGATGCTGGAGGCCGTCGAGCCGGACGTCCACCTGGTCGGCACCCTGCTCTCGCTGAAGCACGCGCTGCCGGAGACCACCCGGGAGACCGCCCGCGCGGTGGTCGGCAAGGTGGTCGCCGAGCTGGAGCGCAGGCTCGCCGACCGCACCCGGGCCACCCTGGGCGGCGCGCTGGACCGCAGCGCCAAGGTGAACCGCCCGCGCCACCGCGACATCGACTGGGACCGCACCATCCGGGCCAACCTGAAGAACTACCTGCCCGAGTACGGCACGGTCGTCCCCGAGCGGCTGGTCGGCTACGCCCGCGCGCAGCGCGCGGTGAAGAAGGACGTCATCCTCTGCATCGACCAGTCCGGCTCGATGGCGCCGTCCGTGGTGCACTCGGCGGTGTTCGGCGCGGTGCTCGCCTCGATGAGGAGCCTGGACACCCGGCTGGTCGTCTTCGACACCTCGGTGGTGGACCTCACCGAGCAGCTCACCGACCCGGTGGACGTCCTGTTCGCCACCCGGCTCGGCGGCGGCACCGACATCAACCGGGCGCTCGCCTACTGCCAGTCGAGGATCACCCGCCCGTCCGAGACCGTCGTGGTGCTGATCAGCGACCTCTACGAGGGCGGAATCCGCGACGAGATGCTCAAGCGGGTGGCGGCGATGAAGGCGGCCGGCGTCCAGTTCATCGCGCTGCTCGCGCTCTCCGACGAAGGTGCGCCCGCGTACGACCACGCGCACGCCGCGGCACTGGCCGCGCTCGGCGCCCCGGCGTTCGCCTGCACCCCGGACGTCTTCCCGGAGATCATGGCGGCGGCGATCGAGAAGCGCCCGATACCGGTGCCCGACCAGGGGGTGTAATGGCCGGGGGCGCGGATTCACCCGGATGCGCGAACCCGGTCCGCCGCAGGACAGGGCCTGTGACAGACCCCCGTAGGCTGGCTGTGACGGTTCTCACCAAAGACTGGCCGGTCCCGGGCGAAACACTCCCGTCGTCCGGGGATAACCTGCCAGACGGACGTGACGCGCGTGTTGATTGACGTGTGCGCCCGTGGCTGTGTGGGCCGCAAGGCCGTTCTTCTGCGTACCCGCACCGCCCCGACGACCCGCAGCGAAGATCCTGCCGTGGCACGCTCGTAGAGACACAATCCGCGACCACGAACAAGGACAAACACGTGGACCTGTTCGAGTACCAGGCGAGGGACCTCTTCGCCAAGCACGGTGTGCCCGTGCTTGACGGCGATGTCATCGAGACTGCCGCAGACGCTGCCGCCATCGCGGAGCGCTTCGGCGGCCGCGCCGTCGTCAAGGCTCAGGTGAAGGTGGGTGGCCGAGGCAAGGCCGGTGGCGTGAAGCTCGCCGCCGACCCGGCGGACGCCGTCGCCAAGGCCGAGGCGATCCTCGGCATGGACATCAAGGGCCACACCGTTCACAAGGTGATGCTGGCCCAGACCGCGGACATCAGGGACGAGTACTACGTCTCGTTCCTGCTGGACCGCACCAACCGCACCTTCCTGGCCATGGCCAGCGTCGAGGGCGGCGTGGAGATCGAGGTCGTCGCGGAGGAGAACCCGGACGCGCTCGCCAAGATCCCGGTCGACGCCAACGAGGGCTGCACCCCGGAGAAGGCCGCCGAGATCGTCGCCGCGGCGAAGTTCCCGGCCGAGGTCGCCGACCAGGTCGCCGAGGTCCTGCAGAAGCTGTGGAAGGTCTTCATCGCCGAGGACGCGCTCCTCGTCGAGGTCAACCCGCTGATCAAGTCCGGTGAGGGCAAGATCATCGCGCTGGACGGCAAGGTCTCCCTGGACGAGAACGCCGAGTTCCGTCAGCCCGGGCACGAGGCGCTCGAGGACAAGGCCGCCGCCAACCCGCTGGAGGCGGCGGCGAAGGCCAAGGGCCTGAACTACGTCAAGCTCGACGGCGAGGTCGGCATCATCGGCAACGGCGCGGGTCTCGTCATGAGCACCCTCGACGTCGTCGCCTACGCCGGTGAGAAGCACGGCAACGTGAAGCCCGCCAACTTCCTCGACATCGGCGGCGGCGCCTCGGCCGAGGTCATGGCCAACGGCCTGGAGATCATCCTCGGCGACGCCGACGTCAAGTCGGTCTTCGTCAACGTCTTCGGCGGCATCACCGCGTGCGACGCCGTCGCGAACGGCATCGTCCAGGCGCTGGCCCTGCTGGCGGAGAAGGGCGGGGAGGTCAGCAAGCCGCTGGTCGTCCGCCTCGACGGCAACAACGCCGAGCTGGGCCGTAAGATCCTGACCGACGCCAACCACCCGCTGGTGCAGCAGGTGGACACCATGGACGGTGCGGCCGACCGCGCCGCCGAGCTGGCCAACAAGTAAGGAAGGGGACTTAACACCATGGCTATCTTCCTTACCAAGGACAGCAAGGTCATCGTCCAGGGCATGACCGGCTCCGAGGGCATGAAGCACACCCGCCGCATGCTCGCCTCCGGCACCCGGATCGTCGGCGGTGTGAACCCGCGCAAGGCCGGCACCACCGTGGACGTCGACGGCACCGAGGTGCCCGTCTTCGGCACCGTCGCCGAGGCCATCGAGAAGACCGGTGCCGATGTCACCGTCATCTTCGTGCCGCCGAAGTTCACCAAGGACGCCGTCGTCGAGGCCATCGACGCCGAGATCGGCCTGGCCGTCGTCATCACCGAGGGCGTCCCGGTGCACGACACCGCCGCCTTCTGGGCGTACGCGGGCTCGAAGGGCAACAAGACCCGGATCATCGGCCCGAACTGCCCCGGCCTGATCAGCCCCGGACAGTCGAACGCCGGCATCATCCCGGCCGACATCACCACGTCCGGCAAGATCGGCCTGGTCTCGAAGTCCGGCACCCTGACCTACCAGCTCATGTACGAGCTGCGCGACATCGGCTTCTCCTCGGCCGTGGGCATCGGCGGTGACCCGGTCATCGGCACCACCCACATCGACGCCCTCAAGGCGTTCCAGGAGGACCCGGAGACCGAGCTGATCGTCATGATCGGTGAGATCGGCGGCGACGCCGAGGAGCGTGCCGCGGCCTACATCGCCGAGCACGTCACCAAGCCGGTCGTCGGCTACGTCGCGGGCTTCACCGCCCCCGAGGGCAAGACCATGGGCCACGCCGGCGCCATCGTCTCCGGCTCCTCGGGCACCGCCCAGGCGAAGAAGGAGGCCCTTGAGGCCGCCGGTGTCAAGGTCGGCAAGACGCCGTCCGAGACCGCCCGCCTGGCGCGCGAGCTCATCGGCTGACGCTCGCCCCGCTCGTCGAGCGCCCCTGTCCGGCCCGGGCAGGGGCGCTCGACGTTTCCGCCTCCGCCGTGCTCAGCCGTCGTCCGCCGCGCAGGGGCGGAGCGGCCGGCGGGTGCAGTCCACCGGCCCGGGCGGCGGCGGCAGCGGCGCGGCGTGCCTGGTGGTGGTCAGCTCCCACGGGCGGGCGGCCCGGGGCGGCGGGGGGGCCACCATGACGGCTTCGACGCCCGGGGCGGTGCTGCACCAGAAACTGCGGACACCGGGCTCCGGGCCGTCGGGGAGGGCCGGGACGGCGTCCTTCTCGGCCGGGACGCAGAGCACCGGGGTGGGCGGCGCGGACGGGCGGAACAGCACCGACGGCCCTTCGCCGGCCAGGGTCGCCACCGCCGCACCGCTCACCGCCACCGTGAGCAGCGCCGCCGCCCCGGTCCGGGCGGCGTTGCGCAGCCCGCTGCGTGCGCGCAGCACCGGGACCGGTGAGCGGTGCGGCTCCGGGCAGGCGCGGACGGCCGCCCGGTGCAGCAGCCCGCTGAGCCGGTCGGCGAAGCCGTCCGCCGTCGGATCCGGTCCGACCAGGTCCGGCACCCAGTGCGCCAGCGCCGTCCGGGCGGCCCAGACCCGGCCCTCGGCGGCCGTCAGCGTCGACTCCACCTCGACCGCGACGGCGGTGGCGGGCAGCCCCAGCCCGTCGTGCAGCACCAGCGCCCGGCGCTGCGGGCGGGAGAGCCGCTTGAGCGCCTTGAGCAGGGCGTGGTCGCGGTCGGTGAGACGGTCGTGGTCCGGCAGCACCGGCTGGGACTCGTCGGCCGGGCGGACCCTGATCCGCCGGTGCGGCAGCCGCCAGACGTGCGCCCGGCGCGGACCGCCCCGGTGCCAGGGGGAGAGCGCCAGGTCGCAGGCGCGCACCCGGACCCAGACCTCCGGGTCGCCGCCGGCCACCACCTCCTCCCACCGCCGCCGGGCCTCCCCGAAGGCCCGGCCGACGCAGTGCACGGCCCGGTGCCTGCAGGTGGCGACGAGGAACACCTGCTGCACCAGCCGGGTGTGGGCGGTCTCGTACGACTCCTCGAACGAGGCGACGGGGGCGCGGACCGCCGGGGCGGGCGGCGGGGCCGGGGTGACCGCGGACCACGCGGCCGGGTGCCCGGCGCCGGCCCCCTGACGGTCGTGGGCACCGTAGCCGTCATGGGCGCCGTGACGGGAGGCCGGTTCACCGGGGGGCCTGGCGTCCGTCGGCGCGGGCCGCTGCCCGGTGCCGACGACGGGCTGTCGCCCGTCGCCCGGCCGGGCCGGGTCCGCGGGCCGGGTGCCCGTCCCGTCGGGGGAGCCGGTACCGGGCGGCTGCCGCCTCCGCTCCGTGCCGACCACCGGGGGCCGCCGGGCGGGGCCGCCACCCGGCTCCGGGCGGTCCCCGGCGGTCGCGGCGCCCGGCCCGGGGGTGCGTACGCCCGGAGGTTCGTCGGGCCCGGCGGTTCCGTCCGGCCCGTTCCCCGCGGGCGCGGTCCGCGCGGGGCTCAGCAGGGTGGCGAGGGCGGCGGCCTCGGCAGGGGTCCGGGTGCCGAGCTTCCGCATGGCCCGGTGCAGCCAGCCGCGGACGGTGTCCGGGGTGACCCCGAGCGCCGCCGCCGACCGGGCGAGGTCCTGGCCGGCCGCGAGGTGGGCCAGCGCCTGGACCTCACGCGGCGTCAGCCGCCGTAGCAGCCGGAAAATTTCCTCCTCGGTGCGGGCGGTGGCGCCGGCGTCTCCGGCGGCCTTCGCGGTGCGGCCGGGCCCGGACCGGCCCTTTCCCGAACGGTCCTGCGGCGCGGGCTGGCCGTCGGCGGGGGAGCCGTCGGGGCGCTCGGCGGTCGGCGGGGTGGTCATCAGACGTTCCGCGCCGAAGTGGGGGCGGCGGCGTGAGGGCATGGTCTGAAAATGCGCATAAGCCAATAATCTGGGACACGACGGCGGTTTGCCCCTTCACGGAGCATGGCGAGTCGCCTTGGCACCATGAGGCGCATGACGCAGCTGATGGGCCGTCCGATCCTGGAAGTGCCGGGCGAACTGGGCGCCAGACCCGTGCTGGCCGACCTGCTCGTCGGGGTGCGGACGGCGCTGCTCGGCCTGGCCGTGGTCGCGGTGCCGGTGCTCGGGCTCTGGGTGGTGACCCCGTACGCGGACGACGGTGCGCCCGGCGCCGCCCGGCTGGCCGGAGCGCTCTGGCTGCTCGGGCACGGCGCGCCGGTGCTGCGCGGGGGTGCGGACGCCCCGCTGACCGTCACCCCGCTGCTGCTCGGCTTGCTGGCGGTGGGTCAGCTCCACCGCATGGGCGCCCGGGTGGCGTCCCGCCGGGGCCTGCGGGCGCGCCGGAGCGGCCCGGTGGCGGTCTGGGCCGGCTACTGCGCGGTGGCGGCCGGGGTGGTGGTGCAGTGCTCGGGCGGCGGCGCGTTCCGCAGCCGGGTGCTGCCGGACGTGCTGGCGGTGGCGCTGCTGGCCGCCGCCGCGACCGCCGCGGGTGTCCGTTCGGTCCGGTCGGGGGAGCGCGGCCGGGCGTGCTGGTCGGCCTTCTGCGGGCGGGTGCCGGTCTGGGCCCGCGCCACCGGCGGCGCGCCCGTGGTCCGTGCGGCGGCGCTGGCGGCCGGGGCGGCCCTGGTGGCCGCGGGCGGGGTGGTGGTCGCCGTGGCGGCGTTGCTGGACGCGGCGGCCGGCGGCGGGCGCGGGGCGACCCCGCTCGCCGCCGGCCCGGCCGCCGTGGCCGGACTGGTTCTGCTCAGTCTGGTCCTGCTGCCCAACGCGGTGCTCTGGGGCACGGCGTACGCGCTGGGCCCGGGCTTCGCCGCCGGGGCCGGGACGGTGGTGGCGCCGTCCGGCACGGTGCTGGGGCCGGTGCCCGAGTTCCCGCTGTTCGCGCTGCTGCCGGAGTCGGGCGCGGGCGGCTGGCGGCTGCTCGCCTGCCTGCTGCCCGCGCTGGCCGGGGTGGTGCCGGCCCTGCTGCTGGGCCGGGCGGCGGCCGGGCGGCGCGGCGAGGGCGCCCCGTGGCATCCGGTCGCGACGGTCGCGGCGGTGCTGGCGGCGGCGCTGCTGACCGGCGCCGCGGCGGCGGTGCTGGGCGGGCTCTCGGGCGGCGCGCTGGCCGGCGGCCGGATGGCTCGGCTGGGCCCGGTGCCGTGGCGGACGGGCCTGGCGGCCGCGGGCTGGGTCGCCGCGGTGGCGGTGCCGGGCGCGCTGCTGGTGCGGTTCGGGGCGCTGCGTGGTGGCCCGGCGCTCGCGGGTCGTGCGCGCCGGAGCGCGCTGGCGTTGCGCGCCCGGGCGTACGCGGTGGTGGTGCGGCTGGGCGGGCGCGCGGACGGCGCGGGCTGAGCCCTGCCCGCCCCTGTCGCCGACCGTTCCCGCCGCCGACCGCCCCGGCCGACCTGCCCCCTCGACGGGCCGCTGCCTACTCGCCCTTGGTGGCGATGTCCACGTACCACTTGGGCGCGAGCCGGTCGCAGCCCTGCTCGCCGGTCGCGGTGAGCGAGTCCCGGACGCAGGTGACGTAGTCGTTGTAGTACAGGCTGAGCCCGATCACGCAGGACACGAAGACCACCGTCACCGCCCCGGTGAGCACACCGCCGAGCGCCGCCGGGGTCAGCGGGTTCGGCGTGGCGGGCACGGCGGCGGCCGCGGTGGGCGTGCCGCCGGTGGTGGTGGTGCCGGCGGCCGGCTTGGGCGCCCGCATCGCGTTGACGCCCCAGAGGATGGCGAGCGCGCCGACGAACAGCGCGACGTAGTAGATCCCGGCGATCGCGCAGACCAGCGACGCCATCCCGGCCAGGGCCGCGTTGCGGGCCCGGCGCTGGGCCGGGTCGCCGGGGTCGAGCCGGGGCTGCTGCGGCGCGGGCGGCCGGGGGTGCCAGCCGCCGCCCTGGTGGCCCGGGCTCCACGGGTGCGGCGGCGGGACCTGCGGACGCTCCTCGGAGGCCGCGTCGTCGGGTGCCTCCCCGCCCTCGGCGGGCGGGGGAGTGCGCGGCTGCCACGGCTGGTCCGGGGCATCCGCCGGCGGCGGCGCGAAGGGGTTGCGCTCGCCGGTGTTGTCACCGCTGCTCATGGTTCAGCCATTCCTTCTCGGTTCGTGGGGCAGGTGCCCACGCACCCTATGATCCCGCAGCCGCGCGTGGGCCGATTCGGGGGCCCGCGGTCGGGGTCCGGATCCGCGGTGGGTGGTCCGGAGAGATCCCCGTCTCAACTACGCGCGTAGCGCCGTCCGGGTGTTTCGGAGGCCGTCCGACCAGCCGTTATCGTGGTGACGGTCAGCAGCTCACCCAGGTTCCCGCGGGCCCGCGTCGCGGCGGGTTTCCCGGGTGTTCCCCCTCGCTCGACCTGCCGTTCGTAGTGGCCCCACCGCCGGTGGACGTACCAGCGGGCGGCCCCTGACCTACGGAGAATCGCGCAGTGGCCGCCGCCCCCGCTCAGCTCTTCCCGCCCCGCAAGCCCGGACCGGCCCGCCTGGTGGTGCTGGTCTCCGGTTCGGGCACCAACCTGCAGGCGCTGATCGACGCCGTCGCCGATCCGGCCTTCGGAGCGGAGATCGTGGCCGTCGGCGCGGACCGCGACGCCATCGCGGGCCTGGAGCGCGCGGACCGCGCCGGCCTGCCGACCTTTGTGCACCGGGTGAAGGACTTCCCCGACCGGGCCGGCTGGGACCGCGCGCTGACCTCCTCCGTCGCGACGTACGAGCCGGACCTGGTGGTCACGGCAGGCTTTATGAAGATCCTCGGCCCCGGGTTCATCGAGGCCTTCGCCGGACGGATCGTCAACACCCACCCCGCACTGCTGCCGTCCTTCCCCGGTGCGCGCGGCGTCCCCGACGCGCTCGCGTACGGAGTGAAGGTCACCGGCTGCACCGTCCACCTGGTCGACGCCGGAGTGGACACCGGGCCGATCATCGCGCAGGGCGTCGTGGAGGTCACCGACGCCGACCACGCCGATGGCGGCGAAGCGCTGCACGAGCGCATCAAGACTGTCGAGCGCAAGCTGCTCGTCGACGTCGTGGGCCGGCTGGCCCGCGAGGGCCACCGCATCGAGGACCGAAAGGTATGGATCCCGGCATGAGTGCCAGCTCCACCACCCCCCCTGTCTCCGAGAACATCCGTCCGATCCGTCGTGCGCTGATCAGCGTGTACGACAAGACCGGTCTGGAGGAGCTGGCCCAGGGCCTGCACGCCGCCGGGGTCTCCATCGTCTCCACCGGCTCCACCGCCGGCCGGATCGCCGCCGCCGGTGTGCCGGTGACCGAGGTCTCCGAGCTGACCGGCTTCCCGGAGTGCCTGGACGGGCGCGTGAAGACGCTGCACCCCCGCGTGCACGCCGGCGTGCTCGCCGACCTGCGCCTGGAGTCGCACCGCGCCCAGCTGGCCGAACTGGGCGTCGAGCCCTTCGACCTGGTCGTGGTGAACCTCTACCCGTTCAAGGCCACGGTCGCCTCCGGCGCCACCCCGGACGAGTGTGTCGAGCAGATCGACATCGGCGGCCCGAGCATGGTCCGCGCCGCCGCCAAGAACCACCCGTCGGTCGCCGTCGTGGTCGACCCGGCCCGCTACGGCGACGTCCTGAAGGCCGCCCAGGAGGGCGGTTTCGACCTGGCCACCCGCAAGCGCCTGGCCGGTGCCGCGTTCGCGCACACCGCCGCGTACGACGTCGCGGTCGCCTCCTGGTTCGAGGCCGGCTACGCGCCCAGCGACGAGCGGTTCCCCGAGTTCCTGGGCGCCACCTGGGAGCGGCAGAACGTGCTGCGCTACGGCGAGAACCCGCACCAGGGCGCCGCGCTGTACGTGGACGGCACCGGGGGCCTGGCCGGCGCCGAGCAGCTGCACGGCAAGGAGATGTCGTACAACAACTACGTCGACACCGACGCCGCCCGCCGCGCCGCGTACGACCACGCCGAGCCGGCCGTCGCGATCATCAAGCACGCCAACCCGTGCGGCATCGCGACCGGCGCCGACGTCGCCGAGGCGCACCGCAAGGCACACGAGTGCGACCCGGTCTCCGCGTACGGCGGCGTGATCGCCGTCAACCGCCCGGTCACCGTCGAACTGGCCGAGCAGATCGCGCCGATCTTCACCGAGGTCGTCGTCGCCCCGGCGTACGAGGACGGCGCCGTCGAGGTGCTGGCCCGCAAGAAGAACCTCCGGGTGCTGCTCGCCCCCGAGGCACCGGCCAACCGCCAGGAGGTCCGCCCGATCTCCGGCGGCGTGCTGCTCCAGGACGCCGACCGGGTGCACGCCGCGGGCGACGACCCGGCGACCTGGACGCTGGCCACCGGCGAGGCGCTGACCGAGGCCGGGCTGGCCGAGCTGGCCTTCGCCTGGCGGGCCTGCCGGGCGGTCAAGTCCAACGCCATCCTGCTGGCCAAGGGCGGCGCCTCGGTGGGCGTCGGCATGGGCCAGGTCAACCGGGTCGACTCGGCGAAGCTCGCGGTCGAGCGGGCCGGCGAGCGGGCCAAGGGCTCGTACGCGGCCTCCGACGCGTTCTTCCCGTTCGCCGACGGCCTGCAGATCCTGATCGAGGGCGGCGTGAAGGCCGTGGTGCAGCCGGGCGGTTCGATCCGCGACGAAGAGGTGATCGCGGCCGCCGCCGAGGCCGGCGTGACCATGTACTTCACCGGCACCCGCCACTTCTTCCACTGATCCCGGTGACGGCGTGACAGAGCGGCCCGGTCCCCTCCGCGGAGGGGACCGGGCCGCTCTGTCGTGCGGTGCGCGTTACTTCTTGATCACCAGGGTGCCGGCGGCACGGTCGTGCCAGCCCTGCAGCTTTCCGGAGTTGTCGAAGAACGGCGACAGGTACACCAGCAGGGCGCCGATGTAGCAGAGGATGCCGCCGACGATCGGGATGATGAAGCGGATGAAGCCGCCGCCGACGCCGGGGTGCCCGCCGTTGCTCTCCTTGACGACCCGCAGGCCCATCGCCATCTTGCCGAGCGTGGCGCCCGCGAGGGAGACCATCAGCCACTCGTACAGCAGGTTGAACGCGGCCAGCAGCCCGAAGCCGATCAGGAAGGTCACCGCGATGCCGTTGGCGGCATCCTGGTTCTGGGCCACGCAGTCGTTGTACGCCGTCAGGTTGCCCGGGGTGTAGACGCAGTCCTTCTGGTCCTTGGCGATGCCCACCGCGCTGGCCAGGCCGAGCGCCGCCGCCAGCGCGAAGACCGCGCCGACCGCCGCGAAGTCGATCAGCCGGGCCAGGAACCGCTGGCCCATGGTGGCGATCTTCACCGTGCCCAGGTGCGCGATGTTGATGTAGCCGTTGTTGGCCTGGATGGTGCCCGGCATCGGCGCGTACCCGTACGCCTGCTGCTGCGGCGGCTGCTGGGGGTAGCCGTATCCGGCAGCCGGCGGGGCCTGCTGGGGGTAGCCGTACCCGGCGGCCGGCGGGGCCTGCTGCGGGTAGCCGTACCCGGGCGGCTGCTGCGGCGGCGGCGGGGGCTGCTGGCCGTACGGGTTGTTCGGGTCGGACGGGTAGCTCATCGATGCCTCCGGGCAGGATGGGGACGTGGGGACGGGACAGCGGAGGACCCGGGACGGACCGGAGGGACGGACCACCGGCCGGACGGGACAGTAGCGGAGCGCACTGACAGGGCGGCGCGGATGCCCGGCGCCGGACGCGGCTCAGCGACGTGGGAACAGGAGCATCGACGGCCGCGGTTCTGACAACGCGATGCCGCGGTGGTCGGGCGGCACTGTCTGGTCTGGTCGGCTCACTGGTTCTTTCCCCCGGTTACGCCCCCGCCGGTGTTCCGTCGGCCCGTCACAGGGCCGGAAGCGGCGGGGAATGCCCGCATATCGTCAACCGGGCGGCCGGGCGATGTCCAGCCGTGCCCGCGCGCCGGACCGGACTGTGGCGCAACCGCAACGTGCTCAGCATGCCCGGTACCCGCCGGGGCCTGGCACGGACGGCCGCCCCGATCCGGGAGAATGGGCTCATGACTGCCCAGATTCTCGATGGCAAGGCCACCGCCGCCGCGATCAAGTCCGAACTCGCCGCCCGCGTGGCGGCCCTCAAGGCCAAGGGCGTCACGCCCGGCCTCGGCACCGTCCTGGTCGGCGACGACCCGGGCAGCCGCTGGTACGTCAACGGAAAGCACAAGGACTGCGCCGAGGTCGGCATCGCCTCGATCCAGCGCGAGCTGCCCGCCACCGCCACCCAGGAGGACGTCGAGAACGTCGTCCGCGAGCTCAACGCCGACCCGGCCTGCACCGGCTACATCGTCCAGCTCCCGCTGCCCAAGGGCCTCGACCAGAACCCGGTCCTGGAGCTGATGGACCCGGACAAGGACGCGGACGGCCTGCACCCCACCTCGCTCGGCCGGCTGGCGCTGGGCATCGAGGGGCCGCTGCCCTGCACCCCGCTCGGCATCGTCGAGCTGCTGCGCCGGCACGGCGTCGAGATCAACGGCGCCGAGGTGGTCGTGATCGGCCGCGGCGTCACCGTCGGCCGCTCGATCGGCCTGCTGCTCACCCGCCGGAGCGAGAACGCCACCGTCACCCTCTGCCACACCGGCACCCGTGACCTCGCCTACCACCTGCGCAAGGCCGACATCGTCGTGGCCGCGGCCGGTGTGCCGCACCTGGTCAAGCCGGAGGACGTCAAGCCGGGCGCCGCCGTGCTGGACGTCGGCGTCAGCCGCAGCGAGGGCAAGATCGTCGGGGACGTGCACCCGGGCGTGGCCGAGGTGGCCGGCTGGATCTCCCCGAACCCCGGCGGCGTCGGCCCGATGACCCGTGCCATGCTGCTCAACAACATCGTCGAGGCGGCCGAGCGCCGCGCCGGCATCTGACACCGGGGGAGCGGCCAGGCATGAGCGAACCCCGACCGGTGCGGACCCGGCGCAGGCCGCCGGTCAAGACCACCGGCACCCTGCCGCCCGAGGGCTCGGCGGCGGCCCTGGGCCGTGAACACGCCCTGCCGGTCCGCCAGTGGCCGATAACGCTGGTCCTGCTGGTGGTCGGCGCCGGGCTCGCGGTCACCTGGTTCGCCGACTTCAAGGACGGCTTCAAGTACGGGCTGCTGATCCTCGGCGGCGGTGTGCTGCTCGGCGCGGTGCTGCGGCTGGTCCTGCCCGAGGTCGGCATGCTGGCGGTGCGCAGCCGCTTCACCGACGTGATCGTGCTGACCTTCCTCGGCGTGTCGATCGTGCTGCTGACCCTGGTGGCCCAGCCCAACCCGTGGCTGGAGATGCCGTTGCTGGACAACATCGGCAACCTGATCGGCCGTCCCAAGCACTGAGCGGTCCGGCCCCAGGCGGCCCCTGCCCGGCATCCCGGGCGGGGGCCGCCGCCGTCTGTGACCTATCTGCCACGACCGCACCCGCGGCGTACGCTTCCCTTTGCGATAACCTGACGCCGGTCTCTCGATGTCGAGAGACCGTCCTCGGCTCCAGTGCGCCGGTGTGCCTGGGGCACCTGGCGATTTGCTGGAGAAGGTAGAAATGACCCGCACCCCCGTCAACGTCACCATCACCGGAGCGGCCGGCCAGATCGGCTACGCGCTGCTCTTCCGCATCGCCTCGGGCCACCTGCTCGGCGCCGACGTGCCGGTGAACCTGCGCCTCCTGGAGATCCCGCAGGGCCTCAAGGCCGCCGAGGGCACCGCGATGGAGCTCATCGACTGCGCCTTCCCGCTGCTGCGCGACATCAAGATCACCGACAACGCGGGCGAGGCCTTCGACGGCGCCAACGTCGCCCTGCTGGTCGGCGCCCGTCCGCGCACCGCGGGCATGGAGCGCGGCGACCTGCTGCAGGCCAACGGCGGCATCTTCGGTCCGCAGGGCAAGGCCATCAACGACCACGCCGCGGACGACATCAAGGTCCTGGTCGTCGGCAACCCGGCCAACACCAACGCCCTGATCGCCCAGCGCAACGCCCCGGACGTGCCGGCCGAGCGTTTCACCGCGATGACCCGTCTGGACCACAACCGCGCGGTCGGCCAGCTGGCCATCAAGACCGGCGCCACCGTGGCCGACATCAAGAAGGTCACCATCTGGGGCAACCACTCCGCGACCCAGTACCCGGACGTGTTCCAGGCCGAGATCGCCGGCAAGCCCGCCTTCGAGGCCATCGGCAGCGACCAGGCCTGGCTGACGGAGACCTTCATCCCGACCGTCGCCAAGCGCGGCGCCGCCATCATCGAGGCCCGTGGCGCCTCCTCGGCCGCCTCGGCCGCCAACGCCGCCATCGACCACGTCCACACCTGGGTCAACGGCACCGCCGAGGGCGACTGGACCTCGATGGGTGTCGTCTCCGACGGCTCCTACGGTGTCCCGGCCGGCCTGATCTCCTCCTTCCCGGTCACCACCAAGGACGGCTCCTTCGAGATCGTCCAGGGCCTGGAGATCTCCGACTTCTCCCGCGCCCGCATCGACGCCTCGGTCCAGGAGCTGACCGAGGAGCGCGACGCGGTCCAGGAGCTGGGCCTCATCTGAGCCCCGCCACCACGGAACGTCCGACGGCCCGCCGCCTCTCCGGAGGAGGCGGGCCGTCGTGCGGACCGGCCGGCGGCCGGTCCACGCGGCGTCCCGTCCCCGGCCGCCGGCCGGTCCTACACTGACCCGCTGTGACCGAAACCCTCGAGGACGCGGCGCTCGTCCTCGTCTTCATCATGCTGGGCGGGCTGTTCAACGTCGCCGAGATCTCGCTGATCTCGCTGCGCGAGGGCCAGATCAGATCGCTGGCGGCGCGCGGCACCCGCAGATCCGCCCGGGCCGCGCACCTCGCGGCCGACCCGAACCGGTTCCTGGCCGCCGTCCAGGTCGGCGTGACCTGCATGGGCTTCCTGTCCGCCGCCTTCGGCGCGGACACCCTGGCCGGCAAGGTGGCGCCGCTGTTCGTCCGGGCCGGGCTCTCCGAGGGCGTCGCCGACGCCCTCGCCCTGGTCGGGCTGACCCTGCTGATCAGCTACGCCTCGCTGGTGCTCGGCGAGCTCACCCCCAAGCGGATCGGCCTCCAGCGGGCCGACTCCATCGCCGTGCTCGCCGCACCGGTGGTGGACGTGATGTCGGTGGCGCTGCGCCCGGTGATCTGGCTGCTCGGGCACTCCACCAACCTGATGGTCCGCCTGCTCGGCGGCGACCCGGCGGCCGGGCGCGGCTCGATGAGCTCCGAGGAGCTGCGCGGCCTGGTCGCCACCAACACCGAACTCGGCAGCGACGAAAGGGCGTTGATCGCGGACGTGTTCTCCGCCGGGGAGCGCCAGCTGCGCGAGGTGATGGTCCCGCGCACCGAGGTGACCTTCCTGGACGCCGAACGCCCGCTGGCCGAGGTCCGCGAGCAGGCCGACTCCTCCCCGCACTCGCGCTACCCGGTGGTCGAGGGCAGCTACGACGCGGTGACCGGCTTCGTCCACGTCCGCGACCTCTACGGCGCCCGCGGCGAGCAGGCCGTGAAGGTCCGCGACCTGGCCCGCCCGGTCAAGCTGCTGCCCGGCACCAAACGGGTGCTGGCGGCGATGGGCGAGATGCGCCGTGAGGGCCATCACCTGGCGATCGTGGTGGACGAGTACGGCGGCACCGCCGGCATCGTCACCCTGGAGGACCTGGTCGAGGAGGTGATCGGCGAGATCCGCGACGAGTACGACTCCCAGGAGCCCACCACCACCCGCCGGCTGGCCGGCGGCGGCATGGAGCTGGACGGCCTGCTGAACCTGGGCGACTTCGCCGAGGAGACCGGCGTCGCCCTGCCCGAGGGCCCGTACGAGACGGTGGCCGGCTGCCTGGTGGCGGCGCTCGGCCGGCTGCCGGCCGACGGCGACCACGTCCGGATCGCCGACGGGGCCGACGGCGTCCTGCTGACGGTGGCGAAGCTGGAGGGCCGCCGGATCGCCCGGGTCAGGGTGAGTGCCGTCACACTGCCGGAACCTCCCGGGGCAGAGGTTTCCTGACCGGTCGGTGGAACTGGAACAATGACCCCCATGGTCAACGCAGCGGTCACTGGTCCGGTCAAGGACCGTCCCCG
This sequence comes from Kitasatospora sp. NPDC088548, assembly GCF_044753005.1. NCBI lineage: Bacteria > Bacillati > Actinomycetota > Actinomycetes > Kitasatosporales > Streptomycetaceae > Kitasatospora > Kitasatospora sp. NPDC088548. The sequence continues at coordinate 60,084 of NZ_JBIVMI010000007.1, forward strand.
GGTGCTCTCCGGCATCCAGCCCACCTCCGGCTCGTTCCACCTCGGCAACTATCTCGGCGCGGTGCGCCAGTGGGTCGATCTCCAGGAGGCCAACGACGCCTTCTACATGGTGGTCGACCTGCACGCGATCACCGTCGAGCAGGACCCGGCGACGCTGCGCCAGAACACCAGGATCTCCGCCGCCCAGTTGCTCGGCGCGGGCCTGGACCCGGAGCACTGCACCCTGTTCGTCCAGTCCCACGTGCCCGAGCACGCGCAGCTCGCCTGGGTGATGAACTGCCTCACCGGCTTCGGCGAGGCCGCCCGGATGACCCAGTTCAAGGACAAGTCCGCCAAGCAGGGCAGCGACCGTACCTCGGTCGGCCTCTTCACCTACCCGGTCCTCCAGATCGCCGACATCCTGCTCTACCAGGCGGACGCGGTGCCCGTCGGCGAGGACCAGCGCCAGCACCTGGAGCTCACCCGTGACCTCGCGGAGCGCTTCAACACCCGCTACCGGCCCACCTTCACGGTGCCCAAGCCGTACATCCTCAAGGAGACGGCCAAGATCCTGGACCTCCAGGACCCGGGCGCCAAGATGAGCAAGTCCGCCTCCTCGGCCAAGGGCCTGGTGAACCTGCTGGACGACCCGAAGGCGAGCGCCAAGAAGTTCAAGAGCGCCGTCACCGACACCGGCACCGTCGTCTCCTACGACGAGGAGGAGAAGGCCGGCGTCTCCAACCTGCTGCGCATTCACTCCGCGCTCAGCGGCCAGTCGATCGACCAGCTGGTCGCGCACTTCGAGGGCCGGATGTACGGCGCCCTGAAGACCGAGCTGGCCGAGCTGTTCACCGAGTGGGTGACGCCCTTCCAGCAGCGCACCCACACCTTCCTGGACGACCCGGCCGAGCTGGACCGGGTGCTGGCGATCGGGGCCGAGAAGGCCCGCGCGGTGGCGTCGCAGACGCTGGAGACGGTGTACGACCGGATCGGCTTCCTCCCGGCCGCCAAGCGGTGATGCCGCTCGCGAGCCTGCCCGGTGGTGGCGACCTCCCCGAGGTCGTCACCATCGGCGTGTCCGTGAGCGTCCCGGATCCGTACGGCTCGGCGATCCAGGACGCGCGGGCCGGGCACGGCGATCCGCTGGCCCGGTCGATACCCACGCACGTCACGCTGCTGCCGCCGACCGAGGTGCCGGCCGCGCTGCTGCCGAAGATCGAGGAGCACCTGGCGGCGGTGGCCGCCGCGCACCGGCCGTTCCGGATGGTGCTGCGGGGCGGCGGCAGCTTCCGCCCGGTCTCGCCGGTGGTCTTCGTCCGGGTCGAGGAGGGCACGCAGGAGTGCCGGCTGCTGGAGGCGGACATCCGCTCCGGCCCGCTGGCCCGGGAGCTGGCCTTCCCCTACCACCCGCACGTCACGGTGGCGCACGGCCTGTCGGACGACGTGCTGGACCAGGCCCACGAGCAGGCCCGGGCCTTCCAGGCGTCCTTCCCGGTGCCGGGGTTCGGCCTCTCCCGGTTCGACGCCGACGAGGTCTGGCGGCCCTGGCGGGGCTACTCCTTCGCCTGACCGGAGGCCGGCCCGCCCCGGATCCGCGAGCGTGTGGCCGGCCGCCGGAGAGCGCCGAGGCGCCCGACGCGGTCGTCGCGTCGGGCGCCTCGGAGGGTGCGGCGGAGCGCCGCCGCTACTCCTGCCGGAGCATGCCGTCCACCACGCGGGCGGCGGCCTGGCCGTCGTCCAGGTCGCAGTACGCCTCGCGGAACGCCGTGTACTTGCCGGCGTACTCGCCGGCCAGCTCGTCCACCCGGCCCAGCGCGGCGACCAGCTCCTCGGAGGTGGCCAGCAGCGGGCCGGGCGCCTCCGACTCGAAGTCGATGCTGAAGCCGCGCAGGTTGTCGCGGTAGTGCTCCAGGTCGTACGTGAAGAACAGCATCGGCTTGCCGGTCGCGGCGAAGTCGAACACCGTCGCCGTGTAGTCGGTGACCAGCACGTCGGCGACCAGCAGCAGTTCGGCCATGTCGGGGTAGCTGCCCACGTCCCAGATGTAGCCGTTGCCGGCGCCGGGGATCTGACCGCACATCACGCTGTGCCGGCGCACCAGCAGCACCTGGTCGTCGCCGAGGGCGGCCTTGGCGGCCTCCAGGTCGATCCGCAGGTCCAGCTGGTAACCGCCGTTCGGACGGCGGCGGTCCTCCCGGAAGGTCGGCGCGTACAGCACCACCTTCTTGCCCTCGGGCAGACCGAGCCGCTCGCGGACCTGTTCGGCGGTCTTCTCCCGGTCGGGGGCGAACAGCAGGTCGTTGCGCGGCGAACCGCTCTCCAGGATCTCGCCCTTGAAGTCGAACGCGCGGCGCAGCACCGGCGCCGCGAAGCGGCTCCCGGCGACCAGCAGGTTCCAGTTCGGGACCTCCTTGGCGACGCCCTTCAGGTAGTTGGCGTCGGTGAACCAGACCTTCTCGAAGTCGTACCCGATCTGCTTCAGCGGGCTGCCGTGCCAGGTCTGCACGACCACCTGGCCGGGGCGGCGGACGAAGAAGTCCGGCAGGTGCGCGCTGGTGACGATGTACTTGGCGGTGGCCAGCGCCTCGAACCACTCGGGGCTCCAGAGCCGGATCGCGCCGGTCGTCTGCGGCAGTTCGGCCTGCAGGTCGTCGCTGCCCCACAGGTGCTCCAGCGGCAGGCCCCGGCGGACCAGCTCCTCGTGGATCGCCCGCGGCGAGTCCGCGTAGAGCCCGCCGAGCGCGACGTTGTAGAGCACGGTGTCGCGCAGCGGGTGCCGGCGGGCGGCCGGGTAGTCGACACCGCGCAGCTGGCGCTGCCGGTAGCCGCTGCGCTCCTCGGGCAGCAGCGCGGAGTGCGACTCCAGCGAGAGGCCGTCGTAGTGGCGGCGCTCCAGCACGATCCGCTTGCCGCGCGACTCCACCTCCAGCGGCAGCGAGCCGAAGCACTCGGGCGCGATCAGCGCGGGAGACTGCGCGGTGATGCCGGCCTGGGCGCCGACCGGGCGGAAGAAGACGTCCCAGGTGCCCTGGGCGAGCGGCACCTGGCCGGCGAAGGAGGCCGTCGGCACCGGCGGCAGCGCGGCCCGGAACCGGCCGTCCGCGATCTCCACCGGGTACGCGTGCTCCTCCTCCCGCCAGTTGTGCCGGACCACCAGCTCCCAGCGGTGCGTGCCGGGCAGCGGGAAGGTGCCGCTGAGCAGGAAGCCGTCGGCGCCGCGGGAGGCGACCTCCTCCACCACCGGCTGCAGCAGCTGGTCGGAGAGCTGGAGGTAGCCGCCGGGGGAGGGCTTGGAGTACAGCGCGCGGCGCTCGTGGACCGGGGCCAGCGGGTTCAGCGCGAGGTGCAGCCGCTCGGGGGCGCTGCGGTCGTCCAGCGCCACCGGGACGGTGGAGCCGTCGGCGAGCAGCAGGGCGGTGTCCCAGCGGTCGCGGCTGCGCTCGTTGGCGACCGGGTCGAGCGCGGCCCAGGCCTCGCGGACGGCGGTCAGCTCGTCCACCGGGAAGGAGGTGCTGAACGGCTGGAGCATCCCGACGGGGGTACCGAGCTCCAGCGGGTACAGCAGCTCGCGGTCGGACTCGACGTGGGTGAGCTTGAACCGGGCCCCGGCGAGGTCCGGGCCGGAGCGGGCCGCGCCGGAGAGCTCCACCCGGCCGCCCTGTCCGGCCAGGCCGGTCACCCGGGCGCGCACGTTCTCCACCCGCAGGTAGACGTGGCCGTCGCGGACCCACGGCACGATCCGCACGTCCGGCTCGACCCAGTGCGCCGGGATGTACTGCGCGGTGTCGCTCCAGCCGGCCGAGATCCGGCCCTTGTAGACGCCGCCCTTGCCGGCGCCGGCCACCAGCACCCGCCAGTTGCCGTCCTTCCACTGGCCCCGCTGCTTCAGCCGCTTGGGGTCGATGCTGGCGGTGAAACCGGCCCAGTCGCAGTTGTACAGGTCGTGCTTGGAGCTGGCGGTGGCCTCCGGGCTGTACTGCGCCTTCGTCGGCACGGCCAGCACCCGGCGGCCCTTGGCCTCGCGCAGCACCAGCACCTTGACCATGTCGTGCCGGTTCTCGGCACCGAGCTGCTCCGGGTAGGCGTGCCCGGTCAGCTGGAGCCTGCCGCCGACCCAGGCCGACTCGTACAGCCGGCTGCGCATGACCAGCGAGTTGTCCAGCTTGAGGACGCCGGCCGGCACGCTCTTGCGCCCGCCGCGCAGGAACGGGTAGTCGGCGTACGGGCGCAGCAGGCCGCGCGCCGGAGCGCCGCCGTTGCTCTCGCCCTCGAACTTCATCTGCTCGACGAACTCGTCGATCCGGCCCTGGAGGGTCAGGTGGTACTTCAGCCGCAGCGGCGCGCGCAGCTTGCGGACGTGCTCGGGGCCGATCGCCCGGAGCAGCCGGCTGACGTGCTTGAGGTAGGCGTCCCGGTACTCCTTGTCGCCGTCCACGACGGACCAGAAGAACATCGGGATCTCCTCGACGAGGGTGTTCTCGTCGTAGGAGTGCAGGTACTGGGCGAAGCGCGGGTCGGTCTGCTTCTTCAGCCAGCCGCGGACCAGCTCCACCGAGGCCACCCGGTCGATCAGGCCCTTGGGGTTGGTGCGCATCTGCGTGATCGACATCTCGCCGACCTCGCGCTCACGCCAGTGGTAGATCGGCTCGGAGAGCACGTCCACGCTCTTGGCGAGGTAGTGGTGCGGCACGCTGACCGGGGCGTCCTCGTACAGGATGCCCTCGGGGTAGAGCAGGCCGGCCGCGTCGAAGAAGGAGCGGCGGTACACCTTGTTCCAGGCCGTGCGGTCGGTGACCAGCGCGGGGATCTCGGTGATGTGGGTCTTGAGCCTGGTCTCCTTGAACGGCTTCACATGGCCGCCGGACTGGTAGTAGCCCACCGCGCGGAACCGCAGCACGTTGCCGGTGGCGAAGTCGGAGCCGGTCTCGTCCAGCGTGTTGATCATCAGCTCGTACGCGCTCGGCGGCATCGAGTCGTCGCTGTCGACGAAGCAGAGGAACTCGGAGTCCGGGTCGATGTGGCGGATACCCGTGTTGCGGGCCGCGCCGAGGCCCTTGTTCACCTGGCGGACCAGGCGGAACCGGGAGTCCTTGGCCGCGTACGCATCGGCGAGCGCCGCGCTGCCGTCCTTCGAACCGTCGTCGACCATGACGCACTCGAAGTCCGTGAAGGTCTGGGCGGCGATCGAGTCGAGGCATTCGACGAGATAGCGCTCGACGTTGTAGATCGGAACGACGATGGAGAGGCGGGGAGCCATCGGCTACGCAGGCCTTTCTTGGGAAGGAGCGTGGCAGCCCGGTCGGGTCTGACCGCACTTTGAACCGGTGCGTACGTGCCCGTCGATCCTACCGTCCGGCCTTCCGGGCCCCCGGGCCGCCGGAGGCCGGACGCGATGGGCCCGGGCCGGGGCCCGGCCACTACGCTGTGCCCATGCCCCGCTTCAGCGTCATCGTCCCCGTCTACCAGGTCCAGGAGTACCTCACCGAGTGCCTCGACTCCGTGCTCGGCCAGGGCGGACCGGACCTCGAACTGATCGCGGTGGACGACCGTTCCCCGGACGGCTGCGGCGCGATGCTCGACGGGGCCGCCGCGCGCGACCCCCGCGTCCGGGTGCTCCACCTGCCGGAGAACGTCGGCCTCGGCCGGGCCCGCAACGCCGGCCTGGCGGTCGCCACCGGCGAGTACGTGGTCTTCCTGGACAGCGACGACACGCTCACCCCCGGCCTGCTGAAGGCCGTCGACGACCGGCTCGCGGCCGGCGGTGACCCGGACATCCTGGTCTACGACTACGCCCGCACCTACGCCGAGGGCCGGATCACCCGGGCCGCCTCGGCCCACGTCTTCGGCGCCGCCTCCCCGGAGGTCTTCGGCCTCGCCGCCCGCCCCGACCTGCTCGACCTGCTCCAGGTGGTCTGGAACAAGGCGTACCGCCGCGGCTTCATCACCGAACAGGGCCTCACCTTCCCCGCGGGCTACTACGAGGACACCCCCTGGACGTACCCGGCGCTGCTGGCCGCCGCGAGCATCACCCTGCTCGACCAGGTCGGGGTGCACTACCGCCAGCGCCAGGAGGGCGGCAACATCCTCGCCACCGCCAGCCGCAAGCACTTCGACGTCTTCGCCCAGTACGACCTGGTCTTCGCCTTCCTGGACGGCCGCCCCGACCTGGACCACTGGCGCCCGGTGGTCTACGGCCGGATGCTGCACCACCTCAACACCGTGGTCTCCAGGCCGGGCCGGATCCCGCCCGGTGACCGCCGCGAGTACTTCCGCCGGGCCGCCGCGCACTGCGCCCGGCTGCGCCCGGCCGGCTACCGGCCGCCGGCCGGGGTGGCCGGCCTGCGCACCGAGCTGCTCAGCCAGGGCTGCTACGGCACCTACCAGACGGTCCGCGCGCTCGGCCGGGCCCGCCGCCTGGTGGGCCGCTGACCCTTTGTCGGGGGCGGGCCGGGGAGCCTGACGACCGTTCGGGTGAGCGGCCGGTATAACCGGACGGTGGACTTTCTCACCCGCCTCCCGGTGATCGGCCCGCTCGTCGCCCGGCTCCTGCGCAGCCGCCCGTACCGGGTGTACGAGCACTTCAGCGCCGCCCGCGGCAACCGGCTCGCCGGGGCGGTCACCTTCTTCGGCTTCCTCGCGCTGTTCCCGCTGCTCACCGTGGCGCTGGCGATCGCGGTCGCGACCCTCACCGACAGCCGGGTCGCCGACATCGAGAAGCGCGTCTCCGACCAGCTGCCCGGCATCTCGGACGCGCTCAACCTGCCGTCGCTGGTGGCCAACGCCGGTACCGTCGGGCTGGTCAGCGGCCTGTTGCTGCTGGTTTCCGGCCTCGGCTGGGTGGACACCATGCGCACCTCGATCCGGGACATCTGGCAGCTGCCCGAGGACGACGGCAACCCGGTGCTGCGCAAGGCCTGGGACTGCGCGGTGCTGTTCGGCCTCGGCGTGGTCTCGCTGTTCTCGCTGGCCGCCTCGGCCGCCGGGACGACCCTGGCGGGCCGGATCGCCGACTGGATCGGCCTGGGCACCGGCGGGCCCGGCGGCTATCTGCTGACCGCCGTCGGCCTGCTCATCGCGGTCGCCTCCGACACCCTGCTCTTCGCCTACCTGCTGGCGCCCTTCCCCCGGATCGGCGGCCAGCACCGGCGTGACGTGCTGCAGGGCGCGCTGATCGGCGCGGTCGGCTTCGAGCTGCTGAAGATCCTGCTCGCCTCCTACCTGGGATCGGTCGCCGGCAAGAGCCTGTACGGGGCCTTCGGCGTGCCGGTGGCGCTGCTCCTGTGGATCAACTTCGTCAGCCGGCTGCTGATGTACTGCGTCGCCTGGACGGCCCTGGCCGACCCGGCCGCCGCCCGGGACCGGGCCCGCGAGCGGGCCCGGGCGATGCTGACGGAGGCGGACCGGGCCGGGGCGGCCGCGGCGGAGCAGGGGAAGGCCCGGCCTCAGGATCAGGGCTGAGGCCGGGCCGCACGGGCTCCCCCACCGGATCAGTCGGCGTGGACGCGCCGCCAGAGCAGGACCAGCGCCCCGCCGCCGACCACCACGAAGGCCAGGGCGATCCCCAGCCGGCCGGCCAGGCCGATCCCGGACTCCCCGTCGGCGCCGGCCGCCGGCTGGGCCGCCGTCGAGGTGCGCGGCGGCGGCGCGGGCTGGCCGGTGGTGCCGCCCGCCTGCCCGGTCGGTGTGGGCTCGACGCCGTCGGCCGGGGCCTCGTCCACCAGCCGCCCGACCGGGGTGACCTTGCCGGCCGCCGCGAAGCCCCAGTCCAGCAGCGCCGCCGTCTCGTCGTAGACCTTCTGGTAGGTGTCCGGGTGCATCACCGTCACCAGCAGGGTGCGCCCGTTCCGTTGGGCCGCGCCGACGAAGGTCGAACCGGCGTTGGTGGTGAAACCGTTCTTCACCCCGATCAGGCCGGGGTACTTGCCGAGCAGCCGGTCGGTGTTGGCGATCCCGAAGCTGCCGCGCTGGCCGGTGTTCTTGTCGACCGCGCCGGGGAACTGGGCCTCCCGGGTGGCGCAGTACGTCCGGAAGTCGGGATTGCGCAGGCCGGACCGGGCGAACAGGGTGAGGTCGTAGGCGGAGGAGACCTGGCCGTCCATGTCGTAGCCGTCGGGCGAGATCACCCTGGTGTCGCGGGCCTGGAGGGCGTCCGCGCGGGCCTGCATCTCGGTCACGGTCTGCCGGATGCCGCCGTTCATATGGGCCAGGACGTGCACCGCGTCGTTGCCCGAGCTCAGGAACACCCCGCGCCACAGGTCCTCGACCCGGTACTCCAGGTTCTCCTTGATGCCGACCAGGCTGCTGCCGGCGCCGATCCCGGTGATCTCCTCGTCGCGGACCTTGTGCACCGTGTTGCGGTCGAACTTGGGCAGCACGGTGTCGGCGAAGAGGATCTTCAGGGTGCTGGCCGGGGCGAGCCGCAGATGCGGATTGCTGGCCGCCAGCACGTCTCCTGACGCCGCGTCGGCGACTATCCAGGACTGCCCGGTGAGGCCGCCCGGTAACGCGGGGGCGCCGGCCAGTGGGGCCACCTGGGCCCCGGGGAGCCCCAGCCGTTCGCCGCCCACCGCGGCCGGCGGGGGAGCGGGTGCGTACGGGGCCGCGACGGCGGAGGGGGTGGCCAGGAGGGTCGGGAGGGCCGCGGCGACCGCGGCGAGCAGGTGCGTGAGCTTACGGCGAGTGGGCACCAGCAGACCGTACCCACTCCGGGGATTCGTTGTTCGCCACTCCGGCTCTGTCCCCCGCAGGAGGGGCCCGCCGTACGCCGACCGGCCGCCCGCGCATACTGGGAGCACACCGTCTGCACACCGCCGCCCGCCGAGGACCACCATGAAGCTCAGCCGCCGTACCTCCTGGTTCCTGACCGCCTTCGGCGTCTGGTCCATGATCATCTGGACTACCTTTGATGAGAAGGTACCCAGGACAGCTTCGAGACAGCGGAAAGCGCAGGTCAGACCGTGCGGCAGGCTCAGGACAGGCCAACGTTCCTCTCCCCGGGTATCCCTTCAGACCAACTAGACGTCGTCAGGGTCGGGCTGTACGCCCGTCAGTCCAGCAAGCGGCCGGATGCCTCGGAGGCGTCCCCTGAGGCTCAGCTGAGCGCCGGTCACGCCCTGGTCGCTGCGCGTGCCACCAGCAAGTGGCAGGTGGTCAGGGAGTACAAGGACGTGGGCAAGTCGGGATGGGACCCGAAGGTGGTCCGCCCCGACTTTGAAGAAATGATGCTCTCCGTTGAACGCGGAGAACTGGACGTCATTGTCGTCAATGAGCTTTCGCGCCTTACTCGCCAGGGCGCCTACGAGGCCATGACGATTGACAAGAAGCTACGCGAGCACGGCGTGCGACTTGTCAGTGTTCAGGAGCCTTTCCTTGACACCAGCAATCCGGTCGGTGAAGCGATCTTTGCACTCATCGCCGCACTGGCCAAGCAGGATTCCGACATCAAAGCCGCCCGTACTGCCGGGGCAAAGGAAGAGATCCAAGCCGTTGGCGGACGCCATTCCTCCTCTCCGCCTTTCGGCATGAAGGCGCGCCGAGAGGTGATAGGGAAACTTACCGTTACCACGCTTGAGCCTGATGAGGACTATTGGGAAGAGGCGGGAATGGCATACGCCGATGTCGTCCGCAAGCTGGTTGACCTTTCCTTCAAGGGTTATGCCGACAATCGCATTGCGGCAACCATGAACAAGGAAGACATGCCAGCCCCGGGTACCAGGGCACAGCGAAACACCGAGGCGCGCAAAAAGGCAGTCCGGGAGCGCGGATTCCCCGGGCGACAGCGGACCGGGATCATTTGGCGGGCACAGACCGTACGTCACATCCTCACGCATCCCTGCATCGGCGGATTCGCCTCCGTGCGCGTCCCAAAGGGCCCCAAGGGAACATTGGTCAATGTCATCGCCCGGGACGGGTCAGGGGTCCCTCTGGCGCCTCACAAGGGCATCATTCCCGGCCAGGTGTGGTTGGAGCTTCAGGAGAAGCGTGGCGAGCGCGGCCTTGCCGAGCGGCAGTACGAGAACAGCGCGCCGGAATTGCTTTCCGGATGGAAGTTTTCCCGCTGCGAAATGTGCGAGGGGTCGATGGGAAAGAGTGGGCGCTACTACAACTGCGCGAATCCCATTGGACATGGCGGCCTTTCGGTGCAGATCACTCATCTTGACGACCACGTTGCCCGCCGGGTTTGGGCAAAGATCAGCAACGCCGATCTCTCGGACCCCGAAGACCAGGCATGGTTGGTGGCGGCCGCTGCACGATTTGCAGAACAGCAGGACCTCGCTGGAGTCGAGGGCGAGCGTTCCGAAACACAGGCCCACCTTGAGCACGTCCGGCAATCCATTGCAGAGCTGTATGAGGACCGGAAGGCCGGAATCTACAAGGGAGAGCGCGGAACAGTGGCATTCCGGGGCACCATGCTGCAATACCAGGCGTACGAGGAGAGGTGCCTTGAGCGCCTGCGGGAACTGGATGAGAAGTCGGCGAAAGCCATCCGCATCCCATCGGAATGGTTTGCTGCTGACGATGACCCGCTGGGGCCGGAGTCCGCATGGGCGGGATGGGACATCGTCAAGCGTCGGCAATTCCTCAATCTGTTCCTCTCCGGCGTGGCTGTAGGCCCTGGGCGGCGCGCAGACCGGTCAGTGATCCCCGTTGCCGATCGGGTGACGTTGGATTGGCGGCCGACACCCACGCCCGAGGAGCTGGCGCATATGACTGGACACAACCGTTCCCTGATGGTCGTCTGACCATTCCTCGCAGCCCCGTTCTGGCCGTCCGGCCGGGACGGGGCTTTCGCATGCCCTCAGGGTGCCTCGCAGGGCCGTGACAGTGCCCGCCTAAGGGGGCCCCGCTGCAACCCCCGGTCAGGGCCGCTCTGCCCGCTCGCTGCCCGTGGTGGCGGATCGGCCGCTGTGATGCCCGCCACAGCGCGGTTTGTAGGACCCCGCCAGGCCGGCGAGCAGCGCGGGCCCTGATGCTGCTTGGGGGCCGTCCGATACGCGCTGTGGGGGTCCTACAGACCCCGTGCGTCGTGCGCCAGCGCTGGCGGCCCAATCCATTAACCACCCCCCGTTACTACCTACGTCAGCGGACGCCGGTCGCAGGGTGGTCTCGTTAGGAAAGAGAGTGAGTGTTGTACCTACTTCCGTATCTACCTATAGCAGTACTCCCGTATAGCTCTGTAGGGGTAACTGGGGAACCTGTATCACCACTACCCCACTTTCCCAACACCGTCCCGGGAGCCTGGTCATGCTGATCATCGGAACCGCCTGTGATCGGTGCGGGAAGGCCCTGCGGGGCCGCCAGCGCGCCGTCTGTTCGAACGCGTGTCGGCAGGCACTCAAGCGAAACGCCAAGCTGACGAACGCTGAGCGCATCGGGCGTCTCTGCGATGTCTGCGGAAACTGTGCGGACTACGCCAACGGCCGTGGGGCCTGGTGTGAGGTGCACACTGCTCGGTCCCGGTACCTGGAGGCCGAGGCGGCGCGCTGGGACGTCGTGTGCGCCCTGGAGGGTTGCGGGAACAACGCCGGTTGGGAAGGTGAAGGCCGGGCCCGCAAGTACTGCTCGAACGCCCACAGCCAGAAGGCGTACCGGCTGCGTAAGGCTGCCGCCTCTAACTGAATAGCTACTGATCGAGCCCTGTTTCGCCACTGATCGGCGGAACGGGGCTTTTGCATGCAGAAACTCGAAAGGATCACTTAATGGATCGCAGGGAACTCGTGAACTCGGCCATTGCCAATGCCGTGGAGGAAGTCGAATCGGAGGAAGGCCGCCCCGCGCAGGGCACTTCGGCGGACGTGAGTTCGCCGGAGGTCACCGCCATTCGGGAGAAGGTGGCGAAGTCCTCCGGCCTTTCTCTCGCGCTGGCTGGCCGACTGAGCGGGACCACCGAGGCCGAGATCAAGGCGGACGCCGATCGCCTCATGGAGGCTATTCGCTCCATGCCCGCAAACCTGCATACCCAGCCGAAGTCACTTGTTCCGACCGGCGGCGCAGTGGATCAGCCGCCCTCGCACCTGGACATTGACCCGATAAAGCTCGCCGCCAACATCATGGCTCGCCGACTGGGAAGCTGAATACAGATGACCGAGAGCAGTGGAATTCCCGACAGTCCGAACCCTCCTATCCGAGTGCTCAACCCGGAGGGCTCGAAGGGGAACGGCCAATTCGGATGGCACTTCTGGCACGACCCGACCGACACCGACGACACGGCGGAGGACTGTGAATGACTGAGTACCGAAACGCCAACTTCCTGCCCGCCCTGGAGGCGACGGCGAGCGTCCTCACCTTCTCGCCGGAGGGCCGCCCCTCGCTGGCCTACCGGCCCGTGATCGGCTGGCTTTCCGACCCCGTGCTCACGTACGCCGAGAAGACCGGCGGGCACTCGATCCCGTACGCCATTCCGCTGGTGCTGGCAGCCAGCGGGGCGGCACGCGGAATGTTCCCCGCCGAGGTTTCCCCGAAGGAAACCGGGGACGGAATCCGCGTGCCGGCCGATGAGTTCCTTTTGGGCGTCTCGCCCAACCGGCCCGAGGCTCAGCGAAGCTACACCCCTGTCCTGAATGCAGTCGAGCGCCTGTTGGTCGAGATATCCGAGCAGCAGGAAGCCGCCGATGCCGAGGCCCGAGAAGCTGCCGAAAGCGCGGCACGCGCCGAGCGCGAAGCCGCTAACCATGCCGCCGACATGGCCGCCGAAAAGGTAGCGCAGCGGGCCGACGTGATCAGCAATGCCGATGCGCTCATTGCCGAGAACCGCGAATTCATCGAATCGCATTCCTTCAACACGACTATGGAGAACACCCTTGCCTGAGATCCTGACGCCTGAGCGGGAACGCGCAAAGCGCCTTGAAATGCTCCGCACCCAGGCCGAAATGGCTATCCCGCATTACGTTGACCTGATGACTCCGGATTCCGTCCGGGCCGCCCTCGCCGAGCTGGAGAGCACTCGGGAGCGCCGGGACGCCGTGGACGACCTGGTGGGCGCGCTCCGCGTGGAGCTGGCGGGCCTGGACGAGAAGGACGCCAGGGCCGCCAAGGACGCGCTCCGCGACGGCAAGCCGATCCCCAAGGCCACCAACCGGGGGCCGCTGGAGAACAAGCTTGCCGAGGCCGAGCGTCAGCAGACGCCGCTGTACGAACTGGCCGTCGAAGCGGCTCACTCGGTGAAGGCCGCAGCCATCGCCGCCCGCGCGGACTGGCGACAGACGATCTGCGAAGAGGTCGAGAAGACCCGCAGCGAGGCGCTGGCCACGACCGCTCGACTCACGGCCCTCATGGATCAACTCAGCATCTACGCAACGGCAGTTGAGGACATGGACGGCGACCTTGCCCAGCCGTGGGGGGCGAACGAGCGGCAGTGGCGGATCATGGCCCCGCGTGGCGGGATCACGTGGGACACCGACCGGCGGGCGCTGGACCGGATCGCCTCTGACCGGCTGGAGTACTCGACCACCTACCCCGGCGGCCTGCCCGGCCGTCTGAGCCCCGACGCCGACCCGGCGGAGGAGCACAACCCGATGGCCATTCCGTCGGCAGCTTTCGGCACCCGAGGCTGGTGACCGTGGGCCAGGCATGGGAGGGCAGTGACCGGCGGGCACGCCTGCCGCGTAACTGGGCCACGCTCCGCCGCAGCGTCATGCAGCGCGCTGGCTGGCAGTGCGAATGGATGCGGGCGGACACGGGCCAGCGTTGCCCCGAGGTGGCGTCCGACTGTGACCACGTGGTCCCCGGCGACGACCACAGCCCGAGCAACCTGCAAGCGCTGTGCGGCTACCACCACGGGGTGAAGTCGGGCCGTGACGGTGGCCTTGCCGCTGCTGCTGGCCGGAAGCCCGGCGGCCGGTACTCACGGCTGCGCAAGCCACCCGAGCACCCTGGTTACGTTGCGTAGCACCTGAGGGTGGGGGAGGACTCCCCTCCCCCTCTCTCAGGGATCGGTGCCGATAGCAGGAATCAGCCTCTCTACGGGTCTGGGAGTTCCGGCCGGGCCCGCCTGTCACCCGCTGTGACCTCGCCCAGCGCCTGATTCGCCGCCCGGCCCACCCGCGCGTGCACAGCGCGGGTGCACCTGCGCGCCCGCCCACGCACACGTGAGGGCCGCCGAGCCCCAGAACACCCCACAGAGGCGCCACCCGGGGCCCTGGTCGGCCCGACAGCCGGCCGGGGCCCAACGGGTCCACTGAACTCGCCACGGGCCACCAAGTACCCACCCTGGCAACAAGACTGGAGATGCCTATCCGCACACCCTTCGTCCATCCGCCATGCGGCCGGGCGTGGTCCGGCCTGCGCGCCGAGCACTGCCCGGCCTGTCACGAGACGTTCGCCAGCACCCGAGCAGGCGACGCCCACCGCATCGGCCCGCACAACGCCCGCAGATGCCTCCCACCGGCCACCGCCGGACTCTGGCAGGACGCCCGGGGCCTCTGGCACCGGAAGCCCTACCCGGACCGCTGAGCGGCCCCTTGCCCCCGTTCCGCCCCTCGCTGGGCAGGACGGGGGCCCTTCGTTGTTTCGGGCGCGCGCCTCTCGGGCTGACGCATGATCAACTTGCATGCTGCCTTGACGACATCGCCGCTTTGAGTGATGGTCGTGCACATCCATGCAACCGGCACAGCACGGAGGGCACGATGGCACTAGAGTTCATCGGGATCGACCCCGAGACGCAGCAGCAGGGATCACCGACTGTCTGGGTGGACGCAGAACAGAAGGAACTCGTGTTCCTGGGCTGGAAGGCGTCTCCGGCCTTGAAGGAACAGTGTGAACAGAACACGGCACCCGGGCACGCTACCGAAATCCCTGAGAACGAGGACGTGATCAGGTTCCCCACGCGAATGATTCCTATTCTGAGGGAGGCGTGCGATGCCGCAGAGCGAGCCGGACTTCTTTGAGCTTCTGAAAGATGCCAGGCACTCCGCAGTTCATCTAGAAATGCGTGATGCATACGGCGTCGGCGACGAGTCCGAGGATTTCGACCGCTGGGTGACCTCCGGAAATCGGGATTCTGATCCCACGTCGCCGTACTGGGCTCCCTGGGTATCCGTCATTTCTGAGACGGTAGCCCGGGGCGTCAAGGTTCGCCGCGCTCGCATTGTTTCGGAGCCGGTTACGGATTACATCCGGTGGGAGCACGCCGGCACGGTCGTGAACATTGCGGCGGGCGAGGAGATCCGATGGCTTCCCCGTCGGCTGGCGTCCGGGATCGCGCTCCCCGGAAACGACTTCTGGCTCTTTGACGAGAAAATCGTTCTGTTCAACCACTTCACTGGAAACGGTGATTGGGCGGGACAGGAGCTGAGCGCTGCCCCGGACGTTGCCCAGCTGTGCGCATCCGCATTTGCGGCGGTCTGGGCTTCGGGAATCCCGCACGACGAGTACAAAGTCTGACCCATCAAACATATCGGATAGCTAGCTCATGCCTTCATCTCCATCATCTAGTGCTCAAGACGCCCGCGAAGCCGTGGCGGCCCGACTGCGGGAACTGCTCCTAGATGCAGGGTTGACGGGGCGGGAGCTGGCTATCCGCTGTGGGTGGCATCCCTCGAAGTCCTCTCGGATTATGAACGGGAAGACCCCACCCTCCGATGCTGACATACGTTCCTGGTGTGAAGCGTGCGGAGCGGCCGGGCAGGCGGATGACCTTATTGCGGCAAATCGCACTGCGGACTCTATGTACGTTCAGTGGAAAAAGTTGCAGCGCAATGGCATGCGCCGCGCACAAGAAGAGGTCGTTCCCCTTTGGGAGCGCACGCGCCAATTTCGCGTTTACGCTTCCAATGTCGTGCCAGGAATGCTTCAAACGCCGGGATACGCCACTGCCCTCATGGCCTCCATCACTGAATTTCAGGGCACGCCGGATGATGTCGCGGAGGCCGTCGAGGCCCGCATGGCTAGGGCTCATGTGATCCGCGAAGGAAATCACCGATTCGCACTGTTGATGGAAGAAACCGTCCTGCGCTATCGAATTGGTGATTCCGAGGCTATGGCGGCCCAGCTGGGATATCTCCTCGCAGTGATGGCACTTCCTCGGGTCAGCCTCGGGATTATTCCGTTCACGGCACCGCGCCGAATTTGGCCACTGGAAGCGTTCTATATTTTCGATGATCAGCACGTCGCCGTGGAACTGCTCACGGCAGGAGTCAATGTCAAGACCCCCAGCGAGATTGCAGAGTACGGGCGCGCGTTCGAGAGGCTGGCAGAGCTGGCGGTCCACGGGTCCCAGGCAAGGGCGTTGATCACGTCGGCGATTGAGGCACTGGGGTGAATCCGTGCAATCTCATGCAACTTTGTAGAGTCCAACTCGCCTAGGTCCCTAGCGTGTTGCTCATCGGTTCTGAGCAGTCCGAGGGAGTGGCCCCATGGCGGTGAGCACCAACACTCGCAAGACCAAGACCCGCGCCGAGTACCGGGCCGAGCAGCGCCAGCGCGCTCCCGTCGGCGATGCGCTGGCCGACTACGACCCGGCGTACGCCGCCAAGGCCATGGGGCGGGGCATCCCCAAGGACTGGCCGTTCTGCACCTGCGGTGCCGACGTGTGCCCCGACAAGGGGGCCGCATGAGGCTGCCCACGACTTCCGCCCCGGCTGTCAGTGCGCCGGAGAACCCCTGTCTTGAATGCGTCTACTTCGACGGGGTCGAAGCGCAGTACCCGGCCGACACGAACCCCACCATCGCGCGGCACCTGGTCCGGTGGCGGCAGCGGCACGCCGACGACGGCGAGTGCACGAACCCGCAGGCGGACCCGGATGAGTGACCACCAGGACGGCCCGCAGGCGGCCGTACAGGGCCCCTCTGGGGACGTTGAGCCCGTGGGCCCGTTCGAGTGGCTGAGGACCCACCCGTGGCCCCCTAAGCGGCCCGCCGGGCCCCGGCCCGTTCTCAGCCCGGAGGAGCACACCGAGGTGCCCCTGACGCCGGAGGAACGGCAGCGCCGGGCGGTGCTGCTGGCCCGGGTGCGTGAGGCGAACCACCCGAGGCGCTGACGCGCCCAACAGAACTCCCGTCCCGGCCGCCTGGGGAAGGAATGGCCGGGACGGGTCGCAAAACCCGGCAGGCAAAAGCCAGTTGGGGTCAACGGCACGGAGGTACCGAAATGGGTAAGCGCGGCGGCGGCACGGGCGACGGCAAGGGCGGCGGGCAGCAGGACGACAGCAACAAGGGCGCCGGGCACGGCGGAGGCGGCTCGGACGAGGGCGGCAACACCTCGGACGGCCAGAGCCCGGCGGGTGGCGGCGGTAAGTGACCGGCGAGACGCTTAAGGAGGCGGGTCCCCAGGGGCTCGCCTCCGCGCTGGTGGCCAGCGGCGCGCTTTCCTCGGACTGGCTCCCGTCCTTCAAGGCCGTGCCCCGTGAGCTGTTCGTCCCGGATCGCATCTGGCCGGGCATCGCGGACGGCACGAAACAGAACCCCGTGGTGCACCGGTCGCAGGACCCCGAGGCGTGGCGAAGGGCGGTCTACTCGGACATCCCGCTGACCACGCAATGGGACGACGGAGAACACGAGGGCGACGGGCTCGGCACGACCCCGAGTTCTTCCAACTCCATGCCCACGATGGTGTTTTCGATGCTCCGAGACCTCGACCTGCGCCCCGGTGACACGGTGCTGGAGGTCGGGACCGGGACGGGCTGGAACGCCGGCCTGCTGGCCCACCGCCAGGGCGACGCCAACGTGGTCACCGTCGAGTACGACGCGGACGTTGCCCGTGGCGCTCGGGAGAACCTGGACCGGGCCGGACTCGAACCGACCGTGATCGAGGGAGACGGACGGCAGGGCTGGCCGAAGGGCGCTCCCTACAGCCGGATCATCGCTACGTGCTCCCTGCTGGAGATCCCTGCGGCTTGGCTGGAGCAGACGGCCCCCGGCGGGATCATCGTCGCCCCGTTCGGCACTGAGTACGGCGGTGAGCAGATCGTCCGGCTGACCGTGAACGACGACGGGACCAGCGCGCACGGCACGTTCACCCGAAGCTCGGCGTTCATGCGACTGCGCCAGCAGCGCACCGACCGGCCGCCCTTCGAGGACTACCTACGTGGCCGGGAATGGCCTGCCGACGCCGCGAGAAGCACCACCACGCTGGCCCCTCCGGACACAGGCGGATGGTTCGAGCAGTTCGTCATCGGGGCGGCCGTGCCCGGAACGTTCTGGCGGGCGGAGCGCTACGACAACGGCGCGTACACGCTGTGGCTCTACAGCCGGGACACCCTGTCGTGGGCCTCCGCCGACTACGAGCGAGACCGCACCGAGTACGAGGTGTACCAGTCCGGCCCCCGGAACCTCTGGGACGAGGTGGAGGCCGCCTGGCGCTGGTGGGACGGCCAGGGCCGCCCCGACTTCGACCGGTTCGGACTCACGGTGACCCCGGACGGCCACACGGTGTGGCTGGACCATTCGGAGAACCCGGTTCCCGTCCGAGGCTGACCCGAGACCGGCCCCGTCCGTGCGCTTCCCCCGTGGCGCATGGGCGGGGCTGCTGTTCCTGGTTAAGGACTCCGCCTACTTCTCGGAGCGGCGGGCCGCGAGAATGCCCCGGAGGCCGACGACGCCGACGGCCGTGCCGAGGATGAACGAGGTGATGGCGAGCAGAAGATGGACCCAGAAAAAGGCGGTCGGCTGGGAGTGGTCGCCGTTCACGAACGCTTGCCCGCCGGAGTCCTTCCACAGATTCTTGGCGAAGGTTGACCAGATCACCCAAGACCACACGCCGAACACTGCGAGGAACCAGGAGACAGGGCGGGTGAGCTTCATCGGGTCTGTCCTTCGGGGTGGAGAGGCGTTCTCCCAGTATGTGACCCCTGTCGGTCCGGCTGTCCGGCGGGGGCGCCCTCCGAATCTTGGTGGGTGTCTTCCATTCAACGACCTTCGTCAAGAACCTCTGGAAGGACTCCGGCGGCCAGGCCTTCACCAATGGCGACCACTCCCAGCCCACCGCCTTCTTCTGGATCCACCTCCTGCTGGCCGTCACCTCCTTCGTTCTCGGCGTCCTGGTCGGCACCGTCGGCGTCCGCGGCCTGCGCGCGACCCGCCGCACCCTGGCCACCGACTGACCGGTTTATTCCTGTTGCGGGGCCGCCCGGGCCGCTGGCAGGATCCCCACCGCTTGGTCACATATCGAATCTGTCTTCGATTTCAGGGGTGGGATTCATGAACCACGTGCACCACCGTCGACTCGGCGGGGTCGCCGCGATCGTCGTGGCCGCCGGTCTGGTCGCCGTGCCGACCACGGCCTCGGCCGACACGGGCCCGATGGTCCTGGGGACGACGGCCTATCCGCAGCCGCGAATCTCGTCCACGGGTGTGCGCACCGACGCCTGCGACTGGACCGCCACGCCGGGCTGGATGGCGAGAACTGGCAGCGATCCCACCCTCAACGCCACGGTCGCCGGGGACGGCAGCGGCTCGCTCTCGGCCCGCTTCGAGGTCTGGGACCAGATGACGGGCGCCGACAGCGCCGTGTTCAGCGGCGTTGCCCCGGCCTACGCCGGGCAGGCGCGCATCAATGTCCCCGGTCTGCTGGACGGGCACAGCTACACCTGGCGCACCTGGGCGCTGCAGGGCGACCGAACCTCCGCGCCGGCGCCGGACTGCCACTTCCGGGTGGACACCACCTCGCCGACGGTCTCGGTCGCGTCCCCGGACTTCCCGGCCGACGGATCCGGAGGCACGGCCACCAAGTACGCGGGCCAGGTCGGCACTTTCGTGCTCAACGCCGCCGACCCGGCCCCGGACGGTGGGGAGGCCTCCGGTGTCGCCTGCGTCCGGTACGGCTTCGACATGCTGGGCGTGGGCGGCGACTGCACCGCGCCGGGTACCGTCAGGCCGGGCGCCGACGGGACGCTCACCCTCCAGCTGAAGGTCCTGTACTGGGGCACCAACACCCTCAACGTCGAGGTGATCGATGACGCGGGTAACTCCGGCCGGATGTCCTACACCTTCTACGCCCCGTCGAACCCGAACCCGCCGAAGACTCTCGGCGACGTCGACGGTGACGGCACCGCGGACATCCTGCTGCCCGACGCCCAGGGCAACTTGCAGTACTTCGGCGTCAACGCGGGCGACACCGCTCCGAGTTCGACGATCCAGGGCAACCGGGCGCCGTACGACGGCAGCTGGGCGCCGTTCCAGGTGGCCCACCACGGCTGGTCGAAGTCCCACGCGCCGTCCTCGGACGACCTCTTCATCCACAAGCCGGGCGACGGTTACCTCTACCTGTACCAGAACGTCGACTACGGATCCTTCACCGGGTACATGACGGACGCCCAGCGCTCGCGCAGCTGCCAGGACGATGCCGGGGCAACCGTCGCCTGCCCGGCGGACTTCGCGTCCGACTGGTCCAAGGCGGACCAGGTCGTGGCGTTCGGCCCGGTGACCGACGCCACCTCACCGTCGCTGCTGACGCTTGAGGACGGGAACCTCTGGCTGCACGCGGGCGGCAACTTCGGGTTCGGCTCCCAGAAGGCCCGGAAGCTCACCACCACCGGCGACTGGAGCGGCTACGACCTGATCGCACCCGGTCCGGACGCGTCCGGGAGCCTCACGCTCTGGGCGCGTGAGCGGGCCGACGGCACGCTGCACGCGTACCCGGTGCCGAAGCAGGCCAACGGGCTGTTCGACTTCTCCGCCCTCGCCGACCCCGCCGCCGGTGTCGTGGCGAGCGGCTTCACCGTCGGGGCGTACCCGACGCTGGGCAGCTCGGGCGACGGCGACGGTGACGGTGCGCCGGACCTGTGGGCCGTCACGGCCGACCGGCACCTGGTGACGTACAGCGGCTGGAGTGCCCCGAAGGACCTCGGCGTGCTGCGCTGAGAAACGGCCGAGGCCCCGTCCGGTCGGATGACCGGACGGGGCCTCGGTTCAGGCCGGGATCAGAAACGGCGGGTGACCAGCGCCCGCTTCACTTCCTGGATCGCCTTGGTGACCTCGATGCCACGCGGGCAGGCCTCCGAGCAGTTGAAGGTGGTCCGGCAGCGCCAGACACCCTCGCGGTCGTTCAGGATCTCCAGCCGCTGCTCCGCACCCTCGTCGCGCGAGTCGAAGATGAAGCGGTGCGCGTTGACGATCGCGGCCGGGCCGAAGTACTGGCCGTCGTTCCAGAAGACCGGACAGGACGACGTGCACGCGGCGCACAGGATGCACTTGGTGGTGTCGTCGAAGCGCTCGCGCTCCTCGGCGGACTGCAGGCGCTCGCGGGTCGGGTCGTTCCCCTTGGTGATGAGGAACGGCATGACGTCCTTGTACGCCTGGAAGAACGGGTCCATGTCCACGACCAGGTCCTTGAGGACCGCGAGGCCCTTTATGGCCTCGATCGTGATCGGCTTCTCCGGGTTGACGTCCTTGATCAGGGTCTTGCACGCCAGCCGGTTGCGGCCGTTGATCCGCATCGCGTCGGAGCCGCAGATGCCGTGCGCGCAGGAACGGCGGTAGGTGAGGGTGCCGTCCTGCTCCCACTTGATCTTGTTGAGCGCGTCCAGGACGCGCTCCTTCGGGTCCAGGGTCAGCTGGTAGTCGACCCACACCGGGTCCGGGTGCTCCTCCGGGTTGAACCGGCGGATCCGGAAGGTGACGGTGATCAGCTCGACACCGCCCGCCTCGACCGCGTCCAGAGCGGCCGAGTGCTTCTCCACAGTCGGAGTGCTCATCAGTACTTACGCTCCATCGGCTGGTAGCGGGTCGTGACGACCGGCTTGTAGTCGAGGCGGATGGAGGTGGTGCCGTCCTCGGCAACCTCCTGGTACGCCATGGTGTGCTGCATGAACTTCACGTCGTCACGGGTCGGGAAGTCCTCGCGGTAGTGGCCGCCGCGCGACTCCTCACGGGCCAGCGCGGAGACCGCCAGCACCTCGGCCAGGTCGAGCAGGTTGCCCAGCTCGACGGCCTCCAGCAGGTCCGTGTTGTAACGGAAGCCCTTGTCCTGGATGGCGACGTGCTTGTAGCGCTCGCGCAGCGCGGCGATGTCCTCGACGGCCTGCTTCAGGGTCGCGCCGGTGCGGTAGACCATGGCGTTGGTGTCCATGGTCTCCTGCAGCTCCTTGCGGATCTGCGCCACGGACTCGGTGCCGGTGGACTCGCGCAGGCCGTCGACCAGCGCCTGCACCTTCTCGGCCGGGTTCTCGGGCAGCTCGGTGAAGCCCACCGTCTGCGCGTAGTCGGCGGCGGCGATGCCCGCGCGCTTGCCGAACACGTTGATGTCCAGCAGCGAGTTGGTGCCCAGCCGGTTGGCGCCGTGCACGGACACGCAGGCGACCTCGCCGGCCGCGTACAGGCCGGGGACGACGTCGGTGTTGTTGCGCAGCACCTCACCCTCGACGTTGGTCGGGATGCCGCCCATGGCGTAGTGCGCGGTGGGCTGGATCGGGATCGGGTCCGTGTAGGGCTCGATGCCGAGGTAGGTGCGCGCGAACTCGGTGATGTCCGGGAGCTTGGCGTCCAGCTGCTCCGGCGGCAGGTGGGTGAGGTCCAGGTAGACGTGGTCGCCGTCCGGACCGCAGCCGCGGCCTTCGCGGATCTCGGTGTAGATCGCGCGGGAGCAGACGTCACGGGACGCGAGGTCCTTCATGACGGGGGCGTAGCGCTCCATGAAGCGCTCGCCGTCCTTGTTGCGCAGGATGCCGCCCTCGCCGCGGGCGCCCTCGGTGAGCAGGATGCCCATGCGCCAGATGCCGGTCGGGTGGAACTGGAAGAACTCCATGTCCTCCAGCGGCAGGCCGCGGCGGTAGACCAGGGCCTGGCCGTCACCGGTGAGGGTGTGGGCGTTGGAGGAGACCTTGAAGAACTTGCCGGTGCCGCCGGAGGCGAACACGACGGACTTGGCCTGGAAGACGTGGATCTCGCCGGTGGCCAGCTCGTAGGCGACGACGCCGGCCGTCTTGCCGTCGTTGATCAGCAGGTCGAGGACGTAGAACTCGTTGAAGAACTCGACGCCGTGCTTGACGCAGTTCTGGAACAGCGTCTGGAGGATCATGTGACCGGTACGGTCGGCCGCGTAGCACGAGCGGCGGACCGGGGCCTCGCCGTGGTTGCGCGAGTGGCCGCCGAAGCGGCGCTGGTCGATCCGGCCCTGCTCGGTCCGGGAGAAGGGCAGACCCATCTTCTCCAGGTCGAGGACGGCGTCGATGGCCTCCTTGCACATGATCTCGGCGGCGTCCTGGTCGACCAGGTAGTCACCACCCTTGACCGTGTCGAAGGTGTGCCACTCCCAGTTGTCCTCCTCGACGTTGGCGAGGGCGGCGCACATGCCGCCCTGGGCCGCGCCGGTGTGGGACCGGGTGGGGTAGAGCTTGGTCAGCACGGCGGTACGGCTGCGCTGGGTCGACTCGATGGCCGCGCGCATGCCGGCGCCGCCTGCGCCGACGATGACGGTGTCGTACTGGTGAATCTGCATGGGGGTTCTAACTCGCCTCTGGCCTCTGCCGATGTCCGATTAGATGTTCGGGTCGAAGGTGAAGATCACCAGGGTGCCGAGCAGCACGGTGAAGACCGTGGCGGCGCCCATGAGGCCCTTCAGCCAGAGCCGGGTGGAGTCCTTCTCGGCGTAGTCGTTGATGACCGTCCGCATGCCGTTGGCGCCGTGGAGCATGGCGAGCCAGAGCATCAGGAGGTCCCAGCCCTGCCAGAACGGCGAGGCCCAGCGGCCGGCCACGAAGGCGAAGCCGATCTTGGAGACGCCGCCGTCGAGCACCAGCATGATCAGCAGGTGGCCGAGGATCAGCACCACGAGGACGATGCCGGACAGGCGCATGAAGAGCCAGGCCAGCATCTCGAAGTTGGTGCGGGTGCGGCGCGGCGTCTTCCTGGTCCGCTTGCGGGGCGGCTCGATGACGAACTCGTCGGCCGGGTTACCGGTGCCGAGGCCCTTGCCGGTGTGCGCCTGGGCGGAGGGGACCACCAGGGCGTCGGAGATTTCCGTGGACATGTCTCAGATCACTTCCCGAACCACGTGAGCAGGGTGTGTTCCAGGATGTTGTAGAACGAGCCGGCCAGCAGCACGACCCACACCCCGACCACGGTCCAGAGCATCTGCCTCTGGTACTTCGGGCCCTTCGACCAGAAGTCGACGGCGACGACCCGGAGGCCGTTGAGAGCGTGGAACAGGATGGCGGCCACCAGGCCGTACTCCATCAGGTTCACCAGGGGCGTCTTGTACGTCTGAATGACGGTGTCGTACGCCTCGGGCGACACCCGCACCAGGGCGGTGTCCAGGACATGAGCGAACAGGAAGAAGAAGATGAGGACGCCGGTGACTCGATGAGCCACCCAGCTCCACATGCCTTCCCGGCCGCGGTACAGCGTTCCAGCCGGCACGGAAAAACCCTCCGGGAGCGGATTGGGGGCTCGGCCGGCTTCGGTGTCGGTCAGCCCGGCCGGGTACGGTCCACCGGCCGCCAGCATCCTATCGACGCGATGTCGGGAACCGCCTCCGGGGGCCCGAGGTGTGATCAATCAGGCACGACTGGCCTAGCCGGACGGGAACCGGGGCGCCATTGCTCGCTCTGGGTGACCGTTCGGCTGCGCTACGGTGGCGGCCCCTCCCGTCGACGACACCCTGCCGAGGCCCCCGTGCCGCTCCGCCCGCCCCGACCGTCCGTCGCCGTCCTCGTCTCTGTCCTGCTCGCCGCCGGCTGCACCACGGTCGGCCGCTCCGCCGACCAGGCCGGGGCCGGGCGCGAGCTGTCCGCCGCCGAGCTGCGGGCGGCCGCGGTGGCCGACGGCGACCTCGGGCCCGGCTACACGGTGACGGTGATGACGCCCGGCCACGGCGAGACCGGCTCGGGTGGCGGCCGGGAGTTCTCGGACACGCCCGCCTGCCAGCCGTTGCTGGACGTGGTGACCCCGGCCGTGGCGGCCGGTGGCGGCTCGGCCTCGCCCGGTCCCGGCCGGCCGTACGCCGAGACCGATCTGAGCGTGGCACGGGCGGCCGACCCCAGGGGCGGCGTGTACGGCGGGCTGCTCGGCTACCGGGCGGGGCGGGCGGCGCAGCTCCTGGCGGAGCTGGAGAAGCTGTTCGGCCCGTGCGCGTCGTTCGCCTCCACCGCCCCGCCGCCGCCCGCGGAGAAGGGGAAGCGGGGGGTGCGGACCAGGCACCGGCTGGGCCGGGACGACACGCCCACGCACGGGGGAGCGGACACCGTGACCGGATTCACTCTGACGAATGAATCGGGCACGGTGACGCTCTCCCAGCGTGCGGTGCTGGCCCGGGTCGGTCCGGTGCTGGCGGTCTTCACCACCGTCGGCGTCGGCGCGGGGCCGGCCGCCGCGCCGGACGAGCGGATCGTCCGGCAGCAGGTGGCCAAGCTGCGCGCCGCGCAGACGAAGCGGTGAGGAGAGGTGGGGAGGGATGAGGTGACGGTGAGGGGACGGTGAGGGGACGGGGCGTGGTGACCGGGGCTCAGCGCGCCCCGGTCGTTGTCTGGGTGGCGACCAGGTGCTCCAGGCGGGTGAGGGCGATCCGGCGCAGTTCGTCGGCCGCGGTCAGCCGCTCCTCGTCCGGGTCGTTGGCCAGTCGGGTGCGGATCGAGGAGAGCACGGTGTCGAGCATCTCCTCGGGGGCCACGCCCTCCAGGCAGACCACGAAGACGTGGCCGAACCTGGCCTCGTACGCGGCGTGGGCCGCCCGCAGCGCGGTGTGCGCCGCCTGGCTGCCGGGTGCGCGCATGCCCAGGAGGGGCTGCGGCATCCAGCTCTCGTCCGCCAGCGCCTCGGCCAGGTCGGCCGGGCGCAGGTCGTAGGAGGCCTCGCTGGCGGCGGCCAGCAGGGACTCGATGTCGGGGTAGGGACGGTGCGCCGTGAGCCGGAGGGCCCAGCGGTGACTGCCGCAGCAGGCCAACAGGGCCTCCTCGGCGGCGCCGACGTCGGCTTCGTTGAAGCGGTGCAACCCGAGGAGGGTCGGCTCGGAACTGGGATCGAGCCGCTGTGACGGGATGTCGCTGGCCAGCGGGTCCTCCTCGTGAGGGCGGGAAGGTGCCGGTGAAATGGGGTGGTGGAGCAGCTGAAGTATGGAGCTGCGGGGCGGCGTCCAGCGCCCGCCGGGCAGCGGCTCAACGGTAGTTGA
The DNA here is from genome assembly GCF_044753005.1 of Kitasatospora sp. NPDC088548. Classification (NCBI taxonomy): domain Bacteria; kingdom Bacillati; phylum Actinomycetota; class Actinomycetes; order Kitasatosporales; family Streptomycetaceae; genus Kitasatospora; species Kitasatospora sp. NPDC088548. The sequence goes on from NZ_JBIVMI010000007.1 coordinate 86,101, forward strand.
GCGGTCATCAGTTGGGGAGGGCGCACGCGGAATTCATCCGATCGAGCTATCAAGTTGTGACGTTGACAGCTCTGCGTCAGCACCCTCCCCGTGTTCATCTGCTAATAACCGCCCCGCACGGGAGCGGCCGTCAGGAACAGCGCGTCCCGGCGGCCGGCAGGGTGCCCTCGGTGAGATACGCCTCCATGGCCCGGTCGACGCAGACGTTGCCCTTGCCGAACGCGCCGTGGCCCTCGCCGGTCAGGGTCAGCAGGGTGGCGTTGGCGAAGCCCTTGGCCAGCGCCTCGGCCGCCGCGTAGGGGGTGGCCGGGTCACCGGTGGTGCCGACCACCAGGATCGGCGCGCTGCCCTCGGCGCGGACGGTGTGCGGCTTCTCGGGCGTCTCGAACGGCCAGTTCGCGCACTGGGGCTCGCTGAGGTCGTCGGCGGTGGTGCCCTTGGTGAGCAGCGGGGCCTGCTCCTGGAGCTGCTTCACCGCCGCCTGGGCCCGCTCGGGGGAGGGGGCCGGGGCTGCGACGTCCGCGCAGCGGATCGCCCTCAGCGCGTCCTGGCTGGGGTCGTAGTGGCCCTTCTCGTCCCGGCCGTTGTACTCGTCGGCGAAGGCCAGCAGGCCGTCGCCCTTGCCGTGCAGCATGGCGAGGTTGAGCGAGAGCCGCAGGTACTTCCACGTGGTCTTCTCGTCGCCGTAGAGGAGGCTCATGGTGCCGGTCCAGCCCTGGCCGCTGCCGACCCTGCGGCCGTTGACGGTGAGCGGGTGGTCGCGCAGGCCGTCCAGGAAGTCGGCGGCCTTCTCGGCGGCCCTGGCCGGGTCCTTGCCGAGCGAGCACTCGTCGGCGTGGTTCTCGACGCAGTCGGCGGCGAAGCGCTCGAAGGACTTCTCGAAGCCGATCTGCTGTTTGATGCTGCTGTCCAGCCTCTCCTGGGTCGGGTCGACGGCGCCGTCCAGGATGAGCCGGCCGGTGTTCTTCGGGAACTCCTCGGCGTAGAGCGAGCCGAGGTAGGTGCCGTAGGAGACGCCGAGGTAGTTGAGCTTCTGGTCCCCGACGGCGGCGCGCAGCACGTCCAGGTCGCGGGCGGTGTTGCGGGTGCCGATGAAGGGCAGCAGCCTGCCGGAGCCGGCCTGGCAGGCGGCCGCGAACTCGGCGTTCCGCTGCTGGTGCCGGGCCTTGCGGGCCTGGGGGTCCGGCAGGTCGTCCTGCTCGCCGAGCGCGTCGTGCTGCTTGTCGTCGAGGCAGACGACCGGGGAGCTGTCGCCGGTGCCGCGCGGGTCGAAGCCGATCACGTCGAAGCGCTTGTGCAGGGTGCCGTCGAACCGTTCGGCGCCGTACTTGACCATCTCGACGCCGGAGGCGCCGGGGCCGCCGGGGTTGACCATCAGCGAGCCGATCCGCTGGTCCGGCCTGGCGGCCGGCAGCTTGATCAGCGCGAGGTCGAGGGCGTCGGTGGCGGGGTCGGCGTAGTCGAGCGGGACGTGCAGCCGGCCGCACTGCATCCCGGATATGTCGATCTTGGCCTCGGCGGCCTTGGGATCGGCGGGGCAGGCGGCCCAGGTGATCTGCTGGCCGTAGAAGGGCTTCAGTGCCGGGTCGTCGGCCCCGGTGGGCCGGGGGGCCGGCGTCGGGGTGGCCGTCGGTGCGGCCGGTGCGGCCGGTGCGGGCGAGGTGGTGCCGGCGGCCCGGTCCTGGCCGGACGTGGCGCCGTCGTCGCAGGCGGAGGCGAGGAGCAGGGTGCCGGCCGCGAGCACGGTCAGCAGCACCCGTGGGCGGGCGGCCCGAAGAGATGTCATCGCACGTGTGTACCACTGCCGGGCGACACGTTTGATCATGCCCCTGGGCCGTCCGCCCCGCGCGGCGTCAGGCCCGGTGGACCTTGTGGTTGGCGGCCTGCGCCCGCGGGCGCACCACCAGCAGGTCGATGTTGACGTGCGACGGCCGGGTGACCGCCCAGGCGACGGTGTCGGCGATGTCCTCCGAGGTCAGCGGCTCGGCCATGCCCGCGTACACGGCCGCCGCCCGCTCCTCGTCGCCCCGGAAACGGGTCACCGCGAAGCCCTCGGACTTCACCATGCCCGGCGCGATCTCGATCACCCGGATCGGCTCCCCGCACAGCTCCAGCCGGAGCGTCGCCGCGATGGTGTGCGCGGCGTGCTTGGCCGCCACATAGCCGCCGCCGCCCTCGTACGCGGCCAGCGCCGCGGTGGAGGAGAGCACCAGCACCGTGCCGTCGCCACCGGCCCGCAGCGCCGGCAGCAGCGCCTGCGTCATGTGCAGCACGCCGAGCACGTTCACCTGGTACATCGCCAGCCAGTCGGCCGGGTCGCCGGTCGCCACGGACTCGGCGCCGATCGCGCCGCCGGCGTTGTTGACCAGCACGTCCACCCGGCCGACCCGGGCCGCGAAGGCGTCCACGGCGGCCCGGTCGGTGACGTCCAGGGTGTGTGCGCGGCCGCCGATCTCCTTGGCCAGCGCCTCGATCCGGTCGGTCCGCCGGGCGGTCAGCACCACGTCGAAGCCCTCGGCCGCGAGCCGGCGGGCGGTCGCCGCGCCGATTCCGCTGCTGGCGCCGGTGACCACGGCCACCTTCTGCTCGGTCATTGCCACTCCCTCGGGGGAACACGTCGGTTTGGGAAGTACTTCAGTCGCTCACCCGATCATCTCAACGGAGACGGCCGTCCCCCGTGCGGGGAACCCCGCTGTCGTGGCGGCCGCCCGGCCGGGAGCAGGCCCGTTACATTGCGGGATCAGCCGACTACCGGCCGACGATCCCCCTCCTCACCCCCGTGGAGAGTCCCATGGCAGCCGAGCCGCGCCGCACCGAATCGGGCTTCCCGATCGAGCCCCTGTACGGTCCCGAGGACCTGGCCGGCTGGGACCCCCGGCAGCGCCTGGGCCGGCCGGGGGAGTACCCCTACACCCGGGGTGTCTACCCGTCGATGTACACCGGCCGGCCGTGGACGATGCGCCAGTACGCCGGCTTCGGCACCGCCGCCGAGTCCAACGCCCGCTACCGGCAGCTGATCGCCAACGGCACCACGGGCCTGTCCGTCGCCTTCGACCTGCCCACCCAGATGGGCTACGACTCGGACGCCCGGATCGCGGCCGGCGAGGTCGGCAAGGTGGGCGTCGCGATCGACAGCGTCGAGGACATGGGCGTCCTGTTCGACGGCATCCCGCTGGACGGGGTCTCCACCTCGATGACCATCAACGCGCCCGCGGGACTGCTGCTGCTCCTCTACCAACTGGTCGGTGAGGCACAGGGGGTGGCGCCGGGCCGGCTGACCGGCACGATCCAGAACGACGTGCTGAAGGAGTACATCGCCCGCGGCACGTACATCTTCCCGCCCAAGCCCTCGCTGCGGCTGGTCGCCGACGTGTTCCGCTACTGCCGGGCCGAGATCCCGAAGTGGAACACCATCTCGATCTCCGGCTACCACATGGCCGAGGCCGGGGCGGACCCCGCGCAGGAGATCGCCTTCACCCTCGCCAACGGCGTCGAGTACGTGCGCACCGCCGTCGCGGCCGGTATGGACGTCGACGACTTCGCGCCCCGGCTCTCCTTCTTCTTCGTCTCCCGCACCACCCTGCTGGAGGAGGTCGCCAAGTTCCGTGCCGCCCGCCGGATCTGGGCCCGGGTGATGCGCGAGGAGTTCGGCGCGAGGAACCCGAAGTCGTGGATGCTGCGGTTCCACACCCAGACCGCCGGGGTGCAGCTCACCGCGCAGCAGCCCGAGGTCAACCTGGTCCGGGTCGCCGTGCAGGCGCTCGCGGCGGTGCTCGGCGGCACCCAGTCGCTGCACACCAACAGCTTCGACGAGGCCATCGCGCTGCCCACCGAGAAGGCCGCCCGGCTCGCGCTGCGCACCCAGCAGGTGCTCGCGTACGAGACCGACATCACCGCCACCGTCGACCCGTTCGCCGGCTCGTACGCGGTGGAGGCGCTGACCGACGAGGTGGAGGCCGCCGCCGTCGCGCTGCTGGCCAGGGTGGAGGAGCTCGGCGGCGCGGTGGCCGCGATCGAGACGGGCTACCAGAAGGCCGAGATCGAGCGCACCGCCTACCGCGTCCAGCAGGAGACCGACTCCGGCGAGCGGACCGTGGTCGGCGTCAACCGCTTCCAGCTGGACGCCGAGGAGCCGTACGAGCCGCTGCGGGTGGACCCGGCGATCGAGGCGCGGCAGGCGGGCCGGCTCGCCCGGCTGCGGGCCGAGCGCGACTCCTCGGCCGTGGGCCGCGCCCTCACCGGGCTGCGCCGGGCCGCCGGGGGCCGGGAGAACGTGCTGTACCCGATGAAGGAGGCGCTGGCCGCCCGTGCCACGGTCGGCGAGGTGTGCGATGCGCTGCGTGAGGTGTGGGGCACCTACACGCCCGTCGAACGGTTCTGAGTGGACGTCAAGGTGCCTGGGAGGCAAGGGTGGTGGGGTTTGCCGGCCTGCCCGTGACCCCCGGCCCGGGTGGTCGTTGCACAGGTCAGGTGACCCCGGGGAGGCGGCTGAAACGAGATGTCATACCCACCTGTGCGGCCGGTATGCACCCATCCGGGGACTTCTTTCCCGGAAGTCGGGCCAAATCCCCCCAACAGGCCTACCCTTGATGAGATGAACCGCCCTGAGTCCGCCCAGTCGGCCACCACTCTCACCGCTGCCCGCCCCGCCGCAGACCTGCGCGCCCGGGTCGGCGGACTGGAGTCCGAGCTGATCGCCTTCCGTCGTGATCTGCACCGGCACCCGGAGCTGGGCCGCCAGGAGTTCCGCACCACCGGCCTGCTGCGCGACCGGCTGCTGGCGGCCGGCCTCACCCCCCGGGTGCTGCCGGGCGGCACCGGTCTGATCGCGGACATCGTCCCGGACGGCACCCCGCGCGGCGCCGAATTCCTGGCCTTCCGCGCCGACATCGACGCGCTGCCGATCGACGACGCCAAGACCGAGGTGCCCTACCGCTCGACCGTGCCCGGCCGGGCCCACGCCTGCGGCCACGACGTGCACACCTCCGTGCTGCTCGGCACCGCGCTGGTGCTGGCCGAGGCCGCCCGCGCCGACGAGCTGCGCCGCCCGGTCCGGCTGGTCTTCCAGCCGGCCGAGGAGGTCATGCCGGGCGGGGCCCTGGACGTGATCGGCGCGGGCGGGATGGAGGGCGTCGGCCGGATCTTCGCGGTGCACTGCGACCCGAAGGTGGAGGCGGGCCGGATCGCCCTGCGCACCGGCGCGATCACCTCGGCCTGCGACCGTCTGGTGCTCCACCTGGACGGGCCCGGCGGCCACACCGCCCGGCCGCACCTGACCACCGACCTGGTGACCGCGATCGCCCGGATGGCGGCCGATCTGCCGGGGGCGCTGGCCCGCCGGATGGACCCGCGCTGGGGGGTCAGCCTGGTCTGGGGCCGGATCTCCTCCGGCTCCGCGCCCAACGTCATCCCGCAGCACGCGGAGCTGGAGGGCACCGTCCGCTGCCTGGAGCTGGCCGGCTGGCGCGAGGCGCCGGAGCTGTTGCACGAGCTGATCGCCAAGCTCGCCGAGACCTACCGGGCGAAGTGGACGCTCGACTACCACCGCGGCGTGCCCCCGGTGGTCAACGAGGCGGTCTCGGTGGCGCTGCTGGAGGCCGCCATGACGGCGCGGTTCGGGCAGGGCGGCCGGCAGGTGGTCGAGGAGACCGAGCAGAGCCTGGGCGGCGAGGACTTCTCCTGGTACCTGGAGCACGCCCCCGGCGCGCTGGCCCGCCTCGGCGTCCGGCCCCCCGGCGACCCGACCGTGCGGGACCTGCACCAGGGCCGCTTCGACGTCGACGAGCGGGCGATCGGGATCGGCGTCGAGCTGTTCACCGCGCTGGCGCTGGAGCCGGACGAGCTCTGAGCCACTCGCCCGTTTTGGCGGGATTCTGGCCCTTTCCCCCGGTTACGTAGACTGGGCGTCGCCAGTTCCGGACCACCGTTCGCGGACGGGAGCGGGGCGTCGGGACGACCGTGAGACCACGGTTTGGTAACAACCCGGGTGCTCCGCCACCCCGTAATACAACCGTGTTCTACGCGCGTTACGGTGGCGTCCGACCACGCTCATCGGGTGCGTGTGAGAAGGAGATACTCCCTTGCGCCGTTCAACTAAGCTCGCCGCGGTTGTGCTCTCGGGTTCCCTGGGCATTGCCTCGCTCGCCGCTTGCGGCGCAAAGAGCACCGACAACACCTCCTCGGGGGGCTCCTCCGACAACTCGCTCAAGGTCGGCATGGCCTACGACATCGGTGGCCGCGGCGACCAGTCGTTCAACGACTCCGCCGCGCGTGGTCTGGACCGTGCCAAGGCCGAGCTGGGTGCCACCGTCACCGAGGCCGACGCCAAGACCGGCGAGGCCGAGGCCGACAAGGAGACCCGTCTCAAGAACCTGATCGACGGCGGCTACAAGACGATCATCGCGGTCGGCTTCGTGTACCAGCCGGCGGTCAACAAGATCGCCAAGGAGAACCCGGACGTCAAGTTCGCGATCATCGACTCGCACGCCGACGACCAGCCCTCCAACGTCACCTCGCTGCTCTTCGCCGAGCAGGAGGGCTCGTACCTGGCCGGCGTCGCCGCCGCCAACAAGTCGAAGGCCAAGCACGTCGGCTTCATCGGCGGTGTGCAGACCGAGCTGATCAAGAAGTTCGAGGCCGGCTTCAAGGCGGGCGTGAAGTCCGTCGACCCGCAGATGCCGGTCGAGGTCACCTACCTGACCACGCCCCCGGACTTCTCCGGCTTCAACTCGCCCGACAAGGGCAAGGAGGCCGCGCAGGGCCAGCTCGACAAGGGCGCGGACGTCATCTACACCGCCGCCGGCTCCTCCGGCAACGGCGCCATCGAGGCCGTCTCCAACAAGCCCGGCGCGCTGGCCATCGGTGTCGACTCCGACCAGGCCAACCAGCCGGCCCTGGCGAAGTACAAGAACAGCATCCTCACCTCGATGGTGAAGAACGTCGACAACGCCGTCTTCGCCTACGTCGAGTCGATCAAGAAGGGCACTCCCTTCACCGGCATCAAGAACTTCGACCTGAAGTCCGAGGGTGTCTCGCTCGCCACCACCGGCAACAAGATCGACGACATCAAGGCCAAGCTCGACGAGGCCGCCACGGCCATCAAGAGCGGCGCCACCACCGTCCCGACCGCGCCCGCCCAGTAAGGGCCGCCGCGTAGCGGACGTCGCTGCCGCTGCCACCTGCCTGGCAGCGCAATGATTGACACAGCATCAGGGAGGGGCCCGGCAGGGTGCGCTCAACGCGTACCCCCGGGCCCCGTCCCGTACCCCACCGTCTTTTCTTGGCCCTCCAGCGCAACGACGCGCCTCCAGACCACCAGGAGATCGCCATCACCGCATCCGACCCCGCCCTCAGCAAGGGCGGTACCCCCAGCGCGGGGACGGCGACACCGGCCGTCGAACTGCGCGGTATCACCAAGCGCTTCCCCGGCGTCGTGGCCAACCACGACATCAACCTCACCGTCCGCACCGGCACCGTGCACGCCCTCATGGGCGAGAACGGCGCCGGCAAGTCGACGCTGATGAAGATCCTCTACGGCATGCAGAAGCCGGACGAGGGCACCATCGCGATCAACGGCGAGCAGTGCGAGTTCAACACCCCGGGCGACGCCATCGCGCGCGGCATCGGCATGGTGCACCAGCACTTCATGCTCGCCGACAACCTCACCGTCTGGGAGAACGTCGTTCTCGGCGGCGAGAAGCTCCACGGCATCGGCGCCAGGGCGAAGGCGAAGATCAAGGAGATCTCCGACCAGTACGGCCTGGGCGTGCGCCCGGAGGCGCTGGTCGAGGACCTCGGCGTGGCCGACCGCCAGCGGGTCGAGATCCTCAAGGTGCTCTACCGCGGCGCCAAGATCCTGATCCTCGACGAGCCCACCGCCGTCCTCGTCCCGCAGGAGGTCGACGCGCTCTTCGACAACCTGCGCGAGCTCAAGGCCGAGGGCGTCACCGTCATCTTCATCTCGCACAAGCTGCACGAGGTGCTGTCGGTGGCCGACGCGATCAGCGTGATCCGGCGCGGCACCACCGTCGGCGACGCCGACCCGCGGAACGTCAGCGCCCGTCAGCTCGCCGAGATGATGGTCGGCGCCGAACTGCCCTCCCCGGAGAGCCGCGAGTCCACCGTCACCACGACCGAGATGCTGGACGTCCGCGGCCTGCGGATCGCCAAGACCGACGCCGAGGGCATCGAGCGCGTCGTGCTCGACGACATCTCGCTGCGCATCCACAAGGGCGAGATCCTCGGCATCGCCGGGGTCGAGGGCAACGGCCAGGCCGAACTGGTCGAGGCCATCATGGGCATGCTCCCGCTGGACGCCGGGGCCGTCACCCTGGACGGCCAGGACCTCTCCGGCTCGCTCACCCGGGCCCGCCGCGAGGCCGGCATCGGCTACATCCCCGAGGACCGCCACCGGCACGGCCTGCTGCTGGAGGCCCCGCTCTGGGAGAACCGGATCCTCGGCCACGTCACGGAGCCCCCCAACTCCAAGGGCCTGCTGCTGGACCCGGCCGCGGCCCGCAAGGACACCCAGCGGATCGTCGAGCAGTACGACGTCCGCACCCCCGGCATCGAGGTCACCGCGGCCTCGCTCTCCGGCGGCAACCAGCAGAAGCTGATCATCGGCCGCGAGATGAGCCACCAGCCCAAGCTGCTGATCGCCTCGCACCCCACCCGGGGTGTGGACGTCGGCGCGCAGGCGCAGATCTGGGAGCACATCCGGACGGCCCAGCGGGCCGGCCTCGCGGTGCTGCTGATCTCCGCCGACCTGGACGAGCTGATCGGTCTCTCCGACACCATCCGGGTCATCTACCGCGGCCGTCTGGTCGCCGACGCCGACCCGGCCACCGTCACCGCGGAGGACCTCGGCACCGCGATGACCGGTGCGGCCCGCGGCCACCTCGAGTCCGACGCGGAGGCCGTCGCCGAGGAGCGGGCCATCGCCGCCGAGGGCACCGAGGCCGAGGACGCCGCCCCCACCGACACCGCCGACGACCCGCAGGCGGGGGAGTAACCACCATGACCAGTCCCAACCCCGCGGCCAAGAGCACCCTGGCCCAGCGGTTCAACGGCGAGCGGATCGTGCTCGCCCTCGCGGCGCCGGTGCTCGCCGTCGTCCTCTCCGTGGCGATCTGCTCGGTGCTGCTGGCGACCTCGGGCAAGAACCCGTTCGACGCCTGGAACGTGATGATCACGTACGGCACCAAGTCGGACGGCCAGGTGGCGATCCTCAACCGGTCCACCACCTACTACCTGGCCGCCGCGGCCGCCGCCTTCGGCTTCCGGATGAACCTCTTCAACATCGGCGTCGAGGGCCAGTACAAGGTCGCGGCGCTGTTCGCGGCCTTCGTCGGCAGCCGGCTCGACCTGCCGTCGTTCATCCAGATCCCGCTGCTGCTGATCACCGCGATGCTGGTCGGCGGTCTCTACGCCAGCATCGCCGGCCTGCTGAAGGTCTACCGCGGCGTCAGCGAGGTCATCTCGACCATCATGCTGAACGCCATCGCGATCGCGATCGTCGGTCTGCTGCTCGTCCCCGGAATCTTCGCGCCGGAGAAGGGCACCACCAGCAACTCGATCCAGACCGACCCGCTCTCGCAGTCCAGCCACTTCTTCGCGTTCGACACGGCCGGCGGCCCGCTCTGGGGCTTCATCTTCATCGCCGCCCTGGTCGGCGTGGTCTTCCAGTTCACCCTGACCCGCACCCGCTTCGGCTTCGACCTGCGCGCCACCGGCCGCTCCGAGTCCGCCGCCACCGCGTCCGGGGTGAACGTCAAGCGCATGGTCGTCACCTCGATGGCGGTCTCCGGTGCGATCGCCGGTCTGATCGGGATGCCCGAGCTGCTGCAGAACTCGTACTACTTCGGCCAGAGCTTCCAGCCCGGCCTGGGCTTCCTCGGCATCTCGGTCGCCCTGCTCGGCCGGAACAGCCCGCTCGGCATGGCCTTCGCGGCGCTGCTGTTCGCCTTCCTCGACTCCACCGGCTCGCAGCTGCCGCTGCCGAAGAACGGCAGCTTCCCGTTCGAGATCGTCGATGTCATGAAGGGCACCATCGTCATCTGCGTCGTCGTCGCGTACGAGCTGGTGCGCCGCTACGGACTCAAGCGCCAGCAGCAGAAGGTCGGCGCCGAGCTCGCCGCCCTGGCCGCGGCCAACGTGAAGAAGGAGGTGTCGGCATGAGTACGGCCACCGCCGCCCGTGCGAAGGCGCCGGGCGCTCCCGCAAAGAAGCGCAAGCTGTCCTGGCCGGTGGTGCTGCTGCTGATCGCAGGCGCCCTGGTGCTCTTCTCCGCCGTGGGCCTGGCCACCGGCAACCACTCGCTGACCTCCTCCGGGCAGGTCACCGCCGCGCTGAGCGCGGCCGTGCCGATCGGCATGGCCGGTCTGGGCGGTCTCTGGTCCGAGCGGGCCGGCGTCGTCAACATCGGCCTGGAAGGCATGATGGTCGCCGGCACCTTCTGCGGTGCCTGGGGCGGCTACCTGGTCAACCCGTGGTTCGGCCTGGTGGCCGGCGCGCTCGGCGGCGCGCTCGGCGGTCTGCTGCACGCGGTCGTCACGGTGACCTTCGGCGTCGACCACATCGTCTCCGGTGTCGGTATCAACCTGCTGATCCCCGGCATCTGCGCGTACGTCAACCGGATCTACTACAAGGACTACATCTCCGTCGGCGCCGGTGCGAACCAGTCCCCGCCGGCCGATCCGCTGCCGTACATCACCATCCCCGGCCTCTCCTCCTGGCTGAAGGACATCGAGAGCAACCACTGGTTCCTGGTCTCGGACGCCGCGGGCGTGCTCGGCGGTCTGGTCACCAACATCTCGGTGGTCGTGCTGCTGGCCGGCGCGCTGATCGTGGTCAGCTACTTCGCGCTCTGGCGCACCGTGTTCGGCCTGCGCCTGCGCTCCTGCGGCGAGAACCCGACCGCGGCCGAGTCGCTGGGCGTCAACGTCTACAAGTACAAGTACCTCGCGGTCATCGCCTCCGGCGCCTTCGCCGGCCTCGGCGGTGCGTACCTCTCGCTGGTCGCGGCGCACTTCTACAAGGACGGCCAGACCCTCGGCCGGGGCTTCATCGGCCTCGCGGCGATGATCTTCGGCAACTGGATGCCGGGCGGCCTCGCCATCGGCGCCGGCCTGTTCGGCTTCACCGACAGCCTCCAGCTGCGTGACCCGGAGTCGGTGCACGTGCTGATCCTGACGGTCTCCATCGCGATGGCCCTGCTGGCCCTCTGGCACCTGTACCGCCGCAAGTTCCCGGCCGCGCTGATCACCTTCGTGGTCGCCGGCGGCCTGGCCGCCTGGTACGCCACCACCGACGAGGTGCAGCGCCCGCTGATCGTGGCCACGCCGTACGTGATCACCCTGGTGGTGCTCTCGCTGGCCTCGCAGCGGCTGCGGCCGCCGAAGGCCGACGGCCAGATCTACCGCAAGGGCCAGGGCAAGTGACGGCGCCCGCGGTCGACTGGGAGCTGCTGCGCGAGGCCGCGCGTGAGGCGATGACGCACGCGTACGCCCCGTACAGCCGCTTCCCGGTCGGCGCGGCCGCCCTGGTGGACGACGGGCGGCTGGTCACCGGCTGCAACGTCGAGAACGCCTCGTACGGGCTCGCGCTCTGCGCCGAGTGCGGACTGGTCTCCACCCTGCACGCCACCGGCGGCGGCCGGCTGACCGCGTTCACCTGTGTGGACGGCGCCGGGCGGCTGCTGATGCCGTGCGGGCGCTGCCGCCAGCTGCTGTACGAGCACGGCGGGCCGGAGCTGCTGATCGACCTGCCGTCCGGCGTGAAGCCGATGAGTGAGGTCCTGCCCGACGCGTTCGGGCCGGAGCGGCTCTAGCCCCGCTATTTGTTACGCGCGTAGAGTGTCGCGAGTGGGCCGTGACCGGGCCGGCTCGCGACACTCTTCGCTTTTCCGACACCCCTCTTGGCTTTCGAAACCCCTCTTGGAGCAGCCATGGACGCCATCTCCGTCATCAGGACCAAGCGCGATCGCGGAGAGCTGAGCGACGCTCAGATCGACTGGGTCATCGACGCCTACACCCGCGGCGAGGTCGCCGACGAGCAGATGTCCGCCCTGGCCATGGCGATCCTGCTGAACGGCATGAACCCGCACGAGATCAGCCGCTGGACCGACGCGATGATCCGCTCCGGGGTGCGGATGGACTTCTCCTCGCTGCCGCTGCCCACCAGCGACAAGCACTCCACCGGTGGCGTCGGCGACAAGATCACCCTGCCGCTCGCCCCGCTGGTCGCCGCCTGCGGCGCCGCCGTCCCGCAGCTCTCCGGCCGCGGCCTGGGCCACACCGGCGGCACCCTCGACAAGCTGGAGTCCATCCCCGGCTGGCGCGCCCTGCTCTCCAACGAGGAGATGCTCGACGTGCTGGGCTCGACCGGCGCGGTGATCTGCGCGGCCGGCGACGGCCTGGCCCCCGCCGACAAGAAGCTGTACGCGCTGCGCGACGTGACCGGCACGGTCGAGGCGATCCCGCTGATCGCCTCCTCGATCATGTCGAAGAAGATCGCCGAGGGCACCGGCGCCCTGGTGCTGGACGTCAAGGTCGGCTCCGGCGCCTTCATGAAGAACCTGGCGGACGCCCGGGAGCTGGCCCGCACCATGGTCGGCCTTGGCACCGCGGCCGGGGTCAACACCGTCGCCCTGCTCACCGACATGTCCACCCCGCTCGGCCTCACCGCGGGCAACGCGCTGGAGGTCCGCGAGTCGCTGGAGGTGCTGGCCGGCGGCGGCCCGGCGGACGTCGTCGAGCTGACCCTCGCCCTGGCCCGCGAGATGCTGGCCGCGGCCGGCGTGCACGGCAAGGACCCGGCCGACGCGCTGCGCGACGGCTCCGCGATGGACCACTGGCGCCGCATGATCACCGCCCAGGGCGGCGACGTCGACGCCCCGCTGCCGGTCGCCCGCGAGCAGCACGTCATCCCGGCCCCCGCCTCCGGTGTGCTCACCGCGCTGGACGCCTACGCGGTGGGCGTCTGCGCCTGGCGCCTCGGCGCCGGCCGGGCCCGCAAGGAGGACCCGGTCCAGGCGGGCGCCGGTGTGGAGCTGCACGCCAAGCCCGGCGACACCGTGGTGGCCGGCCGGCCGCTGCTGACCCTGCACACCGACACCCCCGAGCGCTACGACTACGCGATCGAGGCGCTGGCCGGCGGCATCGAGGTCGCCCCGGCGGGGACGGCCTTCACCCCGAACCCGATCGTGCTGGACCGCATCGCCTGACCCGGCCCGCTGCCGCGCCGCGCCCGTACCCCCGTGGTACGGGCGCGGCGCGCGTTCCGGGCGGCCCGGACTCAGCCGGCCGCGGCGAGGACGATCCCCAGGAACTCCTCGGGGGCCTCGCGGACGAGGTCGTGGCCGACCGGCAGGGTGTGCACCGCCCAGGCGGGGTCCTTGCGCAGACGTTCGTACGTCGGCAGGAACGGGGTGTCCTCGAAGCGCTCGGCGTGGATGTACGTCCGGCGGGCCACGCCCTCCCCGGCACCGGTCAGCCGCACCGGCTGGAGCAGTGTCGCCAGCGGGTGCGCGGTGGCCCGCGGGTCCAGTCCGGGGTGCAGGCCGACCATGGTGTACCCGTCGCCGCCGGCCGCGGTGCCGCGCAGGTACCGTTCCTTCCAGACGTCGTCGACGATGCCGTACGCCGACTCGCCGTCGCGCGGTACGAAGGCGTCCGCGTACACCAGCGCGGCGATCCGTTCCGGCGCCCGGTCGGCGACCGCCGAGGCGACCATGCCGCCGTAGCTGTGCGCGACCAGGACCGCGTCGGTGATCCGCTCCGCCTCCAGCAGCCCGAGCACCTCCCCGCTGTGGGTGTCCAGATTGACGCCCCCGCCGTTCAGCGGGCCGCGCTCGGCGACCCCGCTCAGCGTGACCGGGTACACCTCGTGCCCGGCCGCCCGCAGCCCCTCGGTCAGCGGCCGGTACCACCAACCGCCGTGCAGCGCGCCGGGGATGAGAACGAAGGTGGCCATGGCGGGTTCCTCTGGTCGTTCGGGCGGGACGAGAGGAAACTACGGCGGATACCTGACACCTTGCGTCAGGTATCCGCCGGGGTGTGCCCGCCGCGAGCGACTGTCACGGCCGGTTGAAGATGTCGTGGGTGCCGACCCGGCGCTCGATCTCCTCCAGGTCCAGCCCGGCCTCGTCCGCCAGGGACCGGAGGAACTCCTCGCCGTCCTGGAAGACCTCGCCGCGTTCGCCCCGGGCGACGGCCCCGTCGGCCTCCTGCTCCCCGGCCTGCCGGCCGGGGCTCCAGAACCACGCCTGGTCGTCCGGGACGACCGAGGCCGGGGTCAGAACGATCCGGCCGCCCTCCACCGTGACGACCAACTGGTCACTCTTTTGGAGATCGAGTTGCTCCCTTGTCTCCTGCGGGATGGTGACGACCCCCCTCTTCCGGACGGGAGTGGACACCAGGTGGGGGCGACGGCGGCGCTTGAGACCGGCCATACCGAATGTCTACCGGGCGGAAAGTCTTCCCGGCAGCCCGTCGGGCGCGCGGCGGGCGGTGTGCGCCTGGCGGGTGGCGTAGAGGGTGACGGCGGCGGCGAGGGCCATCGCGGTGAGACCGACGGTGGCGGCGCCGGGCCAGCCGGTGGAGTGGTAGGCGTCGGCGCCGATCGTGCCGCCGACGCTGTTGCCCAGGTAGTAGGCGATCAGGTAGAGCGCGGAGGCCTGGGCGCGGCCCTCGGTGGCGGTGCGGCCGACGGCGGAGGAGGCGGTCGCATGGCCCGCGAAGAAGCCGGCGGTGATCAGGACCAGGCCGAGCAGGGCGCAGAGAAGCGAGCCGGCCAGCGAGAGCAGCAGCCCGGCGGCGGTCACGCCGATCGACACGTACAGCGCACCGCGCCGGCCGAGCCGGCCGGAGAGCCGGCCGGCGGCGGCCGAGGTGCCGGTGCCGACCAGGTAGACCACGAAGATCGACGCGGCCACCGACTCCGGCAGCTGGAACGGCGCGGAGATCAGCCGGTAGCCGACGGTGTTGTAGACCGCGCCGAAGACGGCCATGAACAGCAGCCCGAGCGCGTACAGCCGCACCAGCAGCGGGTTGCGCAGGTGCCGTCCGACGGTGCGGGCCAGCGCGCGGGCGTCCACCGGGGCCGGGGTGAAGTGCCGGGCGGCGGGGATCAGCAGCCGGAAGGCCAGCGCGGCCAGCAGCGCGAGGGCGGCGGAGGCGGCCAGGCCCCAGCGCCAGCCGAAGCCGGCGGCCGTCCAGCCGGAGAGCAGCCGGCCGCCCATGCCGCCGATGCTGTTGCCGGCCACGTACAGACCCATCGCGGAGGCCAGCGCGCTGGGGTGGACCTCCTCCGCGAGGTACGCCATCGCGGTGGCCGGCAGCCCGGCGAGCGCGGCGCCCTGGAGGACCCGCAGCACGACCAGGGTGGTGAGGTCCGGCGCGAACGGCAGGGCCAGCGCCAGTGCGGAGGCGGCGAGGGTGGAGGCCGTCATCACGGCGGTGCGCCCGTACCGGTCGGACAGCGCGCTGGCCGGCAGCAGGGCGAGGGCGAGGCCGAGGGTGGCGGCGGAGGCCGTCCAGCTCGCCTGGCCGGGCGTGATGTCGAGGTCGGCCGAGAGGACCGGCAGCAGGCCCTGGGTGGAGTAGAGCAGGACGAAGGTCGCGACCCCGGCGGCGAACAGGGCGAGGTTGGCGCGGCGGAAGGCGCGCTGGCCGGGGCGGTGGCGGTCGTCGGCCGCGGTGGCGGGGGACGGCGTGGTGAGGGCATCCGGCGTGGCCACGGATGCCCCGGTATCGGAGGGCTGCATACCGTCGAACCTAGGCCTGTGCCGTTGATGCGTCCAATGCATGAACCGCCGATAATCAATGCGTTCAGGTATGAGCCGAGGTGGCGGCGGTCGGAGTGGAGGAAGAGTGACGGACAGCACGGACCGTACGGAGGGCGGCGAGCCGCCGCACCGGCTCGCCGAGCTGGGGCCGGAGCTGCCGGCCGTCCAACTGGCGCCCCGGCTGGCCCAGTTCGCGGCGGTGGCCCGGTTGGAGCACGTCACGCAGGCGGCCGCGCTGCTGGGGATGCCGCAGCCGACGCTGTCGCGGGCGGTGGCCCGGCTGGAGGAGGAGCTGGGCGTCGACCTGCTGGCCCGTCAGGGCCGCACCGTCCGGCTGACCAGGGCCGGGCGGTTGCTGCTGGCCTCGGTGGAGCGGGCGCTGGCGGAGGTCGAGCGCGGCGCCGAGGCGGCCCGCGCCGAGGCGGACCCGGCGGCCGGGCGGGTGGCGTTCGGCTTTCTGCACACCATGGGGACGGACGCGGTGCCGGCGCTGCTGCGCGGGTTCCGGGCGGCCCACCCGCAGGTGCGGTTCCAGCTGGTGCAGGACTACGTCGGCGCGATGCTGGAGCGGCTGCGGGCCGGGGAGCTGGACCTCTGTCTGGTCGCGCCGCTGCCGGACGACCCGGCGCTGGTCACCCGCCCGCTGGACGAGCAGCGGCTGCACCTGGTCGTCCCGGCCGACCACCGGCTGGCCGGGCGGCGCCGGATCCGGCTGGCCGAGGTGGCCGAGGAGCCGTTCGTCGGGCTGGAGCGCGGGTACGGGCTGCGCGCGATCACGGACGGGTTCTGCGCGGAGGCCGGGTTCGTGCCGCGGATCGCGTTCGAGGGGGAGGAGGCGGAGACGCTCCGCGGGCTGGTCGCGGCCGGGCTCGGGGTGGCGCTGCTGCCGCCCGCGCTGGTGCCCCGGCCCGGGGTGGTGGAGCTGGAGGTGACGGCGCCGCGCACCCGGCGGGCGATCGGTCTGGCCTGGGCGGCGGGCCGGCCGCTCACCCCGCCGGTGGCGGCGTTCCGGGACTTCGTGCTGTCGCGGCGGGGGAGGCTGTTGCAGCACGACTGAACCGGGGGTGTCCACGACGTGCCGGGGCTCGCCCCTTCGGTGGAATTCCCGGTGCGCATTGGCCGATTCGGACGTGTGGGCGGTAGTCGGTCTACGCGCGTAGGGGCTACACTCCCGCAATGGAGAAGCAGATCCCTGTCACCACCGCGGGCACTGGCCCCCGGATCCCCACCCCCGACCAGATCGCCCGCGCCCCGAAGGTGCTCCTGCACGACCACCTCGACGGCGGGCTGCGCCCGGAGACCATCGTCGAGCTGGCCGCCGCCTGCGGCTACGACGGGCTCCCGACCACCGACCCGGCCGAACTCGGCGTCTGGTTCCGCGAGGCCGCCGACTCCGGTTCGCTGGTCCGCTACCTGGAGACCTTCGCGCACACCTGCGCCGTGATGCAGACCCGCGAGGCGCTGATCAAGGTGGCCGCCGACTGCGCCGAGGACCTCGCCGCGGACGGCGTCGTCTACGCTGAGGTCCGCTACGCCCCCGAGCAGCACCTGGAGGCCGGCCTGACCCTGGACGAGGTCGTCCAGGCCGTCAACGAGGGCTTCCGGCTCGGCGAGGCCAGCGCCCGCGCGGCCGGCCACCGCATCCGGGTCGGCACCCTGCTGACCGCGATGCGCCACGCCGCCCGCTCCACCGAGATCGCCGAGCTGGCCAACCGCTACCGCGACCAGGGCGTGGTCGGCTTCGACATCGCCGGTGCCGAGGCCGGCCACCCGCCGACCCGCCACCAGGCCGCCTTCGACTACCTCAAGGGCGAGAACAACCACTTCACCATCCACGCGGGCGAGGCCTTCGGCCTGCCGTCGATCTGGGAGGCCCTGCAGTGCTGCGGCGCCGACCGGCTCGGCCACGGCGTGCGGATCGTCGACGACATCACCGTGCACGAGGACGGCCGCGTCGAGCTCGGCCGGCTGGCCGCGTACGTGCGCGACAAGCGGATCCCGCTGGAGATGTGCCCGACCTCCAACCTCCAGACGGCGGCGGCGGCTTCGTACGCCGAGCACCCGATCGGGCTGCTCAGCCGGCTGAAGTTCCGGGTCACCGTCAACACCGACAACCGGCTGATGAGCGGCACCAGCATGAGCCGTGAGTTCGGGCACCTGGTGGAGGCGTTCGGCTACACGCTGGGCGACCTGGAGTGGTTCACGGTGAACGCGATGAAGTCGGCGTTCCTGCCGTTCGACGAGCGGCTGGCGATGATCAGCGACGTGATCAAGCCGGGCTACGCCGAGCTCAAGGCGGAGTGGCTGTTCAGCGTCGGCGCCTGAGCGCCGCCGACGGGTGGCCGGATGAACGCCGCACTGCGGCAAGGGTGTTGGCGTTCATCTGACTATCCACTCCGGCGGGTTAACTCCCTTTGGTCCTGGTCCGGTCCAGTCACTACGGTGTGCCAGTCACTGCTGACAGGTTGTGGCGGCGGTGAGCCGCTGTGCCCGGACGTCGGCCACCGACGAGGACCCAAGGACGAACTCATGAAGCAGGCTCTCAAGGCCGCCGGCACCGCCGTGCTCGGTATCGCCATCGCTGCGGTCGGCGCCGGCAGCGCGTCCGCCGACTCCGTCGCCGCCGGTGGCCTCGGGCTCCCCACCGGGGCGGTGACCAACCCCGCGGTGACCGGCGCCGTCGTCGACACCGCCGCCAAGCTGCCGGGCGCCGACAAGGTCGCCGGCACCCTCGGGACCCTCGCCCCGACCGCCGGCCAGGCCCTGCCGGCCGCCGCCCCGCTCTCCGGCGTCACCGACCGCGCCGCCGTGCCCAGCATCCCGGGCCTCGACAAGACCCCGCTCGGCGGGCTGGCCCAGACCCTCCCGCTGCCGGGCCTGACCGGCTGACCCAGCGCCGGCACCACGACGGGCCGTCCGCCCCGGAGACCCCGGGTGCGGGCGGCCCGTCGGCTGCTCGCGGCGTGCCCCTGCGGTGCGGGGCTCGTGACTCACGGCTCCTGGGGGAGGAGCACCCAGAGCGCCAGGTAGATCAGGAACTGCGGCCCGGGCAGCAGGCAGGAGGCCAGGAAGATCAGTCGGACGGTCCACGGCGTCAGGCCGAAGCGCTCGGCGATCCCGGCGCAGACGCCGGCGATGACGCGGTTGTGGCGGGGGCGGGCGAGGCGGCTCATGGCGTGCTCCGTGGTGTCGCGCCCGGTGCCGGCCTCTCCGGTGGGCGTATCTCCATGCTCCGTCGCGCCGGTCGCCGAAGCCTCACCCCGCAAGCCGATCCGGGCGCGGGGCGTCTCGTCGAGGAGGCGTAGCGGCGTCTCGGGGTTCCCCTCGGGGTCGCCCCGGAGGGCGGGCGTGACCGGACCGCGGCCGGCCCGCCCCGGGCGGTTCGGGAGCGGGCCGGCCTCGGTCGGGAACGGTCGGGAGCGGGAAGTCCGCCGGGACGACGTCCCGCTCCCGGGATCAGGGCCTGCCCTTGGAGACGAAGACGGTGACGGTGGCGTCCGGGGGGAGGAGGGCGCCGGCGGCGGGCTGGGTGTTGATGACGCTGCCGGCGGGGACCTTCCAGTCGGTGAAGAGGTGGGTCTCGGCCCGGAGTCCGGCCGCGGCGAGGGCCTGCTCGGCGGAGGCCTGGGAGAGACCCACGACGTCGGGGACGGTGATCCGGGCCGCGTCGGGCGAAGGGGTGGGTCCGGGCGAGGGCTCTCCGTAGCCGGGGGAGGAGACGGGCGAGGGGGTGCCGGAGCCGAGGGAGGGGGACGGGGTGCCCGAACCGACCGGTGGCGAGACGGGGGCGGCCGGGGTGAGCGGCGTCCGGGGCCCGGACGGCGGGCTCTGGAGAAGGAACGCGCCGGTGGCGACGACGGCGACGGCCGCCGCCGAGGCCGCGGTGGCGAGGAGGCCGCGTCGGCGGCGGGTGCGGCGGAGGATGGCGGGGGCGTCGAAGGCGGGGGCGGGCGCGGAGTCGGCGTAGCTGTTCATGGCCTGGCGGAGGGCCCTTCCGAGATGGGGGTCGAGGGTGGGGTCGTGGTCGGTCGTCATCACGCACCTTCGTGGGCGGGGAGGGCGGCGGTGCGGAGTCTGGCCAGCCCGCGGGCGAGTTGGGAGCGGACGGTGCCGGGCGAGATGTTCAGGACGTCGGCGATCTGACGGTCGTCCAGGTCGTGCAGATAGGAGAGGACGACGACGCTGCGCATGCCGATCGGGAGGGCGTGCAGGGCCCGGACGAGTTCGTCGCGCAGTTCGACCGTGCGGTAGGCGTCGCCCGGGGCGGGGAGGTCCTCGGGGACCGCCTCGGTGCGGACGCCCGCCCGGCTCAGCCTGCGCCAGCGGTCGTTGGCGAGGTTGACGACGATCCGACGGACGTACGCCTCCGGGGAGTCGGCGACCGCGACGCGCTTCCAGTGCCGGCAGGCCTTCTCCAGGGCCTCCTGGAGCAGGTCCTCGGCGAGCTCGCGGTTGCCGGTCAGGAGGTAGGCCGTCCGGAACAGGGCGCCGGAGCGCTGCTGCACGAACGCGGCGAAGTCGATCGGCGGGGTGCCGCGAGCGCCGGAGCGCCGGCCGAGCCTCACCTTCGGCCGCCCGCCGGGTTGCTGCTGCTCATGTGCTGGTCCGTCTCCTCGGTGTGGGTGTCTGCCTTCCTGACGGCGGCCGGGGCCGGTTCGCTGCACGGGCCATGCGGAAGTGGCGGGGGTCACACCGAGGGAGTCGCGTGCTGCGCGGTCGGGGCCGGCACGACGGGCGGCAGGGCGGTGCCGGCCTGCCTCGCCAGGCGGCAGTCGGACCCAGGCGCCCGCCCGGCCGGTTGCCGATCATCAGACCACCATTCCACTAGATAACTAGTGGAATGGTGGTTATCATCAATCCTGCCTGCCAGGAGGCGGCTTGATGGGCAGTCACAGCCGGGGGTGGGATTCGGCTGGACAACTAGTGAAATGGTGGATGCCATCGTTGAATACCTCATCGACCGGCGCAGCGGGCTCTCGCCGTACCTGCAGATCATCGAGCAGACCAAGCGGGCGCTGAGGCTCGGCGTGCTGCGCCCGGGCGACCAACTGCCCACCGCCCGAGAGGTGGTGGCGGCCACGGCGATCAACCCCAACACGGTGCTCAAGGCCTACCGGGAGCTCGAACGCGAGGGTCTGGTCGACAGCCGTCGGGGCGTGGGGACGTTCGTCCGGCGGACGCTTGCGAAACCGCAGGCCGCCGAGGACTCCGCCCTCCACGCCGAGCTGGCCGGATGGATTGCACGTGCCCGTGCGGCCGGTCTGGAACGCGAAGACGTCACCGCGCTGGTCGACACCGCCCTGGACCGGGCCTACCCCACCACTGTCGAGGCCTCCGAGGAGCCCGGGTGAACCACCCCGAACCTGTCCCGCACCACCGACCGGCCGGGCAGTCGCCCGCGCTGGAGACCGTCGGGCTCGGGCTCAAGTACCGCAGATCCTGGGCCCTGCGCGGCTGCGAGTTCCGGCTCCCGGTCGGCCGGATCTCCGCCCTGGTCGGCCCGAACGGCGCGGGCAAGAGCACGCTGATGGCGGTCGCCGTAGGTCTGCTGGCGCCGACGGAGGGCTCCGTCGCGGTCTTCGGCGGCGGCCCGCACGAGCCCGGGACCATCCGGCGCACCGCGTACCTCCGGCAGGACAAGCCCCTCTACCCGAGGCTGACCGTCGCCGAGACGCTGCGGGCGGGCCGGGAGCTCAACCCGGGCTGGAGCCAGGAGACCGCGGAGCGGATCGTGCGCCACGGGGGCCTCCCACCGGACGCCAGGGTGGGCACCCTCACCGCCGGCCAGCGGACCAGGGTCGCCCTCGCGCTCGTCCTGGGCAAGCGGCCGGACCTGCTGATGCTCGACGAACCGCTCGCCGACGTCGACCCCGTGGCCCGCCAGGAGCTCACCGGCATCCTGATGGCCGAGGCGGCCGAGCACGGCACCACCATCCTGATCTCCTCCCACGTCCTCGCCGAACTGAACGGGGTGTGCGATCACGTCACCGTGCTGCAGGACGGGCGGATCAGGGTCACCGGCGACGTCGAGGACCTGCTGGACAGCCACCGTCTCGCCGTCGGCGTCGACGAGGGCGACGGTCTGCCGGCCGACCTGGCCCGGCACGACATCGTGGAACTGCGCCGGACCGGGCGGCAGGCGACCGCGCTGCTGAAGCCCGCCGGCCCCGTGGACCCCCGGTGGGACGTCAGCCGGCCGGGCCTGGAGGACATCCTGATCGGCTATCTGCGTACCCCGGCGCCCGGCGCCCCGGCCGCATCCGTGCCCGGGCCCGTCGCCGGCCCGGCCGCAGTACGCGAGGTGAGTGCGCGATGAGTACGACCGACCTGGCATCCCCGCCGCCGTCCCTGTCCCCGCCGCCGCCGGCCGCCGGGCGGAGGATCCTGCGCGGCACCGTCTGGCTGAGCGTCCGCCAGGAGCGCACCCCGCTCCTCGTGTGCGGCGTCGTGCTGCTGGCGGTCTGCGCCTGGCTGCTCTTCCTCGGTACGCGGATCGGCGACTACGTCGACACCCAGCACATCCAGAACTGCAACGTCGTCCACTTCCCGGCCGAGTGCGAGCAGGTCACCTCCCGGGCCATCGAACTCGACACCCGGTGGCTGACCTGGGTGCTGATCACCGGCTGGTTCCTGGTGGCCCTGCCGCCCGCGCTCGGTCTCTTCGTCGCGGCGCCCCTGCTGGCACGGGAGTTCGAGAGCGGGACGTACGGCCTCGCCTGGACCCAGTCCGTGTCACGGCAGCGGTGGCTGGCGGCTCGCCTGGGTGTCCCGCTGGTCGCGACCCTGGTGGGATCGTGCCTGCTCGCCGTGGTCTCCACCTGGTGGGTCGGCCAGATCCAGGGGCGCTTCGCCGTGCCCGGCTACTACCACTGGTTCACCTGGCTGAGCCGGGCGACCTCGGGCCCCTCCGTGGTCGGGTTCAGCCTGCTCGGAGTCGCGCTGGGAGCCGCGGTCGGCCTGGTCGTGCGGCGGGTGGTCGCCTCGATCGTCGTCACGGCCGCCCTCACCGCCGTCGTGCGGGTGGCGGTGGACGCGTCCCGCTACCTCCTGACGCCGGCGCGCGAGGCGGTGGCCGACATCCGGATGGCCGCGCTGCCGGCCGATCATCAGCTCGTCTTCTCCAGCAGTCATCTGCCGACCAGTACGCCGATCGAATCGGACATCGTGGAGAACGGCCTGCTCACCTCGGACGGTCAGCGGATCCCGCTGCCCGGCGACTGGCTCTCGCGGATGCCGGACGGCACCGGGGTGTGCCCGACCGACGAGTGCTCGGCGCATCAGGACACCATCGTCCAGGCCTACGCCACCTACCACCCGCCGGCCGCCGAATGGGCGATGCACTGGACCCAGAGCGGTGTCTGTCTCGCCGTCACCGCCCTGCTGGTCCTCTTCTGCGCGTTCTGGATCCGCCGCGTGCGCTGAACGGTGCCGGGGCCCACGCGCCCCGGTGGCCCGTCCGTTCCGCCGGCCGGCGGAACGGACGGGCCGGGCGGCCGCGTCAGCCGGCCTGGTGCGGCTGCGACTTTTGCGGCCGGCGTGGATCGGCTGCGGGACTAATGCTCTGCAGGTCGTGCAGGTGTTCGGATATGATGCCGCGATCGCTGGGGTTGGGGGGCGAAAGAACGGTACGGGCAAGGCCCGCAGCGGCCCTCATGCCCGTGTACCGCCTTCTGCCGGGCCAGGCCCGCATCCTTCCGTGAGGTTCCAATGCGCACTCAGCACCGCAGAGTCCTCGTCCTCGCCGCCGCGGCCGCCCTGGTCTCCGGTACGGTCCTGGCTTCGGCCCCGGGGGCGTCCGCACTCCCGCTCTCCGTCCAGTCCGGCCAGTCCACTCAGGACACCCAGGACACCCAGGGCCGGAACGGGCCGGTGACGATCGGGCTGGCCGGCGTCCCCGGCAGTGTCACCGCCGGGGCGGCGCCGGTCGAGTTCACCGCCACCCTCACGAACTCCGCCGACCACGAGGTCACCGCCGACACCGGGTTCACCATCGCGGACGGCAACTCGGGGATCAAGGAGACCCAGCTCAGGCTGGAGTACCAGGTGCCCGGCAGCACGCAGTGGAAGAGCGCCCCGTCCCGCGCCGGTGCCGGTGCCGGAGCCTCGTGGGAGCTCGACACGTCCGCCGGCCGGCTGCACCTGCCGGCGGGCGCCTCGCTCACCTACCGGCTGCGCCTCGCCGTCACCGCCGACGCCAACGGCGGCCGGGCGTCGGCCCTCTTCCAGGCCGTGGTCCTGGATCCCACCCTGCCCCCGGAGCAGCGGGTGTTCTACGCCGCCAGCCCCTTCGGCAGCGACTTCACCATCGTTCCGGCCGGCGGTCCGACCACCCCGCCCGCACCCGCGCTGCCGGACCTCGGCGTCGACGGGCTGCCCGCCGCCTTCACCGCCGGTGGCGACGCGAAGCCGTTCAGGCTGACGATCGCCAACCACAGCGGCAGGGACATCCGGTTCTACCCCGAGGTCACCTTCCAGGGGCGGAACACGCTCACCAGCGAGCTGGTCCACCTCGACTTCCAGACGCCCGAGGGCGTCTGGCTGCCCGCCACCGGCTACGCGCAGCAGGAGCCGGGCCAATTGCAGCTGATGCTCCGGGCGGACAGCAAGGAGAGCACCATCATCAACCTGCACGACGGTGAGGCCCGCACGGTCAACGTCCGGCTGTCCTTCACCGCGGCCGCCCCGGTCGGTACCGGATCGGTGCTGTTCACGGGTTCCAGCCTCCCGCTCACCCCGGGCGGGAAGGAGATCCGGGCGGCCGGCCCGGCGGCCGGCTTCGCCGTCGTCGCTCCGGGCGGGGCCGGTACGCCGTCGGGCCCGCCGTCGCCGGAGGCTCCGTCCACCCGGGCCACCGGCCCGGCCGCGAGCGGTCCGGCGGACTCGGCGTCGCCGTCCACCGCCCGGGTCGTCCCGGTCTCGCAGGCCACCGGCCAGGCGCCCGGTCAGACGTCCGGCCAGGCGTCCGGCCAGGAACCGGTCCGGCCGGCGGCCCCGGGGCCGGCTCCGGTGCCGGCCCCGACCAGCACGCTGGCGTCCACCGGCGGCGGTTCCGACACCGGGCCGATGGCGATCGGTGGCGCCGCCGCGATCGTCCTGGGCCTGGGCACCATTGCCGTCACCCTGCACCGGCGCCGGGGCGCGCGGCCGTCCGGACGCTGACGGTCCCGGCATCGTCGGCCGGAGGTACTGTCGGCGGTGCCGGGGCGGCCCGGCCGGGGTCGCGGCGGTCGCCCGTGCACCGAGGCGACGACGGGCGGCGGGCCCGGACGGGGTGGAGCGGATGACCGGGTACGAGGTCCTGCGGGTGTTCTGCGGACCGGGCGGCGAGCACGGGAACCAACTCGGGGTGGTCCGGGACGGCGGTGCGGTGCCGGACGTGGCCGCCCGGCAGGCGTTCGCCCGTGAACTGGGCTTCAGCGAGACGGTGTTCGTCGACGACCCGGAGCGTGGCGTCATCGACATCTACACGCCCACGCTCCGCCTCCCGTTCGCCGGCCACCCCTGCGTGGGCGCCGCCTGGCTGCTCGGCGTGGACCGGCTGGTCACCCCCGCCGGGGTGGTGGCCGTCCGGCGGGACGGCGGGTTCACCCGGATCGGGGCCCGCGCCGCGTGGGCGCCGCCGCGCACGCTGCGGCAGTACGCCTCGGCGGCCGAGGTGGACGCCCTGGAGGTGCCGCCGCCCGGCGAGTGGATCTACGCCTGGGCCTGGCAGGACGAACCGGCGGGCCGGGTGCGGGCGCGGGCCTTCCCGGGCCGGGGCGACGGCATCGACGAGGACGAGGCGACGGGCGCCGCCGCCCTCCTCCTCACCGCGGGTCTCGACCGGGACCTGGTGATCACCCAGGGCCGGGGCTCGCAGCTGGTCACGGCGGTCCGGCCCGGCGGCCTGGTCGAGGTCGGCGGCCGGGTCCGGCGGCGGGAATTGTCAGACAAGCCTTAAGGGCCCTCGGCGAAGACGCCTCGGCCGCGCCGCCTCAGTCGAGGCGGCGCGCCGACTCCGCGTACACCGGTGCCACGGCCGGCGCCACGACTGCCGTGGGAACCGGGGTGGGAACCGGGACCGGCAGGTTGACCGCCCGGGCCGCGCGGGGCCGGTGCCGGGCCCGCAGCAGAAGCGAGCGCGCGGCGGGCACCAGGGCCAGGTGGGTGGCGGCGACGCCGACGATCGCGAACAGGATGTGGTCGACGTCGAGGACGTGCCCCGGGGTCCAGGAGGAGAGGAACTCCAGCGCGGTGGCCAGCAGCGCGGAGGCGCCGGTGGTGCGGAGGAAGGACGGGACCCAGCGGGCCCGGACGCGGCCGCCGGCCAGCGGGAGGAGGACGCCCAGCGGGGCCAGCAGGAGCAGTTCGCCGAGCACCTGCCCGGCGGAGGAGAAGCGGAGCGAGGCCAGCGGCGTCAGGTTGGCGTCGTAGACCCAGGCCACCGGCAGGGGTCTCAGCAACAGCCAGCCGACCAGGGTCAGGTGGAGGGTGAGGCCGAGGAGGCCCGCCAGCTGGAGGGGACGGTGGACGGCCGCCGCCGGCCCGGTCTCGGTCCGCACGCCGGAACGCTCGTCGCGTGTCCTGGTGCCATCTCGCTGCACGCGGGGAAGGACGTGACCCGGTGGCACGGCGGTTCCCGGGTCCACCGTGATCCTCTCGGCGCTCCCCCGGGCCGGGGCCGGGGACGCGCCGGGCGGATCACCGGCAGGGTGCGGACGTGGGCGCCGACGGGGTGGGCAGCGCGCTGAACACGTTGTCGGACGGCGGCAGCACCGGTGAGGCCGTCGCGGACGTCGGCGACGGGCTCACGCCCGGCTTCGCCGCGGTGCGCGGCGGTACCACCGTCGGGCCGGCCGGCGAGGGCGTGGCCAGGGCGGTCGGTATGTGCGGCGTGGTCGGGCAGGCGGTACGGCTGGCGGGGGCGCCCGCGTCCACCGGGACGGCGGTCGGGCGGATGCCGCAGCCGACGGCGAGGGCGGCCAGGAAGAGCACGCCCACGGCGCGGCGGAGGGCCGGCCGGGAGACCGGGGTGGTCAGGGCGGTCAGGGCGGTCACGTGGCACTCTCCTCGGCGGCGGCCGGTGGCGTGGGCGGCTGGGTCAGCGGCAGCGTCAGGGTGAAGACCGCCCCGGCCTCCCCGTTGGCCGCCGTGATCGTCCCCCCGTGGATCTGCGCGTTGGCCATCGCGATCGACAGGCCCAGCCCGCTGCCCTCCGAACGCGCCCGCCCCTTGTCCGCCTTGTAGAAGCGGTCGAAGACGTGCGGCAGCACGTCCTCCGGGATCCCGGGGCCGCTGTCGGACACCTCGACGACCACCGCGCCGTCCGCCTCCCGCACCTTGACCCGCACCGGCGAGCCGCCGTGCTTGAGCGCGTTGCCGATCAGGTTGGCGAAGACGACGTCCAGCCGGCGCGGGTCCACCACGGCCAGGACGCCGCGCGGGGCGTCCAGTTCGACCGCGTCGTACCAGGCCCGGCCGTCGATGCAGGACATGATCAGGTCGGCGATGTCGACCTCGTCGGCGACCAGCTTCGCCGTACCGGCGTCGAAGCGGGTCACCTCCATCAGGTTCTCCACCAGGTCGGAGAGCCGGCGGGTCTCGCTGACCACCAGCCGGACGGCCGGTTCGATCATCGGGTCCAGCGACTCGGCCTCGTCCTCCAGGATGTCCGTCACGGCCGTCATCGCCGTCAGCGGGGTGCGCAGCTCGTGCGACATGTCGGCGACGAACCGCCGGCTCTGCGCCTCGCGCGCGCTCAGCTCCTCGACCTGCTCGTGCAGGGACGCGGCGGTGCGGTTGAAGGTCCGGGCCAGATCGGCCAGTTCGTCCGAGCCCTCGACCTCCAGCCGGGTGTCCAGGTGGCCCTCACCGAGCCGCCGGGCCGCCTCGCCGAGCCGCTTGACCGGCCGCAGCACGGTCGCGGACGCCGCCTGGGCGAGCAGGGCCGAGCCGATCAGGGCGAGCAGGGTGGCGATGGCGAGCGACCAGCCGAGGGTGTTGAGATCGGCCCGTTCGTTCTCCAGCGACTTGAACATGTACGCGGTCGGGCCGGTCGGCACCACCTTGGTGCCGCCGATCAGGAACGGCCGGCCGTCCAGGTTCTGGCGCTGCCAGTAGAGGTGGTAGGCGTACGGGTTGCTGTCGGTGACCTGGCGCAGGCGGCCGACGGTGTCCTGCAGGTTGCCCGGGACCTCGGCGAGCGTGTAGCGCCCGGGGGAGGAGGAGGCGACGCAGCCGGGGCGGGCCGGGTCGGCGACGACCACGTCGTAGCTGAGGCCGGAGCTGGCGACGGTGTTGGCGAGCTGGGTCAGGTCCGCGCAGGTGGCGTTCAGCGGCAGGTCGGAGACGTTGCGGCTGAGCGAGACCCGGAAGTCGTTGAGCGCGGTGTCCTGGGCGCGCTTGAGCACCGCGTCACGGTTCAGCCAGTACGCGATGCCGGAGGCCGAGACGGCGGTGAGCAGCGCGACCGCGGCGAACACCGCGATCAGCCGCACCCGCAGGGAGCGCAGCCGTCGCCACGGGCCCGAGGAGAACCGTCGGGTCGTCGTCTGATGGTCAGTCACGTGAGCCTGTCGTCGTACGGGTGTCAGGAGCGGCGGGGGTCAGGAGCGCGGGGGTCAGGCCGGCGGGTCCAGGCGGTAGCCGACCCCGCGCACCGTGCGGATCAGCGTCGGTGCCGAGGGGACGTCCTCGACCTTGGCCCGCAGCCGCTGCACGCACGCGTCCACCAGGCGGGAGTCGCCGAGGTAGTCGTGCTCCCAGACCAGCCGCAGCAACTGCTGGCGGGAGAGCGCCTGCCCGGGGCGGCGGCTGAGCTCCAGCAGCAGCCGCAGCTCGGTCGGGGTGAGCTGGAGGTCCTCGCCGTCCTTGGTGACGGTCATCGCCGCGCGGTCGATCACCACGGTGCCGTACGCGGAGGAGTCCGAGCTCTCGCGCTCGCCGCGCCGCAGCACGGCCCGGATCCGGGCGTCCAGGACGCGTGGCTGCACCGGCTTGACGACGTAGTCGTCCGCGCCGGACTCCAGGCCGACCACCACGTCGATGTCGTCGGAGCGGGCGGTGAGCAGGATGATCGGCAGCTGGTCGGTCCGCCGGATGCGGCGGCAGACCTCGAAACCGTCGATTCCGGGCAGCATCACGTCCAGCACGATCAGGTCCGGCCGCTGCTCCTTGAAGAGCCGCAGACCGTCCTCGCCGGAGGCGGCGGTGGCCACGCGGTGGCCCTGGCGGGTGAGGGCGAGTTCGAGGCCGGTGCGGATGGCGTCGTCGTCCTCGATCAGAAGGAGGAAAGGCACGGCCTCATTCTGGCTCACCCGGGGCGCCGAATCACCCCCCGGCGTCGGGCACCGGTCCGGCGGAACCGGCGGGCGCCCCGTCGGCGTCCGGTACGGCGGGAGGGCGTGCGCGGGCGAACGCCCCACCCCTGTGACACCCCTGTGACAGTCGGCGGACAGCGCCATCACAACCGGCGGGCAGGATTTTCCATGTCGCCGCAGGACAGCGGGCCAACCGGCCGGTTGAACGGCGGCAACAGGAACCGCTCGTACCGACCCAGGGGGCGCACGATGAACGCCATGCTTCAGACCCGGACCAACCCGGCTGTCCGCACCGCGCGTTCGTCAGCGACCACCCCGCGGACCCGGTACGAGGCCAGGACCGACGAGACCTCGGGTGCCGTGACCGTACGGGGATGCGCGCACAGCACCGGTGGGAACGCTGTCGTCCGCCGGGTGAGCGGCGGCGGCAGGCCGGGGGAGCTGTACGGGATCGGCCGGACGGGGAGTGCGGCCGACTCCGCCGGGACCCTCACGCTGCGGGGGATCCTCCCCGTCCGCGTCGAGGGCAAGGACGCCCCCAGGGGCGACGGGGGAAGCGGTCTGCGGAAGGTCGGCCCGGGGGAGTCGGCCGGCCGCGAGGCCGCCGGTGCGACGCTGCTGCGGTTGTCCCCCGCGGCCGGTCGCACCGCCGAGGCCGGGCAGGGAGGCGCGCAGGGGGAGCACCCGGCCGTCGCGGAGGACCACATCACGGAGTTCACCGCGTACGTGCGCGAGCGCCGCGCCTCCCTGTACGCCACGGCGTACCACCTCACCGGTGACCGCTACGAGGCCGAGGACCTGCTGCAGAGCGCGCTCTTCAGCACCTACCGGGCCTGGGGCCGGATCACCGACAAGGCCGCGGTCGGGGGCTACCTCCGCCGCACCATGACCAACCTGCACATCTCCGCCTGGCGGCGCCGCAAGGTCAACGAGTACCCGACCGAGGAGCTGCCGGAGACGGTCGGCGACACCGACGCGATGGGCGGCACCGAACTGCGGGCCGTGCTCTGGCAGGCGCTGGCGAAGCTGCCGGAGAACCAGCGGACCATGCTGGTGCTGCGGTACTACGAGGGCAAGACCGACCCGGAGATCGCCGATGTGCTCAACATCAGCGTCGGCACGGTCAAGAGCAGCATCTGGCGCGCGCTGCGCCGGCTGCGCGACGACGAGCACCTGAACAAGTCGGGCGACACCGTCCGGGCGTTCGGCGAGCTGGTCGCGTAGCGGCCGCGGCCGCGCGGACGAGGGCCTCCGCGCCCGCGGAGGAGAGAACTCCCGTCGGGGGACGGGTAAGGACGGCCACGGGCCGGTGGCGCCGGCTCGGGGGAGCGGCGCCACGGGGGGAGCCCGGCGGTTGTCCGAGGGAAGGCGGCGGGCCCGGTGCGGGGGAGACGCACCGGGCCCGCCGTTCCGTTGTGTCCGGGGCCGTTGTCGCGCGGGCGGGCCGGGCCCTACCGGGAGGGGCTGAGCTCCCGGGGCCCGGCCGCGGTGCGGATCCGGCGGGCGGCCTCCGGGCCGGCGCAGGGGTGGGCGCCCAGCCCGACCTGGCGGCCGACGATGGAGCGCTCGGCGCGCAGCAGGCGCCAGCCGCGGCGCAGCAGCACGGGCAGCGACTTGCGGCCCTCGCGGACGTCCCGGCGCAGTCGGCGCCAGGCGGTGGTGAACGCGCCGTTGCGCAGGCAGAGGGCGTCGCCGAGCAGGTCCTCGGCGGCGCAGTCGGAGGTGATCTCGGCGGCGAAGATGCCCTCGGCGATGAACGCGGGGGCGCCGGCCAGGTCCAGGACCCGGGTGGAGACCCGGCCGTTGTCCGGGATCGAGTACACCGGGACGTCGGCCCGGCCGGTCCGGTGCAGGCTGCGGATGGCGGCGACGGCCTGCTCACGGTGCCAGGCGAGCGGGGAGTCCCAGTCGACCGCGCCGTCGGGCAGCAGCGGGAGGGTGGGGTCGTCCCCGTCCTTGTAGAAGTCGTCGAGCTGAAGCACCGGCAGACCGCTGCGCCCGGCGAGCGAGGACTTCCCCGATCCGGAGGGCCCGGAGAGCAGGACCACCCGGGCGGCGGCTATCGGCACAGGGTTCAGCGGGGAGTCACTCACGGGACACCAGTCTGACGCATCCCGGCCCGATGCCGAAACCGGGCGGACGGCACCTGCTTCCGGTGCTTTCGGCTTCCGGCGCCGTCGGCGCGGTGCGGGTGCGACCAGGGCGGGCGGTGCGACCAGGGCGGGCGGTGAGAGCCGACGGGGGTGAAAGTCGACGGACCCGCGCCAGGGGGGGGAGAGGCGCGGGTCCGTCCAATGACCGTCCGGGCCCTGGGGGGGGAGAGGGCACTGGGGACGGCCAGTCTGTGGAGTTGTTACTCGGTGACGGGGCGGTCAGATCCCCATCGGGTGCCAGACCGTCTTCGTCTCCAGGAACGAGAGTAGCCGGTCCGTACCGGGCGTACTGGTCCAGTCCTGGGCGAACGGGTCCAGCTCCGGACGGACTACCCGCTTCAGGGTATCCGCGGCGGCCGCCTCCAGCGCCGCCGCCGCGCCGGGACCGTCGGCGGCAATGGCCCCGGTGAGGTCCAGTGCGTTGACGTCCTGGTGCGAGGCCAGGGTGGGGGCGATGTCGGTGGTGCGGCCGGAGATGATGTTGACCACACCGCCGGGGACGTCCGAGGTGGCCAGCACCTCGCCCAGCGAGAGGGCCGGCAGCGGGGCGTCGGCGGCGGCCGCGACGACCACGGTGTTGCCGGTGGCGATGGCGGGCGCGATCACCGAGACCAGGCCGAGCAGCGAGTGCCCGTACCCGGCCTGCGGGGCGACGATTCCGACCACGCCGGTCGGCTCCGGGGTGGAGAGGTTGAAGAACGGGCCGGCGACGGGGTTGGCGCCGCCCGCGATCTGGGCGACCTTGTCCGTCCAGCCCGCGTACCAGACCCAGCGGTCGATCGTGGCGTCCACCAGTGCGGCGGCCTTCTTCGGGCCGATGCCCTCGGAGAGCGCCACCTCGGCGGCGAACTGCTCGCGCCGGCCCTGGAGCATCTCGGCGACCCGGTACAGCACCTGACCGCGGTTGTACGCGGTGGTGCCGGCCCAGCCCTTGACCGCCGCGCGGGCGGCCACGACGGCGTCGCGGGCGTCCTTGCGGGTGCCGAGCGGGACGTTGGCCAGCCACTCGCCCTTCGAGTCCGTCACCTCGTACACCCGCCCGCTCTCGGAGCGCGGGAACTTCCCGCCGACGTACAGCTTGTAGGTCTTGAGGACGTCAAGACGCGTGATGGTGTCAGACATCGAGGTAGGCCTCCAGACCGTGGCGGCCACCCTCGCGGCCGTAGCCCGACTCCTTGTAGCCGCCGAACGGCGAGGTCGGGTCGAACTTGTTGAAGGTGTTGGCCCAGACCACACCGGCCCTGAGCCGGCTCGCCGTCCAGAGGATCCGCGAGCCCTTCTCCGTCCAGATGCCGGCGGAGAGGCCGTACGGGGTGTTGTTGGCCTTCTCGACCGCCTCGGCGGGGGTGCGGAAGGTCAGCACGGACAGCACCGGGCCGAAGATCTCCTCCTGGGCGATCCGGTGGGCCTGGCTGACGCCGGTGAAGACGGTCGGCTTGAACCAGAAGCCGGTGCCGGGCAGTTCGCACTCGGGCGACCAGCGCTCGGCGCCCTCGGCCTCGCCGGCGTCGGTCAGCTCGGTGATCCGGGCCAGCTGGGCGGCCGAGTTGATGGCGCCGATGTCGGTGTTCTTGTCCAGCGGGTCGCCGACCCGAAGGGTGGACATCCGGCGCTTCAGGGCGTCCAGCAGCTCGTCCTGGATCGACTCCTGGACCAGCAGGCGCGAGCCCGCGCAGCAGACGTGGCCCTGGTTGAAGAAGATGCCGTTGACGATGCCCTCGACCGCCTGGTCGATCGGCGCGTCGTCGAAGACGATGTTGGCGGCCTTGCCGCCGAGCTCCAGCGACAGCTTCTTGCGGCTGCCGGCCAGCTGCTTGGCGATCGCCCGGCCGACCGGGGTGGAACCGGTGAAGGCGACCTTGTTGACGTCCGGGTGCGCGGTGAGCGCGGCGCCGGTGCGGCCGTCGCCGGTGACGATGTTGACGACGCCCTTCGGCAGGCCCGCCTGGCGGCAGATCTCGGCGAAGCGCAGCGCGGTCAGCGGGGTGGTCTCGGCCGGCTTGAGGACGACCGTGTTGCCGGTGGCCAGCGCCGGGGCGATCTTCCACGCCAGCATCATCAGCGGGAAGTTCCACGGGATGACCTGGCCGGCCACGCCCAGCGGGCGCGGGTTCGGGCCGAAGCCCGCGTAGTCCAGCTTGTCGGCCCAGCCCGCGTAGTAGAAGAACCAGGCGGCGACGGTCGGGATGTCGAAGTCGCGGGTCTCGCGGATCGGCTTGCCGTTGTCGATCGACTCCAGCACGGCCAGCTCGCGGCTGCGTTCCTGGATGATCCGGGCGATCCGGAACAGGTACTTGGCGCGCTCGCTGCCCGGCAGCGCCGACCAGTCGGCGAAGGCCCGGCGGGCGGCGGCGACCGCGCGGTCCACGTCCTCGTCGGTGCCCCGGGCGAACTCGGCGAGCACCTGCTCGGTGGCCGGGTTGACCGTCTTCAGGGCCTCGCCGCCCGAGGAGTCGACGAACTCGCCGCCGATGAAGTGGCCGTAGGAGGTGGCGATGTCGCCCGCGGCGGCGGGGGACTCGGGCGCCGGGGCGTAGGCGAAGAGGCCGCCGCGCTGCTGGGCCGCCGGCTCTTCGATGGTCTTCTTCTTGGCCATGGTGATCAGTCCACCGTCACGTAGTCAGGACCGGAGTACCGTCCGGTGGTCAGCTTCTGACGCTGCATCAGCAGGTCGTTGAGCAGGCTGGAGGCGCCGAAGCGGAACCAGTGCGGGGTCAGCCAGTCGTCGCCGAGGGTCTCGTTGACCATCACCAGGTACTTCATGGCGTCCTTGGTGGTGCGGATGCCGCCGGCGGGCTTCACGCCGACCTGGACACCGGTCTGCGCCTTGAAGTCGCGGACGGCCTCCAGCATCAGCAGGGTGACCGGCGGGGTCGCGTTGACGGCGACCTTGCCGGTGGAGGTCTTGATGAAGTCGGCGCCGGCCAGCATGGCCAGCCAGGAGGCGCGGCGCACGTTGTCGTACGTCTGCAGCTCGCCGGTCTCGAAGATCACCTTGAGGTGGGCGGAGGTGCCGTCGGGGCGCTCGCACGCCTTCCTGACGGCGGTGATCTCCTGGAAGACGTCCAGGTAGCGGCCGGAGAGGAAGGCGCCCCGGTCGATCACCATGTCGATCTCGTCGGCGCCCGCGGCGACCGCGTCGGCGGTGTCGGCGAGCTTCACCGGGAGCGCGGCGCGCCCGGCGGGGAAGGCGGTGGCGACGGAGGCGACCTGGATGTCGGTGCCCCGCAGCGCGGCCTTCGCGGTGGCGACCATGTCCGGATAGACACAGATGGCGGCGACGCGGGGCGTGGTCGGGTCGGACGGGTCGGGGGTCCGGCCCTTGGCGCACAGGGCGCGCACCTTGCCGACCGTGTCCGCGCCCTCCAGCGTGGTCAGGTCGATCATCGAGATGGCCAGGTCGATGGCGTAGGCCTTCGCCGTGGTCTTGATCGAGCGGGTGCCGAGCGCGGCGGCACGCGCCTCCAGGCCGACCTGGTCGACGCCGGGCAGGCCGTGCAGGAAGCGGCGGAGCGAGGCCTCGGACGCCGCGACGTCCTGAAGGCCGCTGCCCGCAACGCCTGGGAGTACCTCCCGGCCGCCAGGCTGCGGGAGGGCATTGGCTGCAACAGTGGACATAGTCACCAGACCAGCATATCTACGCGCGTAGTCGACCGCTAGGCCTCCCACCTTTCGATGCGCGACCGAGACCTCGGCGAGCGGAGGAGAGGCGTTCGCGAGAGTTCAGGCGGCCGCGCGGGGGACGAACCGCAGACCGGGGTCGGGCTCGGCCAGCGTGAGGGCCGCGTCGGCGCCGAAGGCACGGCCGAGCGCCTGGAGGACGTCCATGGTCGGGTCGACGCCGCTGCACTCGATCCGCTCCACCAGTTCCTCGCTCAGCCCGGACGCCTCGGCCAGCTCGGCCTCCGTCCACCCCCGGGCGGTGCGCTGCTCGTGGACCGCTCCCGCCAGCGCCATCCGCCAGCCCGCCGCCGCGTACTCGGGGGAGTCCTCCCAGCCGCCGGACAGATCCCATCGGCCGTGGACGTCACTGCCGCGCATCACTCGCCGCCCTTCCTGCTCCTGGTGAATACATCATGCTCCCCGGGAGCCCGGTGATGCGCCGCACAGACCGCGTACGCCTGGTACGCCCGGTCCTTCTCCCGGCGCTCGTTGTCGCGGCGCTTGCGGAAGACCGTCAGCAGCACCGCTGCCCTTCGGTCCCCAGGGAGCCAGAACGTGATGCGGTACGGGCCGGGACGGAGTTCGCAGACTCCGTGCTCAAGCCGCTTGGCGTAGGGCTCGGTCAGCTCGTGGCCCTTCACGGCGAGCAACTCGGCGAAGCGCAGGGCCGTCGCGTACTCGGCGGAGGTCAGGGTCTCCAGCCAGAGCCGCACCTCCGGCTCCACCTCGATCTCGTACGGGCGGGCACCGGCTTGCAGTTCATCGCGGATGCCCAGCAACCAGCGGTGCCGGCGCGAGGGGGTGGCCATGTCGGTCCTTCGGGGGGGCGGGTGGTCGGGTGCGGTCGTCGCGGACGGATCGTCCCGTGCGCGGTGCCCCGCGCGGGGCGGGTCGCGGACGGACTCATCCGAACGGGGGCGGACGGAGGCCGTGGCCCGGCCGTGGTCCGGAACGGTGTTCGCCACCCCTGTAGATCGCGGGGGGCATGGGGCAGAATCGTGGTCATGACCGATTCCGACGGCAAGCCTCACCAGGGCTCGGCCGGCTCCGATGGGGAGCCCGTGTACGCGGACCGCGTGTACCGCTCCATTCCCGGCGTGATCTCCGGTGTGCTGTTGCTGGCCGTGGCCGGGTGGCTGATCGGGGACGCGGCGCTGAGCGGGACGGGGAAGACTCCGTACGTGTCGCTGGCGGCGGTGCCGGTGTTCGCGTTCCCGGTGATCGCCTACACCCTGCGGCCCGCGGTGCTGGCCAACGACCGGCGGCTGGTGGTGCGCAATCCGCTGCGGACGATCACGGCGCCCTGGGCGTCGGTGGAGGCGCTGCGGGCGGGGTACTCGGTCGAACTGTTCGCGGGCGGTGCCAAGTACCAGGTGTGGGCGGTGCCGGTGTCGCTGCGTCAGCGCAAGCGGGCCAACCGGATCCAGCAGCGCGGCGGTGTCGACCGGCACCCGTCCCGGCTGGGAGTGGCCTTCGGCCGGCCGGGTGCCGTCTCCTCGGTGGTCGCCGGCGCGCCGGACCCGAGCCGGGCCTGGTCGGACCAGGTGGTCGGGGTACTGCAGGAGCAGGCCGAGCGGAACGCGGCGCGGCCGGACGCGGCCGGGCCGGTGGTCGTGCGGTGGTGCTGGTGGATCATCGCGCCGACGCTGGCCGGCCTGGTCGCGCTGGTCGTCGCGATCGTGGTCTGAGCACCGCGGTCCGAACACGGGAGAGAGCACGGGAGAACGGAAAGGGGCCCGCCGAACGGCGGGCCCCTTCGTCGTGTGCGGGGAGGTCAGGCGTCGATGCCCGCGGCCTCCGCCAGGTCGCGCTTGATCGCGGCGAGCAGCCCGGCGGCGCGCTCGCGGGCGGCGGCCAGGTCGGCGGCGGAGGCGACCGGGAGGACGACCTCCAGATAGCACTTCAGCTTGGGCTCGGTGCCGGACGGCCGGACCACGATCCGGGCCGAGCGGACGCCCTCGCCGGCCAGGCGGTAGCGCAGGCCGTCGGTGGGCGGCAGGTCGGCGGAGCCGGCGGTCAGGTCGTCGGCCCCGGTGACCCGCAGGCCGGCCAGCACGGTCGGCGGCTGGTCGCGCAGGCGCTGCATGGCGTCGGCGATCAGCGCGAGGTCGTGCACCCGGACGGAGAGCTGGTCGGTGGCGTGCAGGCCGTGCTCCAGCGCCAGGTCGTCCAGCAGGTCGGCCAGGGTGCGGCCGGACTTCTTGAGGGTGGCGGCCAGTTCGGCGACCAGCAGGGCGGCGGTGATGCCGTCCTTGTCGCGTACGCCCTGCGGGTCGACGCAGTAGCCGAGCGCCTCCTCGTAGCCGTAGCGCAGGCCGTCGGCGCGGGCGA
Source organism: Kitasatospora sp. NPDC088548 (assembly GCF_044753005.1). NCBI lineage: Bacteria > Bacillati > Actinomycetota > Actinomycetes > Kitasatosporales > Streptomycetaceae > Kitasatospora > Kitasatospora sp. NPDC088548. The sequence continues at coordinate 123,330 of NZ_JBIVMI010000007.1, forward strand.
TCCACTTGAAGCCGGTCAGCGTCTCGGCGTAGCCGAGGCCGGCCGCCTCGGCGATCCGGCCGAGCAGGGTGGAGGAGACGATGGTGGTGGCGAAGGTGCCGGTGGCCTTCTTGGCGACCAGTGCCGCGCCGAGCAGCGCGCCCACGTCGTCGCCGCGCAGCATCCGCCAGCCGGGGCCGTTGCCGCCGTTGCCGTTGTCCGGGACGGCCACCGCGCAGCGGTCGGCGTCCGGGTCGTTGGCGATGACGATGTCCGGGCCGACCGAGGCGGCGGTGCGGAAGGCGAGGTCCATCGCCCCCGGCTCCTCCGGGTTGGGGAAGGCCACGGTGGGGAAGTCCGGGTCGGGCTCGGCCTGTTCGGCGACCACGGTGGGCGCGGGGAAGCCGGCCCGGCGGAACGCGGCGACCAGGGTGTCGCGGCCGACGCCGTGCATCGGGGTGTAGACGACATCCAGGTCGCGCGGGCTCTGCCCGTCCACGATGGAGACGGCCCGGTCCAGGTACGCCTCGACGACGTCCTCGCCGAGCACCTCCCAGCCGTCCTCGGCGCGCGGGACCTCGGTGAGCGCGCTGATCGCGTCGATCTCGGCCGCGATCCCGGCGTCGGCCGGCGGGACGATCTGCGAGCCGTCGCCCAGGTAGACCTTGTAACCGTTGTCCTGCGGCGGGTTGTGGCTCGCGGTGACGGTGACACCGGCGGCCGCGCCCAGGTGCCGGACGGCGAAGGCGAGCACCGGGGTCGGCAGCGCGCGGGGCAGCAGCGCGGCGCGCAGACCGGCGCCGACCACCACGGCGGCGGTGTCGCGGGCGAAGTCGTACGACTTGTGGCGGGCGTCGTAGCCGATGACGACGAGGTCGCCCAGGCCCTGCTTCCGCACGTACGCGACCAGGCCGGCGGCGGCCCGGATCACCACGGCGCGGTTCATCCGCATCGGGCCCGCGCCCAGCTCGCCGCGCAGGCCGGCGGTGCCGAACTGGAGCCGGCCGGAGAACCGCTCGGCCAGCTGGGACCAGGCGAGCTTGCTGTCCGACTCGGCGTCCGGGCCCTCGGCCAGGGCCAGCAGGGCGGACAGCTCCTCGCGGGTCTGCCGGTCGGGGTCCTCGGCCAGCCAGGCCCGGGCCCGGGCGAGGAGGTCGGTGGTGGTTGCCTGCGTCATGGCTGCAGCTCCATCGGGAAGTGCGTCGGTTGTCGGCCGGAGGGTTCCGCAAGTAGGCAAGGGGGAGGGGGCGCGCACGCGGACGGGGCCCGCGGGTGGGTGTGATCAGCGGATCACAGCCGCCCGCGGACCCCGTCGCTCATGATTGTGCGCCAGACCCGGGTCAGATCCGCTCAAGGACCTTCGCCAGCAGCGCGCCCATGCGCTCGGCGGAGGCCTTGCCGGCCTCCAGCACCTCGGCGTGGTTGAGCGGCTCGCCGGTGATGCCGGCGGCCAGGTTGGTGACCAGCGAGATGCCGAGCACCTCGGAGCCGGCCTCGCGGGCGGCGATGGCCTCCAGGGTGGTGGACATGCCGACCAGCTCGCCGCCGATCACCCGGGCCATGTGGACCTCGGCCGGGGTCTCGTAGTGCGGGCCGCGGAACTGCACGTAGACGGCCTCGTCCAGGGTGGAGTCCACCTCGCGGCAGAGGTCGCGCAGCCGCTTGGAGTAGAGGTCCGTCAGGTCGACGAAGTTGGCGCCGACGATCGGGGAGTCCGCCGTCAGGTTGATGTGGTCGCTGATCAGGACCGGCTGGCCGGGGACCCAGCCCTCGCGCAGACCGCCGCAGCCGTTGGTCAGCACGATGATCCCGCAGCCGGCGGCGGCGGCGGTGCGGACGCCGTGCACGACCGTCGCCACGCCGTGGCCCTCGTAGTAGTGGTTGCGGCCGAGGAAGATCAGGGCGCGCTTGTCGCCGATCTTCACCGAGCGGATCGTGCCGGCGTGGCCGGCCACGGCGGGGGCGGGGAAGCCGGGGAGCTCGGTGACGGGGAACTCGGCCACGGTCTCGCCGAGGGCGTCGGCGGCCGGCACCCAGCCGGAGCCCATCACCAGGGCGACGTCGTGGCGCTCGGCACCGGTCAGCTCGCGCAGGCGCGCGGCGGCGGCCTGGGCGGCGGCGTAGGGGTCGGAGGAGACGACCGACTGAGGAGATGCGTTCACAGGTCCGAGAATAGACGGGAATCGACTACGCGCGTAGAAAATCCTGCCCCGGCATGCCGGATCGTTACCCGGTTGACCCGAAAACACAGCTCGGTGGCGGTTTTCGGGCCCGGCGCCGGTCATTCCGTCCGGACCGCCGCGGGCCGGGACGGGCGCGCGGGCGAAGGCGGGGCCGGCGCTTCACAGCCGCTTGGCGCTGCGCAGCCCCTTCGCGTAGAAGCCGTTGTCGTCCAGCCGGGCGGTGCCGCCCTTGTCGCCGAAGGTCGGGCCGTCCGCCTCCTCCCGGCTGGAGATGTAGCGCGGGTGGCCGTCGGTGTCCAGGCCGAGGTAGATGCCGGTGTGGTCGAGCCGGGCGCCGGTGCGCGCGTCGATCTCGAAGAAGACCAGGTCACCGGGTTGCAGCGGGTCGATCGAGGCGGGCCGCAGGGTGACGTCCGAGCCGGGCGCGGTGGTCAGCGGCAGGACCGGGACGCCGGGGGAGAACCGGGCCAGGCCGTTGGCGGTGCGGGCCAGGCCGGGGCCGGCCACGTCCTTGCTGAGCAGCGGGTAGCCGGAGCGGTACCCGTACACCATGCGGACGAAGCCGGAGCAGTCGAAGGCGCCGTAACGGGTCTTGTCGGGCTGCTTGGTGACCCTGTCGGCGAAGGTGTACGGGGTGCCGAGGTAGTCGAGGAAGTCGGTCTGCTCCAGCCGCAGGTCGTTGCCGGCCGAGCCGTTGGGGTTGAGCGGGCCGAACGAGGCGTCCCCCTTGTAGCGCACGCCCTTGGCGTCCTTCTCGCCGGGCGCGCCCGCGAGGTACTGCACGGCGATCGCCAGCACGTCGTCCGCGCTGCTGCCCAGCGACTGCTGGAACCAGCCGCGGAACCAGCCCTCGCTCTCGGCGCCGGCCTTCCACGGCTGCGGCATCAGCCGGACCCAGGTGTCGCCGACCAGGGTGGCGGTGGTGGTGCCCGGCTCGGCGAAGGTGCGGCTCGGGCCGGTCAGGGCGGCGGTGCGGGCGCCGTCGGTCAGGGTGGCGACCACGCCGCCGCGGGCGTCGCGGACCACCGTGCGGTCCGGGCCGGTCAGCCGCTCGTACCGGTACCCGGCGCCGGCCTGGGCGGTGCCCGGCGCGGCGGTGGCGGCGATCAGCGGGGCGGTGCCGCCCTCGGCGGGCCGTCGGTCGCGGTCCCGCAGCTGGACGGTGAGGTAGCCACTGGTGGCCAGCAGGGTGACGGCCAGGCCGCCGCTGAGCAGGGACTTCCGGGTGACGGGCATGGGGGCCTCCGGCGGGGGCGGGGAGAGAAGGCGGAGTCGGGCCGGGATCGGGCGCCGCGATCAGGTGCCGGGGAGGGCACCGAGCAGGACACCGGCGGTGAGCACCACGTAGTTGGCGAGCGTCACCGTGCTGGTGGCCATCAGGGTGGCCGCCCGGGGCTGGCGGACCAGCTGGTAGGCGATCAGGCCGGGGACGATGAAGCCGAGCGTCTGGTTGGCGTACATGGTCGGCAGCTCGCGCTGGAGCACCAGCATCACGGTGGCCTGGAGCAGCACGCCGATCAGCACCACGGCGGCGAACAGCCGCTTGCCGTAGAGGATCACCAGCTTCTGGACGACCCGGGTGGCGAGGTAGGTCAGCACGGTGACACCGATCACGATGGCCACCCGCTGGAGGTCCTCGACGAGGGTGAGGGCCAGCCAGCCGGGGGTGATCATGCCGCCGGGGGAGAGGTTGGTGGTCAGGTAGCAGACCAGGGAGAAGACCAGGCCGAGCGCGATGCCGATGGCGGCGATCTCGGGGGTGAGCTCGGTGGGGATCACTGCTGGTCTCCGTGGGGGAAGGGGATGTGCTGGCGGGAGGGGGCCGGGTCGAACCAGGAGTCGGGGAGCGGCTCGGGGACGTAGACGGGTTCGGGGCGGCCGGGCTCGGCGTAGTCGTGCCGCGCGTACCCGGGCTCGGCGTACTCGTGCCGCGGGTGGGCGTGCTCCTGGTACGGCGGCTCGGCGTAGCCGTACTGGTCGTGCCCGTACTGGCCGTAGCCGTGTTGCTCGTGCCCGTGCTGGTCGTGCCCGTGTTGCTCGTACCCGTGCTGGTCGTACCCGTGCTGGTCGTACCCGGTCCCGTGGTCCTCCGGCTCCTCGTCCGGGGCCAGCCGGGCCAGCTCCTCCAGGAACAGTTCGCCCTGGCCGTGGATGTTGCCGATCGCCACCAGCGAGGAGTCAGGGCCGAGCGCGGTCAGCAACTCGTCGGTCAGCGCGGCCGGGTCCCGCTTGTCGCCGCCGAGGTCGACCACCCGCCCCGACCAGCCGGCCGGGATGCCGTCCCGGGCGCTCCTGGTCGGGTGGCCGATCAGGAAGACCGTGTCCGGATCGAGGTCCGGCACGATCTGGCCCATCTGGCCGTTGCGCTCCACCCGGTCCGGACGGCAGTTGATCACCACGTGGAGCGGGCGGTGGATCGCGCCGAGGTCCTCCAGCTGGCGGACGTTCATCAGGGTGGACTCGGGGTCGTTGGCCGCGAAGACGTTGGCGAAGCGCAGCCGCTTGCCGTCGTCCGTGCGGTAGCGCTCGACGGAGAGCACGCCCGGGTCCGGCGGGGCCTGCCACATCCCCTGCAGTGCCGTCTGCCGTTCCACGCCGAGGAGTTCGGCGACGGCGAGCGCGATGGCCACGTTCTCCTTGAAGGTGAACCAGCTGAAGCCGCGCAGTTCCTCGTCGGTCACGGACTCCGGGTCCACCACGATCAGTTCGCAGTTCCGCCGGGCCGCCTCCTCGCGCAGGATGTGCACGCGGTCCTGCTCGGCGGTGACGCAGACGCCGCCGACCGGCATCGAGCGGGAGAGCGAGCGCGCGACGTCGTCCAGGGTCGGGCCCATCTCGGCGAGGTGGTCCTCGCGGACGTTGCAGAGCACGCCGATCGTCGAGCGGATCAGCTTGGTCTGGTTGACCTCCTGGAGGGCCGGCATCACCGCCATGCACTCGATCACCAGGGCGTGCGGCCGGTAGGTGGCGGCCCGGCGGACGATGCCGATCTGCTCCACCACGTTGGCGATGCCGAACTTGCGGTAGACCGGCTCCTCGGTCGCGTCGGGGTGGATGAACCGGGCCGCGGTGCCGGTGGTCTTGGCGACGGTCACCAGGCCGCCGCCGCGCAGCGCGCCCGCGCAGAGCCGGGTGATCGAGCTCTTGCCGCGGATGCCGTTGACCAGCACCCGGGTCGGGATCTGCTCCAGCGCGGCGAAGTGCCGGCGCTGCTCGACGATGCCCGCGACCAGCAGGACGGCGCAGCACACCAGCAGCACGACATAGAGGAAGAGCACGGGCGGTGGTCCTTCGACTCAGGGGCCAGGGGCCAGGGGGCTGGGCGCTCAGCGGTCGGGCGTGGGCACGGGGGTGCGGCGGGCGGCGCGCTCCAGGTCCTGGCGGATCAGTTCCAGGCTGCGGGCGACGGCTCCGACCTCGTCGTGGTGGACGGGGTAGAGCACCGTACGGCGGTCCCCGGCGGCCAGTGCCTCGGCGTTCGCGGCGAGGCGGCGCAGGGGCAGGCCGACGGCGATCTGGAGCCAGCCGAGGCAGAGCGCGGCGGCGGCGAGGCCGAGCATGCCGGCCAGCACGGCGCGCCGGTCGGCCCGGTTCTGGTCGAGGTGCAGCCAGGCCACCGGGTGGGCGGTCACCACGGACCAGCCGAGTTTGCCGACGGTGCCGTTGCCGCCGAGCGGCGCGGCGGCCAGCAGGGCCGGGTCGCCGCCGGTGCGGACGACGTCGGCGGTGGCCGCCTTCCTGGCGTCGGCCAGGACGGTCCGGGCGCGGCCGTCGGGGAGTTCACCGAAGGAGCTGTAGCCCTCGTTGGCGGCGAGCACCCGCTGCCGGTCGTCGACCAGCCAGACCCGGCCGAGGCCGGGCCGGGTGAGCAGCCCGCCGAGGAAGTCCGTCCTGAACTCGCCGACCAGCACCGGCCCCTTGGCCTCGGGCGCGTCGCCCTCGGCCGGTTCGGCGGGGCTGCCGCCGAGCGCGGCCCGGGCGGCGATCCGGGGTTCCTTGCCGGAGCTGTTGAGCAGCAGGACACCGCTCGGGCCGAGCGCGTCCGGGCCGGTGCGGTGCGGGGCCCCGCCGGCCTGGGCGAGCACCTCGCCGTTCGCGCCGAGGACGTAGAGCGAGCGGTAGCGGTCGTGCTCGGCGAGGGTGTCGTGGAGCAGGGTGTCGGCCTTGCCGACCGAGGCCTCGGCGAGCGCGGGCGCGAGCGAGCGCAGGTCGGCGTAGCCCTCGTTGAGCGCCTGGCGTATCCGGTCGGCGGCGTTGTCGGTCCGGTCGCGCTGGCCGGCGACCACCTGGGCCGGGACGCGGACGGCGGTGTCGGCGCCGCCGAGCAGCAGCAGCGGGCCGGACCAGCCGAGGACCACGACGGCGCAGAGCGCCAGCGGCAGCGCGGTGCCCGGGCGGCGGCGGCGCCGGCCGGTGGCGGGCGCGGCGGGCGGGCGGGCCGGGTCGAGCAGCTGGAGCCGCAGCTCCTCCAGGGCGCGGGTGATCCGCCCGGCGTCGCCCCGCTTCGGCCCGGTGACCGGCTGGTCCAGCTGCTCGCCGCGGGTGAGCCGGCGGGACTCCAGGAACAGTCGCAGCAGCGGGCGCTGGAGCGTCCGGATCAGGTACCAGGCGAGCAGCAGGGCGACCAGCAGCAGTGCTCCGGCGGCGGCCAGACCGAGCGCGGGGTGGCGCAGGGAGCCGGGCCTGCCGTCGACGGTGCTGGTGGAGACCACGGTCAGGCCGAGCGGGGTGGCGAGGTCGCGGCCGCCGGGGGAGGCGACGACCGCGTAGCCGGCCACCCGGCGCGCGCCCTTCTCGTCCGGGCCGCCGGCCAGGGTGCCGGAGACGGTTCCGCCGGGGGCCGGGCGCTCGCGGGCGGCCCGTTCCCGGGCGAGGCCGACCAGCCGCCGGTCGGAGTCGGCGGTCAGCTTGGCGCCGGTGCTGTCCAGGACGGCGCCGTCGGCGTCGAGCACCTGGATGGTCTGTTCCTTGCGGGTGGCGGTGCCGGGCAGCCGCAGGTTGTCGGAGGCGACCAGCAGGGCCCGGCCGTCGGCCTTGGTGCTGACCAGGGCGAAGGTGAGCAGCCGGGTGCCGGTGGCGGAGGGCACCAGCAGCGGTGCGGGCGCGGTGTCGGTGACCTGGCCGAGGTCGAGCCCGGCCAGCGGCACGGTCTCGCCGCGGGCGGCGAGCAGCCGGCCGGTGTCGGGCCGGACGATCACCGTGCCGCGCCACTTCCGGTACGCCTGGCCGAGCGCGGTCAGCACGGCGGCGGGCTCGGCGGGGGCGCTGTCGTAGTGGGCGGCGGCCCGGCGCAGGTCGGTGGCGCTCTCGTGCAGTCCGGCGCGCAGCGAGGCCGCGGTGTCCTCGGCGGCGTACTGGTGCGACTCGCGGACGGCCTGCGGGGTCTCGTCCACCCGGAGCCCGCCGACGGCCAGCGCGGTGATCGCGGCGACGGCCAGCAGCAGGATCAGCAGCAGGGCGATCGGCGGGCGGATGCCCCCGAGCAGCGGCATGTCGGCCCGGCGGCGATAGCGGTGCTGTCGCGGCGGGGTGGGTGCCGTGCTCACGGGGGCCTCGTTCTGCGGTCGGGCCGACCGGTGCACCCACCCCCCGGGAGGTCCACCGACGCCGGTTGGTCAAACCTTGGTCAAACCGGACCAGCGTACGAATCGGTTCACGGAATCCAGTCACGTTTCGGCTTCGAACAGGGGACGCTTCGGGATCGATCCTTCGGATCATGAACCGGACGGGCCGCAGGGTAGGTTCTCGGCCCATGGAGACACGGGGTTCGCGGCGCGCGCTGGTGCTGCCGGTGGCGGCGCTTCTGGTGCTGGTGGTGCTGGCCGTCGCGCTGACGGTGGCGGCGCGCGGCTCGGCGGGGGAGCCCGGGGCGGCGGCGGGCACCACGGCCGGTGTCACGGGCGGCCCGACCGGGCCGGCGCCGGTGGACCTGGCCGCGCGGGTGGACGCGTACACCGCGGGCTTCGGCCCGGCGGCCCCGTACGCGGTGCCCGACGCCGCGCAGCGCCAGGCGGTCGCGGACGGCGTGCTGCGGACGCTGGAGGGTCGGCCGGAGCAGGCCGGGCAGGCGCTGGCGCGGGTCGGCTACCGGCTGACCGAGTTCACCGAGGCGGGCAGCGGCCGCCGGGTGGCCGAGATCGCCGACGGCTCGGGGCAGTCGGTGGACGGGCGCGGCTGGGGCCGGGTCTACCTGGACCTCGCGGCGAAGGCCTCCTGGACGGTGCAGGTGCCGCACCCGGTCTCCGACAGCCGGACCGAACTGCTCGGCGTGGACCTCTTCCGGTCCGTGCCGGGCGGGGTGCTGGTGCTGGCGGGGGCGCACCGCAAGGCGGGTGCGGACGGCTCGTCGGACGTGGCGCACCGCGCCGACACCGTCTTCGCCGCGGTGGTCGAGGCGCTCACCGCGCGGGGCCTGCCCGGCATCCAGGTGCACGGCTTCGACGAGGACAGCCTGCCGGGCGCGGACGCGGTGGTCTCCAGCGGCGCCGGCCAGGCGGGGGCGGCGGCCGAGCTCACCGCGGGCGGGCTGGGCCGGGCCGGGTTCGCGGTCTGCCGGGCCTGGCGGGAGAAGTGCGGGCAGCTGCAGGGCGCCACCAACGTCGAGGGCCGGTTCGCGGCCGGCCTCGGAGTGCCGTGGCTCCACGTCGAACTGGCCAACGGGCTGCGCACCGAGCCGGCCCGGCGGGCGTCGGTGGCGGCGGCACTGGCCGCCACCGCGAACTCCTGGAGCGCGGGCCCGACGCCGTAGGAACGGTTCAGCAGGGGCGGCGGCGCAGGTCCAGCACGTAGTCGTGGGGGGCGCCGGCGCTCTCCGCGGCGTCGGCGATCAGGCCGAGGTAGCGGGCGGCGGGCAGGCCGCCCTCGTAGTCGTTGAGCACGTACGTCCAGACCTGGATGTCGCCGTCCAGGGTGTGCGCGCGCAGCTTGATCTTGCGGTAGATGCCGAGCTGGACGCCCTCCCAGCGGTCCAGGCCCTCCTCGTCCATCGGCGCGACGTCGTAGAGCGAGACGAAGACCTGCTCCTTCTCGTCCTCGACCACGGTGGCCAGTGAGCCCTCCCAGCCGAGCTGCTCGCCGCCGAAGGTGAGCCGCCAGCCGTCCAGCCAGCCGGTGCCGCGCAGGGGGGAGTGCGGCGCGCGGCGGGTCATCTGCCGGGCATCGAGGTTGGTGGCATACGCGGCGTAAAGGGGCATGGGGTGCAGCCTAGACGGTCCGGCGGGCGGCGGGCGGGGCCCGGGCGGTCCGGGGCGGACCGGCGGCCGGACGGAACCCCCGACCCCGGCGTGGCAGTCGTCCCGGCGTGCGGGACAATGGGGGACGTGACTCGGATCGTGATCATCGGTGGCGGACCCGGCGGCTATGAGGCGGCGCTCGTCGCCGCCCAGCTCGGCGCGGAGGTGACCGTCGTCGACCGCGACGGCTTGGGCGGATCGGCGGTGCTCACGGACTGCGTGCCGTCGAAGACGCTGATCGCGACCGCGGAGGTGATGACGACCTTCGACAGCTCGTACGAGGAGCTGGGCATCATCGTCGCGGACGACACACCTCCGCAGGAGCAGTCGGCCCGGGTGGTCGGCGTGGACCTCGGCAAGGTCAACCGGCGAGTGAAGCGCCTCGCCATCGCGCAGTCCCACGACATCACCCAGTCGGTGACCCGGGCCGGCGTCACCGTGCTGCGCGGCCGGGGCCGGCTCGGCACCGGCGGCCAGGGCGCGGACGGCTCCCGTGAGGTGCTGGTGGACGCGCCCGACGGCACCGTCCAGTCGCTGCGCGCCGACGCCGTGCTGATCGCCACCGGCGCCCACCCGCGCGAGCTGCCGGACGCCCAGCCGGACGGCGAGCGGATCCTGACCTGGACCCAGGTCTACGACCTGGAGGAGCTGCCGCGCGAGCTGATCGTGGTCGGCTCCGGCGTCACCGGCGCGGAGTTCGCCGGCGCGTACCAGGCGCTCGGTTCGAAGGTCACCCTGGTGTCCAGCCGCGACCGGGTGCTGCCGGGCGAGGACCCGGACGCCGCCGAGGTGCTGGAGGAGGTCTTCCGCCGCCGCGGCATGAACGTGATGAGCCGCAGCCGGGCCGAGGGGGTCAAGCGCTTCGGCGACCACGTCGAGGTGACGCTCTCCGACGGCAAGGTGATCACCGGCACGCACTGCCTGATGGCGGTCGGCTCGATCCCGAACACCGCCGGGATGGGCCTGGAGGAGGCCGGGGTCAAGCTCAACGACTGGGGCCAGATCCGGGTGGACCGGGTCTCCCGCACCAGCGCCCCGGGCGTCTACGCGGCCGGTGACTGCACCGGTGTCTTCATGCTCGCCTCGGTGGCCGCGATGCAGGGCCGGATCGCGATGTACCACGCGCTCGGCGACGCGGTGCAGCCGCTGAACCTGAAGACCGTCGCCTCCAACGTCTTCACCGACCCGGAGATCGCCACCGTCGGCTACACCGCCGCCGATGTGAAGTGCGGCAAGATGGACGCCGTCGAGGTCAAGCTGCCGCTGCGGGGCAACCCGCGGGCCAAGATGCAGGGCATCAGGGACGGCTTCGTGAAGCTGTTCTGCCGCCCGGGCACCGGCATCGTGGTCGGCGGCGTGGTGGTCGCGCCGCGCGCCAGCGAGCTGATCCACCCCATCGCGCTCGCGGTGGACGCCAATCTGACGGTCGAACAGGTGGCCAGCGCGTTCACCGTCTACCCGTCCGTCTCCGGTTCGACCGCAGAGGCCGCCCGCCAGCTGCACATACGGAAGCGGGCCGAGGGCGAATCCTGAGCATCCGAAGCGCAGTTGAGGGCGGCCGCCGTTCGGTGGCCGCCCTTCGCGTGCGCCGGAGCGTCACCCGGACGGCGGGCGCAGTCCCGGATCGTCGGCGGCGCGCATTGTACGGTCACGCGCCGTTCCGGCGTGAGCAATTCCCGCTACTAGCTGCAAACGCCTGAAAGCAGACGGTCACGCACGTTACCGTCGGTTCTGTGTTTGCAGCAGAACGTCGCCAGTTGATCCTCGAAATGGTGCGCGCCAACGGAGCCGTGTCGCTCCGCGAACTGGCCCGCGTCGTCCAGACCTCCGAAGTGACCGTGCGTCGTGACGTACGGGCGCTGGAGGCAGAAGGGCTCCTCGACCGCCGTCATGGCGGCGCGGTGCTCCCCGGCGGCTTCAGCCGCGAACCCGGCTACCCGCAGAAGACCCACCTGTCCGCCGCCGAGAAGAGCGCCATCGCCGATCTCGCCGCCGGTCTGGTGGAGGAAGGTGACGCCGTGGTGGTCGGCGCCGGTACCACCACCCAGGAACTGGCCCGCCGACTGGCCCGGGTGCCCGGGCTGACGGTGGTCACCAACTCCCTGCTGGTCGCCCAGGCGCTGGCACACGCCAACCGGGTGGAGGTGGTGATGACCGGCGGGACCCTGCGGGGCTCCAACTACGCCCTGGTCGGCAGCGGCGCCGAGCAGTCGTTGCACGGGCTGCGGGTCTCCAAGGCCTTCATCTCCGGCAGCGGGCTGACGGCCGATCGCGGTCTGTCGACCACGAACATGCTCTCCGCGAGCGTGGACCGGGCTCTGGTGCAGTCGGCCGCCGAGGTCATCGTCCTCGCCGACCACACCAAGCTCGGCGCGGACACCATGTTCCCGACCGTCCCGACCGACACCATCACCCGGCTGGTCACCGACGAGCGCGCCGGTGCCGACGACGCCACGGCGCGTGAGCTGGACTCGCTCGCCGACTGCGGGGTGCAGATCGACCTGGCGCCGCTCGGCGCCGCCCCGGCCGGGGACGGCCCGGTGCACGGCACCGGCAGCGGGCCCGTACACCAGACCCAGCCCGGCCCGCTGCCCCGCCGGGCCGGTCCTCCGCCCGGCGGCGCCCCGCTGCCCGGCCAGCGCCGCCCCCCGGTGCACGGCGGCCCCGGCGGGCCGGGCGGACCGCTGCCGGGCCGGCTCGCCGAGCTGGGCGTCCCGCGCGGCCGCTGAGCCGCGCGGGACGGCCGGTACGAACGCGACCGGTCCGCACACCCTGGGGGGTGTACGGACCGGCTGTACCGACGGGGTCCGCCGGTTCGTGCTCCTGTCAGTCCTTGATCTCGCAGAGCGCGGCGCCGCTGCTGACGCTCGCGCCGACCTCGGCCTTGAGGCCGACGACGGTGCCCGCCTTGTGCGCGTTCAGCGGCTGCTCCATCTTCATCGCCTCCAGGACGATGATCAGCTCGCCCTCCGCGACGACCTGGCCCTCCTGGACGGCGACCTTGACGATGGTGCCCTGCATCGGCGAGGCCAGGGTGTCACCGCCGACCGCCGAGCCGGCCTTCTTGGCGCCGACCCGGCGCTTGGCCTTGGCCGCACCGGCCCCGCCCGCCACGGGGGCGGCCGAGACGCCCAGCGAGGACGGCAGCGAGACCTCGATCCGCTTGCCGCCGACCTCGACCACGACGGTCTCCCGGCCCTCGGCCTCCTCGCCCTCGCCGGCCGCGCCCGCGAACGCCGGGATGGTGTTGTCGAACTCGGTCTCGATCCACCGGGTGTAGACCGTGAACGGGCCCTCGCCGCCGTGCACCTCCGGCGCGAACGCCGGGTCGGTGACGACCGCCTGGTGGAACGGGATGGCCGTGGCCATGCCCTCCACCTTGAACTCGGCCAGCGCCCGGCGGGCCCGCTCCAGGGCCTGCTTGCGGGTGGTGCCCGAGACGATCAGCTTGGCCAGCAGGGAGTCCCAGGCCGGGCCGATCACCGAGCCGGTCTCGACGCCCGAGTCCAGCCGGACGCCCGGGCCGGACGGCGGCGCGAACAGCGTGACGGTGCCGGGGGCCGGCAGGAAGCCGCGGCCCGGGTCCTCGCCGTTGATGCGGAACTCGAAGGAGTGGCCGCGCACCTCCGGGTCGCCGTAGCCCAGTTCCTCGCCGTCGGCGATCCGGAACATCTCGCGGACCAGGTCGATCCCGGTGACCTGCTCGGTGACCGGGTGCTCCACCTGGAGACGGGTGTTGACCTCCAGGAAGGAGATCGTGCCGTCCATCGCCACCAGGAACTCGCAGGTGCCGGCGCCGACGTAGCCGGCCTCCTTGAGGATGGCCTTGGACGCCCGGTACAGCTCGGCGTTCTGCTCGGGGGTCAGGAACGGCGCGGGCGCCTCCTCGACCAGCTTCTGGTGCCGGCGCTGCAGCGAGCAGTCACGGGTGGAGACGACCACCACGTTGCCGTGCTGGTCCGCCAGGCACTGGGTCTCGACGTGCCGCGGGTTGTCCAGGTAACGCTCGACGAAGCACTCGCCGCGGCCGAAGGCGGCGACCGCCTCGCGCACCGCGGACTCGTACAGCTCCGGGATCTCCTCCAGCGTGCGGGCGACCTTCAGGCCGCGGCCGCCACCGCCGAAGGCCGCCTTGATGGCGACCGGAAGGCCGTGCTCCCGGGCGAACACGACGACCTCGTCGGCACCGGTGACCGGGTCCGGCGTACCGGCCACCAGCGGGGCACCGGCGCGCTGCGCCACGTGCCGGGCGGTGACCTTGTCGCCGAGGTCGCGGATGGCCTGCGGGGGCGGGCCGATCCAGGTCAGACCCGCGTCGAGGACGGCCTGGGCGAAGTCGGCGTTCTCCGACAGGAAGCCGTAGCCGGGGTGGACGGCGTCCGCTCCCGAGTCGGCGGCGGCCTTGAGCACCTTGGCGATGTCCAGGTAACTGGTACCGGGGGTGTCGCCGCCCAGCGCGTAAGCCTCGTCGGCCGCGCGGACGTGCAGCGCATCCCGGTCCGGCTCGGCGTAGACGGCGACGCTGGCGATACCGGCGTCCGAGCAGGCACGGGCGACGCGGACAGCGATCTCCCCGCGGTTGGCGATGAGCACCTTGCGCACTGTGGCTCCCTTCTTGAACCTGGTCGAGTTTATGGAGTTCTTGACGGTACCGGCGAGTAGCCCCAGGTTGTGAACTATCCCACACACAGGGTGATGCGCCCAGGGAGCCGGTCGGCCGGCCGTCGGGGGGTCTTCCCAGGTCGTGGCCGGTGGTGCCGACGGGGGCCGATCCTCGCAGACGGCGACAGGGCGGCGTGGCGGTGTGGTGACCCTGGCCGCACTCAGGCCGTGGCCGCTCCCGAGGCCGTGTCCGTGTCCGTGTCCGGCGCCGTGTCCGTGACCGCGTCCGTGTCCGGCGCCGGGACCGGGTCGGCCGGGCGCTCCAGTGCCTGCGCGGTGACGTCCGCCGCGAGCTCCACCACGTCCGGTCCGTACGCCTCCGGGTTGACCACCCGCAGGACGAGGGCGAAGGTGCCGTCCTCACCGTAACGCCGGGCGAGCCCGCGGTGGTTGGCCATCAGGTAGCGGACGCCGGCGTGGTTGGCGATCCCGGTCTGCCCGGAGACCAGGAACACCGGGCGCCCGCCCCCGGGGGTGGCGAGGCGGGCCAGCAGGGTGTGGACGTGCCGGTCCCAGTCCACCACGAACTCGCGGTCGCCCACGACGATGACGTTGTTCGGTCCTTCCGGCCCGCTGGTGACCCGCACCCCGGGCAGCCCCCAGGCCAGATGGGCGGCCATCCGTTCGTTGCTGCTCGGACCGCCGAAGCAGAGCTCGGTCTTGGCGCCCAGGCCGCGGTGGACGCTGTCGTGCGCGACCAGTTCGGCCTGCGCCCCGCACTCCTTGACCAGGGCCGCCAGCTCCATCAGCGCGTAGGCGTCGCGGCGGGTCACCGTCCTGGCGTGCGCGCCGGCGCCGACACTGCGGTTGACCACGATCAGGCACTCGCTGCCGGCCGGCAGCCCGAAGAACGAGCGCACCCGCTCCTGGCGCCGCCTCCGCCGCAGGTTCTGTCCCAGCCAGCCGAGCACGGCGCTGATCGCGCTGGCCACCAGGCCCAGCAGTACGTTGAGCAGACTGTCGGCCATCCGCCCGCCCCTCCCCCGTCCGAACAGCGGCGGTCAGCCTAGCGGCGGTCGCCCGCCGCGACCATCGATGCCGCCGGAGCGCCCCGGCGGGTGCTACTTCGCCCAGAGGTCGGTGATGCGGACGCCCAGCTCCGCGAGCAGGGTGCGCAGCAGCGGCAGGGAGAGGCCGATGACGTTGCCCGGGTCGCCGTCGATGCCCTCGACGAACGGCGCCGAGCGGCCGTCCAGGGTGAACGCGCCGGCCACGTGCAGCGGTTCGCCGGAGGCGATGTAGGCGGCGATCTCCTCGTCGTCCGGGGTGCCGAACCGGACGGTGGTGGAGGCGGTGGCCGAGGACTGCTCGCCGGTGACGGTGTCGATCACGCAGTGCCCGGTGCGCAGCACGCCGGCCCGGCCGCGCATCGACCGCCAGCGGGCCAGCGCCTCGGCCGCGTCGGCGGGCTTGCCGAGCGCCTGCCCGTCCAGCTCCAGCACGGAGTCGCAGCCGATCACCAGCTCGCCGCCGGTCAGCTCGGCGGCGACCGCCTTGGCCTTGGCCTCGGCCAGGACGAGGGCGAGCTCGGCGGGGGTGGCGGCGCTGATCGCGTCCTCGTCCACGCCGCTGACCACCACGAGCGGGTCGAGGCCCGCCTGGCGCAGCAGCCCGAGGCGGGCGGGGGAGGCGGAGGCGAGGACGAGGGTGCGCTGGTCGGTCATGGCCACCAGGGTAGGGGGTGACGGTGTGGGCCGTTGGGGTACGGCGGCCCGGCCCGGGGGGTCAGAGCAGCAGCAGGACGGCGATCACCAGGGCGCAGGCGGCGAGCACCCGGCCGGCGCGGTGCAGCCGCTGCTGCATCCGCCGGGCCTCGGGGGAGGGCTCGTCGCGGGGGTCTGACCAGAGCACCAGTCCAGGGTGCGCCGCGCCCGGGCCGGACGCCTGAGTATCCGTACTCAGCTTTCGGGCAATCCGGGCCAACCGGCGCCGGAACGGACATGGCGGAAGCCGAAGCGGCGGAGCGGTAGGCCGGCCGGCCTCCCGCTCCGCCGGGCGGGGCGCCCTAAGCGGCCCAGCCGGAGGTGCGCCAGGCGTTGGCGCCGGGGCGCAGGACGGGGCGCATCCAGCGGGCGTGGTCGTTCCAGGGGGCTTCCGGGCCGACACCGGCGCGGCGGGCCGCCTCGGCGGCGGCCTGCGCGGCGGCGGCCCGGGCCTGGACCACCGCCAGGACGGTGGCGAGCTCCTCGGGGGTCGGCTGCCCGTGCAGCACGTGGATCGGGGCCATGGCTCAATCCTCTCGCGACTCGGGCTACAGCGGAATGTTTCCGTGCTTCTTGGGCGGCAGCACCTCGCGCTTGCCGCGCAGCGCCCGCAGGCCGCGCACGATGTGCCGACGGGTGTCGCTCGGCGCGATGACGGCGTCCACATAGCCGCGTTCGGCGGCCAGGTACGGGTTGAGCAGGGTGTCCTCGTACGAGGCGAGCAGCTCGGCCCGCCTGGTCTCGACGGTCCCGGCGGCCTCGGCCTCGGCGATCTCGCGCCGGTGCACGATGTTGACCGCGCCCTGCGCGCCCATGACGGCGATCTGCGCGGTCGGCCAGGCCAGGTTGAGGTCGGCGCCCAGGTGCTTGGACCCCATGACGTCGTACGCGCCGCCGAAGGCCTTCCGGGTGATCACGGTGATCAGCGGGACGGTGGCCTCGGCGTAGGCGTAGATCAGCTTGGCGCCGCGGCGGATGATGCCGTCCCACTCCTGGCCGGTGCCGGGCAGGAAGCCGGGCACGTCGACGAAGGTCAGCACCGGGATGTTGAAGCTGTCGCAGGTCCGCACGAAGCGGGCGGCCTTCTCGCTGGCGGCGATGTCCAGGCAGCCGGCCAGGTTCATCGGCTGGTTGCCGACGATGCCGACCGGGTGGCCCTCGACCCGGCCGAAGCCGGTGATGATGTTGCCCGCGTACAGCGGCTGGGTCTCCAGGAACTCGCCGTCGTCGAGGATGTGCTCGATCACCGTGTGCATGTCGTACGGCTGGTTCGCCGAGTCCGGCACCAGGGTGTCGAGTTCGAGGTCCTCGTCGGTGACGGTGAGGTCCGCCTCCTCGGGGAACGACGGCGGGTCGGAGAGGTTGTTGGGGGGCAGGTACGAGAGCAGGCTCTTGACGTACTCGACCGCCTCCTTCTCGTCCGAGGCGAGGTAGTGCGCGTTGCCGGACTTGGTGTTGTGGGTGCGTGCGCCGCCCAGCTCCTCCATGCCGACGTCCTCGCCGGTGACGGTCTTGATCACGTCGGGCCCGGTGATGAACATGTGCGAGGTCTGGTCGGCCATCACCACGAAGTCGGTGATCGCGGGGGAGTAGACCGCGCCGCCCGCGCAGGGGCCCATGATCAGCGAGATCTGCGGGATCACCCCGGAGGCGTGGACGTTGCGGCGGAAGATCTCGCCGTACAGGCCGAGCGAGACCACGCCCTCCTGGATCCGGGCGCCGCCGGAGTCGTTGATGCCGACGACCGGGCAGCCGGTCTTCAGCGCGAAGTCCATCACCTTGACGATCTTCTCGCCGAAGACCTCGCCGAGCGAGCCGCCGAAGACGGTGAAGTCCTGGGCGAAGACGGCGACCTGGCGGCCGTCCACGGTGCCGTAGCCGGTGACCACGCCGTCGCCGTACGGCCGGTTCTTCTCCTGGCCGAAGTTGACCGAGCGGTGCCGGGCGAACTCGTCGAACTCCACGAAGGAGCCCTCGTCCAGCAGCTCGGCGACCCGCTCACGGGCCGTCAGCTTGCCCTTGGCGTGCTGCTTCTCCACGGCCTTCGCGGAGCCGGAGTGCACCGCCTCGTCGATCCTGCGCCGCAGGTCGGCGAGTTTGCCGGCGGTGGTGTGGGGGTCGTACGGCGCCTCGGTCATCGGGTGGCTCTCCCTGATCCATGGGCCGCGTCCTGTTCAGTGGCGGGCAGGTCCGCACGGGACTCGCGCTTGAGGGCAGGGCGGCACAACGAACTACCGTTGGGTAGCGTAGCCAGCGCGTGGCGTTTCCCGTTATGGCCATCGACACAGTGTGTTAACGCGCGTTCTGCGGGACGATAAGGCGGCCTACGGCCTTTAGGGGACCTAGGGTTTCCCGCATGACCGACGCCAACGATGCACCGCGTGAGCCCGTCGTCCGCCGCCGCAGTGGTCTGCGCGGCCTCGGACACGGCGGTCCTTCGCCCTGGACCGATCTGGACCGGCCGCCGCTGGACGCCGGGGCGCTCCGCCGTGACCTGGTCAGGGAGGGTGGGTTCTGGACCTCGCTGGACGTCGTCGCCGAGACCGGCTCCACCAACAACGACCTGGCCGCCCTGGCCCGGGCGGGCGCGCCGCAGGGCGCGGTGCTGGTCGCCGAGGTACAGAACGCCGGGCGCGGGCGGCTGGAGCGGCAGTGGACGGCGCCGACCCGGTCGGGGCTGTTCCTCTCCGTCCTGCTTCGCCCGGACGGGGTACCGGTCGAACGGTACGGCTGGTTGCCGATCCTGGTCGGGGTGGCGGCGGCCAGCACGCTGAGCCGGGTCGCCGAGGTCGAGGTCGGCCTCAAGTGGCCCAACGACCTCCAGGTGGTCGTGGACGGCACGGAGCGCAAGCTCGGCGGCATCCTGACCGAGCTGAGCGGCGGCGCGGTGGTGGCCGGCCTGGGCCTGAACGTCTCGCTGCGCGAGGCCGAGCTGCCCGTCCCCACCGCCGCCTCGCTGGCGCTGGCCGGGGCCGCGGTGACCGACCGGGCCACGTTGCTGCGCGCGCTGCTGCGCGAGTTCGCCGACCTGTACGCGGAGTGGACGGCCGCCGCCGGGGACCCGCACGCCAGCGGCCTGCTGCCCGCGTACACGGACCGCTGCACCACGCTCGGCCGGCCGGTGAAGGTCCTGCTGCCGGGCGACCGGGAGCTGCTCGGCGAGGCGGTGGCGATCGACGGCGACGGCCGGCTGGTGGTCCGGACGCCCGACGGCGCGCGCCGCGCAGTGGGCGCGGGGGACGTCGTCCATGTGCGCCCCGAGCCGCGCTGAGCGGCAGTCTTCACCTCTCCTTGACCCGGGCTGATGCCCCGGATCGAGCGATTCCGTGCGAACATTCCACCTGGCAGCAGTGTGAGGCGCGCCACTGCCCGCCGGGTGGCGGGCGCGCCCCCGGACAGGCAGGACACGAGGCAAGTGCGGCAACCGCACGGGGACGGACCGGTGGCAGAGGACGGCGGCGACGGCGGTACGGCGGGCACCCACGACCAGACGGTCGCGCTCGACCTGGAACGCCTGATCCTGGACGCGCCACGCCGCTACACCCCGTACCAGGCCGCGCGGGCCGCCGACGTCCCGATGGAGCTGGCCACCCGGTTCTGGCGCGCGATGGGCTTCCCGGACATCGGGCAGTCCCGGGCGCTGACCGACGGTGACGTGATCGCGCTGCGCCGGCTCGCCGGTCTGGTGGAGTCGGGCCTGCTCAGCGAGACGATGGCGATCCAGGTGGCACGCTCCACCGGACAGACCACCGCCCGGCTGGCCGGCTGGCAGATGGACACCTTTCTGGACAACCTCACCCAGTCCGTCGAGCCCGGCCTGACCCGGGCCGAGGTGGCGTACCCGCTGGTCGAGCTGCTGCTGCCGGAGCTGGAGCAGTTCCTGGTGTACGTCTGGCGCCGGCAGCTGGCCGCCGTCACCGGCCGGGTGGTGCAGGCCGCCGAGGACACCGAGATCACCAGCGGCCGGCTGGCGGTGGGCTTCGCGGACCTGGTCGGCTTCACCCGGCTGTCGCGCCGGCTGGAGGAGGAGGAGCTCGGCGAGCTGGTCGAGACCTTCGAGAACACCTGCTCCGACCTGATCGCCGGCCAGGGCGGCCGGGTGATCAAGACGCTCGGCGACGAGATCCTCTACGTCTCCGAGGATCCGGTGACCGCCGCCGAGATCGCGCTCAGCCTGATCGAGGCGCTGGCGGAGAACGACACCATCCCCGCGCTGCGGGTCGGCATGGCCTTCGGCACCGTCACCTCGCGGATGGGCGACGTCTTCGGCACCACCGTCAACCTGGCCAGCCGGCTGACCTCGATCGCGCCCAAGGACGCGGTGCTGATCGACGGCGAGTTCGCCACCGCGCTGGAGCAGCACGGCAGCGTCGCCCCGGCCGACGCGGACGGGCCCGGGCTCGCCGAGGCCCTGTCGGCCGCCGCCGGGATGCCCGCCCCTGGTCTGCCGGTGCCCGGGCCGGACGCCGGGCACCGCTTCAACCTCCAGCCGATGTGGCGCCGGCCGGTGCGCGGGCTCGGGCTGGTCGAGCCCTGGCTGCTGTCGCGGCGCCCGCGCACCCAGCCGTAGCGGCCCGCCCCGGGGACGGCCGGTGGCCGACGGGTGACGGTTGCCGCGCGGACGCAGGTGGGCTCGCGGCCGGACCGGGGTAGGAAGGGGGCGGATGTTGCTCGGACGGCGCCCGGGTGACGGTCGGACGCCGGCCCGGTGATGGCCGGACGGCGGTCGGCCGGTGGGTATCCGTACGGCTGAAACCCGTACGGCCTGGCGGACCGATCCGGGCAAACGGGGCATAACCGAGCGAAACCGCCATAGTCTTGGTGCAAGCGGCCGGATGGGTGCGGGGCTCGGCAGGGGGCGCCCCGGGGGCCGAGCAGGACCGAGCACAGGGAGCGAGGCGAGCCGGTGAGCAGTGAGGCGATCGTGACGGACCGCGACGTCGACCGGGCGCCGCAGCCGCCCGTCGTTCCCGATCTGCGGCTGACGTCCGTGGTCGAACTCGCCCAGGACATGGCGGGGGCGCTCACCCCGCTGGAGGCCGTCAGAGCGGCGGCCGTCCGCGCCACCGAGGCCCTCGGCGCCACCATGGCGGCGGTCTCGGTCTGGGACCGCGAGTCCGGCCGGCTGCGGGTGCTGGTCAACCACGGCGAGCTGGCGCCGGGGGAGGAGGAGCTGCCGGAGGACGAGTCCTACCCGGTGGCCGACTTTCCCGAGATCGTCACCTATCTGGAGGAGCGCTGGACCACCGGCCGGCTGCCCCGCGCCTGGGTGCAGACCGCCGAGAACTCGATCCCGCACCCCGGGCACTCGCACCCGACCGCGGGCGCGTACTGCCAGGAGCGCGCGGCCGCGCTGCGCCGGCGCGGGCGGGCCTGCTGCGTGGTCGCCCCGATCGTGCTGCACGGGCAGGCCTGGGGCGAGCTGTACCTGGCGCGGACGCTCGGGCAGCCGGAGTTCACCGAGGCGGACGCCGACTACGCCACCCTGCTGGCCGCCCAGGTCTCGGCCGGTCTCGCGCAGACCGAGCGCCTGGCCGACCTGCGCAAGCTGGCCTTCTCCGACCCGCTGACCGGCCTGGCCAACCGCCGGGCCGTGGACGCCCGGCTGGAGAGCGCGCTGGAGGCGCACAACCGGGACAACACGGTGGTCTCGCTGGTGGTCTGCGACGTCAACGGCCTGAAGCGGGTCAACGACCAGCTCGGCCACGAGATGGGCGACCGGCTGCTGGAACGGTTCGCCCACCAGCTGTCGCTGGCCGCCGCCAAGCTCCCCGGCAGCCTGGCCGCCCGGCTCGGCGGCGACGAGTTCTGCCTGCTCGTCGAGGGCCAGAAGGCCGACGAGGTGGTCGCCGTCGCCGAGGAGCTGTGCGCGCGGGCGCTGGCGCTGGCCGAGGGCGAGGGCGTCGCCTGCGGGGTCGCCTCCACCGGGGACTCGATCGGCCCGGTCACCACCCCCGACCGGCTGTTCCGGCTCGCCGACGCCGCCCAGTACCGAGCCAAGGCCGCCCGCGCCGCCCACCCGGTGGTGGCCGGGCGCAGCCACGGCCCCGGCTTCTCGCCCGACCCGACCGTGCTGCTCGCCGACGCCGCCGACCCGCACCACCGGGCCGACGGGCGGGGCCGGCACGCCGGCCGGGCGGGGGCGGGCGACCGGCGGCGGTTCCGGGGCGCCGCGCACAGTGCGGACCCGGGCCAGCTGCTCACCGCCGTGCTGTCCGCGCTGGACCAGCACGGCTCGGTCCGCGCGATCCACCCCGCGGACACCATCGGCAAGCTGGTCGTCGTCGCCGAGACCTCGGCCCGGCTGCTGGACACGGTCGGCTGGTGGGTCTCGTACGTGCCGCCGGGCTCGCAGCTGATGCGGACCGTGCGGCACGCCGTCTACCGGATGACCAGCGGGCCGAGCAGCAGCCGGGCGGAGACCCAGCGGGCCCAGATCGAGGCCCCGGACGCCGTCTTCGACCTGCGGCACTACCCGATGACCCGGCGGGCGGTGCGCGGTGGCGCGTTCGCGCTGCGCTCCGGGGCGGCGGGGAACGACCCGGCCGAGGAGGCCATGCTGGTGGTCTCCGGCTACCGGGGGATGGTCGCGGCGGGCGGGCAGAACGCGGCCGGCGGCTGGCTGGTCGAGCTGTTCGCGGACGACGCCACGCTGCCGCTGGGGCAGGTCACCGCCGCGATGCGGGCGCTCGTCGCGGTGGCCCTCTCCGGCCCGGCCTCGCCGCCCCCGGGGTAGGGCGGCGCGGCCCGCGCGGCCGACCTGGTCGAGGCGCGGCTGCCGGGCGGCGGCGCGGGAGGGGTCAGCTGATCCGGTCGGGGCGGGTGTAGACGTTGGCGCCCTCGCCGCGCAGGAAGCCGACCAGGGTCAGACCCAGCTCCTCGGCCAGGTCCACCGCGAGGGAGGACGGCGCCGAGACGGCCGCCAGCAGCGGGACGCCCGCCAGCGCGGCCTTCTGGGTCAGCTCGAACGAGGCCCGGCCGCTGACCAGCAGGACGTGCCCGGCCAGCGGCAGCCGGCCCGCGCGCAGCGCCCAGCCGACGACCTTGTCCACCGCGTTGTGCCGGCCGACGTCCTCGCGCGCGCAGAGCAGCTCGCCGGTCGCCGGGTCGAACAGTCCGGCGGCGTGCAGGCCGCCGGTCGACTCGAAGGTCCGCTGCGCCTCCCGCAGCCGGTCCGGCAGCCCGTACAGCAGTGCCGGGGGGACGGTGAGCGGGTCGTCCGCGACCTTGTGGCGGACGTGGGTGCGGACGGCGTCCACGGTGTCGCGGCCGCAGAGGCCGCAGGCGCTGGTGGTGAGCAGGTTGCGGTGCGCGGAGAGCGGGAGCGCCCCGGGGGTGCGCAGGGTCGCGTCCACCACGTTGTAGGTGTTGGCGCCCGCCTCGTCCGTCCCGGCGCAGTAGCGCAGCGCCGCCAGCTCGTCGGCGGTGTGGACCAGGCCCTCGCCCACCAGGAACCCGGCCACCAGGTCGAAGTCCTGCCCCGGGGTCCGCATGGTCACCGTCAGCGGCTCGCCGCCGAGCCGGATCTCCAGCGGCTCCTCCGCCGCCAGGGCGTCCGGCCGCGTACTGCGCCCGTCCCCGCGCAGCCGCACCACCCGCCGCCGCGCCGTCGCTCGCGTCATGGCACCTCCACCTCCGTACGGTCCCGTGGCCACCAGCGTGCGTCAACGGCCCCGGTGTCCGAGAATCCTGCCTGGGGTTCCTGACCGGCCGCCGGCCGGGGGTTCCATGATGAGCCAGGACGGTTGTCATATCTTCATTCACCTGATGTGATGGTGTATATGGATATGCACAGTGCTGTGGCCCCCGACGCGCCGCTCGTCCAGGTCGGCAAGGCCGACGTCAGCGCCGAGGACGTGCTGGCGGTCGCCCGGGGGAACGCCCGGGTCGAGATCGGTCCCGACGCGATCGCCGAGATGGCGGCCGCCCGCGCCCGGATCGACGCCCTCGCGGCCGAGCCGCGCCCCGTCTACGGCGTCTCCACCGGGTTCGGTGCGCTCGCCGTGCGGCACATCAGCCCCGAGCTGCGGGCCCAGTTGCAGCGGTCGCTGGTGCGCTCGCACGCCGCCGGGATGGGGCCCGCGGTGGAGCGCGAGGTGGTCCGGGCACTGGTCTTCCTGCGGATGAAGACGCTGGCCTCGGGCCGGACCGGGGTCCGCCCGCTGGTCGCGCGGACCATGGCCGCGATCCTCAACGCCGGCATCACGCCGGTGGTCCGCGAGTTCGGCTCGCTCGGCTGCTCCGGCGACCTCGCGCCGCTGTCGCACTGCGCGCTCGTCCTGATGGGCGAGGGCGTGGCCACCGGCCCGGACGGCGTGGAGCGCCCCGCCGCCGAACTGCTCGCCGCGGCCGGCATCGAGCCGGTCGAGCTGCTGGAGAAGGAGGGCCTGGCCCTCATCAACGGCACCGACGGCATGCTCGGCATGCTGGTGATGGCCATCGCCGACCTGTCGCGCCTGTTCACCACCGCCGACATCACCGCCGCGATGACCCTGGAGGCGCTGCTCGGCACCGAGAAGGTGCTCGCCCCCGAGCTGCACGCCCCGATCCGCCCGCACCCCGGCCAGGCGCTGAGCGCCGCCAACATGCTGGCCGTCCTCAAGGACTCCGGCCTCACCGGCCACCACCAGGACGACGCGCCGCGCGTCCAGGACGCCTACTCGATCCGCTGCGCCCCGCAGGTGGCCGGCGCGGGCCGCGACACGCTCACCCACGCCCGGCTGGTCGCCTCCCGCGAGCTGGCCGCCTCGGTGGACAACCCGGTGGTGCTGCCGGACGGCCGGGTGGAGTCCAACGGCAACTTCCACGGCGCCCCGGTGGCGTACGTGCTGGACTTCCTCGCCATCGCCGCCGCCGACCTGGGCTCGATCTCCGAGCGCCGCACCGACCGGCTGCTGGACAAGGCCCGCTCGCACGGGCTGCCGGCCTTCCTGGCCGACGACCCGGGCGTGGACTCCGGCCTGATGATCGCCCAGTACACCCAGGCGGCGCTGGTCAGCGAGAACAAGCGGCTCGCGGTGCCGGCCTCGGTCGACTCGATCCCGTCCTCCGCGATGCAGGAGGACCACGTCTCGATGGGCTGGTCCGCCGCCCGCAAGCTGCGCCAGTCGGTGGAGAACCTCGGCCGGATCCTCGCCGTCGAACTCACCGCCGCCGCCCGCGCGCTGGAGATCCGTCAGCAGGCCGACGCCAGTGGCACGGTGGCCCCAGCCACCGCCGCCGCGCTGGCCGCCGCCCGGGCGGCCGGGGTCGGCGGCGCGGGCCGCGACCGCTTCCTCTCGCCGGACCTGGAGGCCGCCGCCGCGCTGGTCGCCTCCGGCGGGCTGGTGCGGGCGGTCGAGCAGGTCACCGGGCCGCTGGCCTGAGCCGTGGCGGGGGGGGGCGCGGGGGGGGGGGCCGGGGGGGGCGCCCCCCCCCCCCCCCCCCCCCCCCCGCCACCGCTTGGCCCTGGCCTCCTCGCGGCGGTCGCCCATGGCGGCGGCCACGTTGACGCCGACGATGCCCGCCCAGCAGACGATCAGGCCCATGACGCCGTTCCCCGGGCCGCCGGTCGCGATGGCGGTGAGCGGGATGCCCAGCACCAGGGAGGCCAGCGGCAGCTTCGAGTTCGAGCGGCCGGACGGGCGGCGGCGCGGGCGCTCCGCGATCCCGGACTCGTCGAGCCGCTCGGCCAGCCGGCGCTCCAGCCGGGTGTCGAGGCGGGCGTCCAGCCGGGACTCCAGCCGGGACAGGAACGAGTCGACCAGCTCCGCTTCGTACTCCTTGCCGAGTTCCTTGCGCGCCTGCAGGGTGGCGTCGAGGTCGCGCCTCAGTTCGTCCTGGCGAGTGTCCATGGCCACCAGCGTGCGCCCGGGCGGCCGGGCCGGTCCACCGGTTCGCCAGGTAATCCGGGCGGGTTCAGGGAGAAATCAGGGTTACCCCGAGGGTTCGTCCGCCCGCCGGGGCGTCTCACCGGCCGTCCCGGCGTACGAGACGTCTTTGCCAGTGGCGGCGCACTGCTGCACAGTCGTCGTCCGAACAGCTCGCATCCGGAGGTACCGCTGATGACCGCCACCGACGACACCGGCACGGTCGGCCCCTCCGCGCGGCTGCTCCAGCTGTTCGAGGGTCACCGGCTGACCCCCACCCAGCGGCGGATCGCCCACTCGCTGGTCCGGCACGCCACCGAGGCGCCGTTCCTCTCCAGCGTCGAGGTCGCCGAACTGGCCGGCGTCAGCCAGCCGTCCGTCACCCGCTTCGCGGTGGCGCTCGGCTACGACGGCTACCCGGCGCTGCGCAAGCAGCTGCGTGAACTCGGTGCCGGCGAGCCGGCCGCGCCGGAGAGCCCGGACGACGCGGTGCGCAACGAGCACCAGCAGGCCGTCCTGGCCGAGATCGAGCACCTGCGCCACCTCGCCGAACTCCTCGCCGACCCCGAGCCGGTCACCCGGGCCGCCCGGCTGCTCGCCGCCTCCCGGCCGCTGCCGGTGCTCGGCCTGCGGGCCGCCTCCGCCCAGGCGCGCGGCTTCGCCTACTTCGCGGCCAAGGTGCACCCGGACGTCCGGCTGCTCGACGAGGGCGGCAGCATGCTCGCCGACCGCATCGAACAGGCCGCCGCCGGCGGGGCGAGCGCGCTGCTCTGCTTCGCCCTGCCGCGCTACCCGCGCGAGCTGATGGACGCTCTGGCGGTGGCCCGGGAGTGCGGGCTGACCGTCCTGACCGTCGCCGACAGCGCCTTCGCGCCGGTCGCCAAGCTCTCCGACCTGATGCTGCCGGCCGCCGTCGGCACCGGCCTGGTCTTCGACACCGCCTGCGCGCCGATGATGCTCGGCCGGGTGCTGCTCCAGCGCATGTGCGACGAACTCCCCGGTGCCGAGGCCCGGTTGGAGGCCATCGAGCAGTCGGCGACGGCTCGTGGGCTCTTTCTGGAGTAGCCCCCGGGGCGCGGCGGGAATCCTGTCAACAGGCCCGTACCCAGGGCCGATCGGCAGGGGGAACCTGTGATGCGCGTGATCCACGAGATGAAGTTCGTCGGCCGGCTCGCCTCGGGCGCCGACGAGTGGTCCTGCCCGACCTGCGGACGGCGCGTCACCCTGCGCCGGCTGCCCGACCCCGAACTGACCGTCCTCGACCCGGGGGACGAGAGCGCCGTCCACGTCGGCGTCATCGAACCCGACGCCCGCGCCGCCGAGGCCGCCGAGAGGTACGGCCTCGGTCCCGTCCAGGAGATCCCCCGGCCGCCCCGCCCGCCGGCCACCGCCACCACCCCCGACGCCGCCGACCGCCGCTGGCTCGCCGAGATCGGCATCGACTGGGACGGCGACGAGGCGGCCTGAGACCTGCCCGGAGGCGGGCGTGCGGGCGATCGCGTTTCGGTCAGAACCGCGGTGGACGCAGGCCCGGGCACGTGTCCTGGCGCTGCTTCAAGACGGCCGGGACCCTGTCCAGCCGCAAGGCCTGGGCAGCCGGCTCGGCATCGAGGCACGCGAGCGGATGGTGGAGCGTCGCGTGGCCGGCTTCGAGGTGGCGGTGGTGGATCGGTTCGTGGTGGCTGATCCGGTTGCGCAACCGCATCATGGTGACGAACCTCCGGTGCAGGTCGTCACGGCGCCCGATGTCGCTCGGGAAGGCCCGGTGGAGCGCGGGAACCCAGAACGTCCGGGCATGCCGTCCGGAGAGCAGCTTCACCCAGAACCCGAACGAGAGCTCCGCGACAACGTCGTCGGCCGTCACCTGCCTGTGGCGGATCCGGCGCTCGCACTTGCGCCGTGCAGGGCGTTGCGGAGCGTGACCTCCAGGCAGTGCAGCGCCGTAGAAGGCTGCGGAGACCTCGATGTTCCACCGGTGCAGCCGGGCGGCCTCCTCCCCTGCACCGGTGGCCGGCGCATGGGGCTCCAGCCGTGGCTCCGAAAGGCTTCGAAGCATCCAGGTCGGCCGTTCGCCGGTGTTCACAAGGCCCCCCGATGGACGGCGGGACCCTTCAGGTCCCGGAGGACGGTGCTGCCGTCGAGCGGGTAAGCCCCGGGTCGCCTCTGCGTGCATGCCGCCCGGGGCACTGCTGTTTTCCGCCCCGGGCCGCGCCGGGCGATCCTGCGGATCAAGCATCATCGCGACGGGTGCTCGTGCGGGACACCTCCGGCGCGTGGCCTGCGGTTGTGCTGCGTCAGCGCCGGATGCTCTGCAGTGGACGCTTGCTGCCGTCGCTGAGGGTGAAGAAGGACCAGCCGTTCCTCGAACCCGAGACGTCCGGGTTGTAGTGCTGGACGATTGCCCGGGCGGCCGAGCTGGGCGTCTTGTGCGAGGTGCCGTCCAGTGGGCCTGAAGTGATGTCCACGCGGCTGGTTTCGGGGTCGAACAGGGCCTTGGTGAGGAATCCCTCGTACGTCGCGTGGACGGCCACGCGCTTGTCGCCGGGCGGTACCGGCGCGTTCTGCCGCGCCGCCGGGGCGGCCAGGCTGGCGTCGGCCACCAGTCGGGCGACCACCTGGCCGGGCGTGACGCCGGCCATCCGGGCGGCGAACTCCAGGGCTCGGGCGGTCTGGATGTCGATCTCGACCTGCGGCATGGCGTGTCTCCCCTCTCTGCGCGACGATGCTGCATACCCTATCACGGTGGTGCGCGGAGTGCTCTGGAGTGCTCTGAATTCTCCCGATGCCCTCGGTCTCAACCCTGGCCAGAGGCTGAGTGATTGGATATATTCAGCCAGGTAGAAACTGAATGAATTCATCCGCAGGGAGGCCGGGAGCATGGTGCAGCAGCAGACGGGCGGGCCGCGTGAGGTGCGCGCGGCGCGGGGTACGACGCTGACGGCGCAGGGGTGGCAGCAGGAGGCCGCCCTGCGGATGCTGATGAACAACCTCGACCCGGAGGTGGCCGAGCACCCGTCGAAGCTGGTGGTGTACGGCGGCACCGGCAAGGCGGCGCGGGACTGGCGGTCGTTCGACGCCATGGTGCGCACGCTGGAGGGGCTGAAGCGGGACGAGACCATGCTGGTCCAGTCCGGCCGCCCGGTCGGTGTGATGCAGACCCACGAGTGGGCGCCCCGGGTGCTGATCGCCAACTCCAACCTGGTCGGGGACTGGGCGAACTGGGAGGAGTTCCGGCGGCTGGAGTCCCTCGGGCTCACCATGTACGGGCAGATGACCGCCGGGTCGTGGATCTACATCGGCACCCAGGGCATCCTCCAGGGCACCTACGAGACCTTCGCCGCCGTCGCCAACAAGCGCTACGGGGGCACCCTGGCGGGCACCATCACCCTCACCGCCGGGCTCGGCGGCATGGGCGGCGCCCAGCCGCTGGCCGTCACCATGAACGGCGGCGTGGCGATCTGCGTCGACTGCGACCCGTCCCGGATCGCCCGCCGGATCGAGCACCGCTACCTGGACGTCGAGGCCAAGGACCTCTCACACGCGCTGGAACTGGCCACCGCCGCCCGCGACAAGCGGCAGCCGCTCTCCATCGGCGTGCTGGGCAACGCCGCCGAGCTGTTCCCGCAGCTGCTCGCGATGGACGCGCCGATCGACATCGTCACCGACCAGACCAGCGCCCACGACCCGCTGAGCTACCTGCCGCTGGGCGTGGCCTTCGACGACATGGCGACCTACGCGGCCGAGAAGCCCGCCGAGTTCACCCAGCGCTCGCGCGAGTCGATGGCCCGGCACGTGGAGGCGATGGTCGGCTTCCTGGACCGCGGCGCCGAGGTGTTCGACTACGGCAACTCGATCCGCGGCGAGGCCCGGCTGGCCGGCTACGACCGGGCGTTCGCCTTCCCCGGCTTCGTCCCGGCGTACATCCGGCCGCTGTTCTGCGAGGGCAGGGGCCCGTTCCGCTGGGCGGCGCTCTCCGGCGACCCGCAGGACATCCACAAGACCGACAAGGCCGTCCTCGACCTCTTCCCGGAGAACGAGTCGCTGCACCGCTGGATCAGGATGGCCCAGGAGAAGGTGCACTTCCAGGGCCTGCCCGCGCGGATCTGCTGGCTCGGCTACGGCGAGCGCGACAAGGCCGGCGAGCGGTTCAACGACATGGTGGCGTCCGGCGAACTGTCCGCGCCGATCGTGATCGGCCGCGACCACCTGGACTGCGGCTCGGTCGCCTCCCCGTACCGGGAGACCGAGGCGATGCTGGACGGCTCCGACGCGATCGCCGACTGGCCGCTGCTCAACGCCATGGTCAACGTCGCCTCCGGCGCGTCCTGGGTCTCCATCCACCACGGCGGCGGCGTCGGCATCGGCCGCTCGATCCACGCCGGCCAGGTCACCGTCGCCGACGGCACGCCGCTGGCCGGCGAGAAGATCCGCCGGGTGCTCACCAACGACCCGGGCATGGGCGTGATCCGGCACGTGGACGCCGGGTACGACCGGGCCGCCGAGGTCGCCGACGAGCGCGGGGTGCGCGTCCCCATGCGCGAGCACGGCCCGACGGGTGCGCTGTGACCGTCAAGCCCCCGAGCTTCGAGGAGATGTGGGCGGAGCTGCTCCCGGTGGGCCGCTCCGCCGTCTCCGGCGGCTACCGCCGCTTCGCCTGGAGCTCCGCCGACGCCGAGTGCCGGGACTGGTTCGAGGGGCAGGCCCGCGCCCGCGGCCTCACCTACGAGCTGGACCGCAACGGCAACCAGTGGGCCTGGCTGGGTGATCCGCAGGGCCCGGGCGCGGTCGTCACCGGCTCGCACCTGGACTCCGTCCCCGACGGCGGCGCCTACGACGGCCCGCTCGGGGTGGTCTCCTCCTTCGCCGCACTCGACGAACTCCGCGCCCGGGGCACCGAGTTGGCCCGTCCGCTGGCGATCGTCAACTTCGGCGACGAGGAGGGCGCCCGGTTCGGCGTGGCCTGCATCGGCTCCCGGCTCACCGCCGGCGTGCTGTCGCCCGAGGCCGCGTTCGAGCTGCGCGACGCCGACGGCGTCCGGCTGCCCGACGCGATGGAACGGGCCGGCCACGACCCGGCCGCGATCGGCGCGGACGGCGACCGGCTGGCCAGGATCGGCGCCTTCGTCGAGCTGCACGTCGAGCAGGGGCGCCACCTCGCCGAGGACCGGCCGGTCGGGGTGGCCAGCGCGATCTGGCCGCACGGCCGCTGGCGCTTCGACTTCCACGGCGAGGCCAACCACGCCGGCACCACCCGGATCGAGGACCGCCGCGACCCGATGCTGACCTACGCCAACACCGTGCTCACCGCCCGGAAGAAGGCCCGGCTGGCGGGCGCGCTGGCCACCTTCGGCAAGGTCGCCGTCGAGCCCAACGGCACCAACGCGATCGCCTCGCTGGTGCGCGGCTGGCTGGACTCCCGCGCCGCCGACGAGCCGACCCTCACCGCTCTGGTGGCGGAGATCGAGCGGGCCGCCGCCGAGCGGGGCGACCGCGACGGCGTCCGGGTCGAGCTGACCCGCGAGTCGTACACGCCGGTGGTGGACTTCGACGGGCCGCTGCGCGACCGGCTCGCGCGGGTCATCGGCGGGGACGGCGCCGCCGCCCCCGTCCTGCCGACCGGCGCGGGACACGACGCCGGAATCCTGGCATCGGCCGTTCCGACCGCCATGCTGTTCGTACGAAACCCGAGCGGTGTCTCGCACTCCCCGGCCGAACACGCCGAGGAGGCGGACTGCCTGGCCGGGGTCGCCGCCCTGGCCGACGTCCTGGAGGACCTGGCGTGTCAGTAACCTACTGGGCCCCGTACGCCTGGCTGCCGCACGTCAACGGGCCGGTGGTCGAACCCGACGTGCTGATCGCCACCGGGCCCGGCGGCCGGATCACCGGGGTGACGCCGGAGAGCGGGCCCTGCCCGCCCGGCGCCGTCCGGCTCGACGGGCTGCTGCTGCCCGGCCAGGCCAACGCCCACTCGCACGCCTTCCACCGGGCGCTGCGCGGCAACGTCCAGGTCGGCTCCGGCACCTTCTGGACGTGGCGGGACACCATGTACCGGTTCGCCGGGGCGCTCGACCCGGACCGCTACCTGGCGCTCGCCACGGCCGCCTACGCGGAGATGGCGCTGGCCGGGATCACCGCGGTGGGGGAGTTCCACTACCTGCACCACGCGCCCGGCGGCGCCCGCTACGACGATCCCAACGCGATGGGCGAGGCACTGATCGAGGCCGCCGCCCGGGCTGGCATCCGGATCACCCTGCTGGACACCTGCTACCTGTCGTCGGGCTTCGGCGCCGAACCGACCAAGCCCCAGCGCCGGTTCAGCGACGGTGACGCCGACGCCTGGGCCGAGCGGGCGGACGCCCTCAAGCCGCGCGAGCACGCCCGGATCGGCGCCGCCATCCACTCCGTCCGGGCGGTGCCCGCCGAGCAGTTGGGCACGGTCGCGCGCTGGGCGTCGATGCGGCGGGCCCCGCTGCACGTCCACCTCTCCGAGCAGACCGCGGAGAACGACGCCTGTCTCACCGCGCACGGCGTCACCCCGACCCGGCTGCTCGCGGACCACGGGGTGCTCGGCCCGCGCACCTCGGCCGTGCACGCCACCCATCTGACCGACGAGGACATCAAGCTCCTCACCGACTCCTCCACCACCATCTGCATGTGCCCCACCACCGAGCGGGACCTCGCGGACGGTGTCGGGCCGGCCCGCCAACTGGCCGCGGCCGGCTGCCCGGTCACCCTCGGCAGCGACAGCCACGCGGTGGTCGACCCGTTCGAGGAGGCCCGCGCGCTGGAGCTGAACGAGCGGCTGCGCACCCGCACCCGGGGCCACTGGACGGCCAACGCGCTGCTGCGGGCCGGTACCGAGGACGGGCACGCCTCGCTCGGCTGGCCGGAGGCCGGGCGGATCGAGGCCGGCGCGCTCGCCGACTTCACCGTGATCGGGCTGGACTCGGTGCGCACCGCAGGGCCGCCGCCCCGGCTCGGCGCCGAGATCGCGGTCTTCGCCGCCTCGGCCGCCGATGTGCGGCACCTGGTGGTCGGCGGCCGACACGTGGTCAGGGACGGTGTGCACCAGCTGGTGCCGGACGTCCCGGGTGCTCTGCGCACCTCGATCGCCGCGCTGAGCTGCTGACCCCCTGAACCTCCCGGGGGCGGGCGGGGGCCCGCCCCCGGGACCGTGACCCCCTCCGAGAGGTTCCGCCTTGAGCACCCCGAGCACCCCTCCCGCTTCGAGCACCGTTCCCGCTTCGATCACCCCGGCCGCTTCGATCACCCCGGGCATCCCGAGCACCCTGATCACCGGCATCGGCAGCCTGGTCACCAACGATCCCGGCTACGGGACCGGGCCGCTCGGCCTGCTCACCGACGCGGCCGTGGTGGTGGACGGCGGGACGATCGCCTGGGTCGGGCCCGCCGCCGGGGCGCCCGCCGCCGACGAGCGGTACGACGCGGCCGGGCGGGCCCTGCTGCCCGGCTTCGTCGACTCGCACGCCCACCTGGTGTTCGCGGGCGACCGCACCGCCGAGTTCAACGCCCGGATGTCCGGCCAGGCCTACAGCGCGGGCGGCATCCGCACCACGGTGGCCGCCACCCGCGCCGCGACCGACGCCGAACTGGACGCCAACCTGGCCCGGTTCGTCCGCGAGGCGCTGCGCCAGGGCACCACCACCATCGAGTGCAAGTCCGGCTACGGCCTGACCGTCGTGGACGAGGCCAGGGCGCTGCGGATCGCCGCCTCCTACACCGCCGAGACCACCTACCTCGGCGCCCATGTGGTGGCCCCCGAGTACGCCGACGACCCGGCCGGGTACGTCGACCTGGTCACCGGCGACATGCTGGACGCCTGCGCGCCGTACGCCCGCTGGGTGGACGTGTTCTGCGAGAACGGCGCCTTCGACGGCGACCAGGCCAGGGCGGTCCTGACCGCCGGCATCCAGCGCGGCCTCACCCCCCGGGTGCACGCCAACCAGCTCTCCTACGGCCCTGGCGTGCGGCTCGCCGTGGAGCTGGGCGCGGCCTCCGCCGACCACTGCACCCACCTCACCGACGAGGACGTGGCCGCGCTGGCCGGTTCGGCGACGGTGGCCACCCTGCTGCCCGGCGCGGAGTTCTCCACCCGCGCCGCCTACCCGGACGCGCGCCGTCTGCTCGACGCGGGCGCCGTCGTCGCGCTCTCCACCGACTGCAACCCGGGCTCCAGCTTCACCAGCTCGATGGCGTTCTGCGTCGCGGTCGCCGTCCGCGAGATGGGCATGACCCCCGACGAGGCCGTGTACGCGGCCACCGCCGGGGGCGCCCACGCGCTGCGTCGCACCGATGCCGGCACGGTCACCGTGGGCGCCCGGGCGGACCTCCAGCTGCTGGACGCGCCCTCGCACGTCCACCTCGCCTACCGCCCGGGTGTCCCGCTGACCGCCGCCGTCTGGCGCGCCGGGGTCCGGGAGGTCTGAGCCGGGGGAGGTCCGGGTCGGCGGAGGTCCGGGCCGGGCGGACCGGGCTCAGCGCCGGAGGCTGCGCCGGAGGAAGTCCAGCTGGTGCAGCAGCAGGTTCTCCGCCACCGTCTCGTCGGTCGGCAGATGGGTCGTCCCGCTCAGCGGGAGCAGCTCGTGCGGGCGGCCGGCCGCGAGCAGGGCGGAGGAGAGCCGCAGCGTGTGGACGGGCAGCACGTTGTCGTCGGCGAGGCCGTGCACCAGCAGCAGCGGGCGCTCCAGGCGCGGCGCGTCGCCGATCAGCGAGGAGGCTTCGTAGCGCTCGGGGTGCTCGTCGGGGTGGCCGAGGAAGCGCTCCTTCCAGTGGGTGTCGTACAGCCGCTGGTCGGTGGGGGCGGCGCCGGCGACGGCGGCGTGGAAGACGTCCGGGCGGCGCAGCACGGCGAGCGCGGCCAGGAAGCCGCCGAAGGACCAGCCCCGGATCGCGACCCGGTCCAGGTCGAGCAGGCCGGGGCGGCTGCGGGCGGCCTCGTGCACCGCCTCCACCTGGTCGTCCAGGGCGGGTCCTGCGATGTCGGCGAAGACGGTCTTGTCCCAGCGCGGGCCCCGGCCCGGGGTGCCGCGCCCGTCCGCGACCAGCACCGCGAAGCCCTGCTCGGCGAACCACTGGGAGATCAGGTCGGACCAGCCGCCGGCCCGGACGGCCTTCTGCCCGGCGGGCCCGCCGTACGGGTCGAGCAGGACCGGCAGCGGGCCGTCCTGCGGCCGGTGGCCGGTCGGCAGGAAGAGCGTGGCGCGCAGCTCGCGGGGGCCGAGGCGGAGCAGCTCGGGCCGGGGGGTGAGGACGGGCG
Source organism: Kitasatospora sp. NPDC088548 (assembly GCF_044753005.1). Taxonomy (NCBI): domain Bacteria; kingdom Bacillati; phylum Actinomycetota; class Actinomycetes; order Kitasatosporales; family Streptomycetaceae; genus Kitasatospora; species Kitasatospora sp. NPDC088548. The sequence continues at coordinate 158,214 of NZ_JBIVMI010000007.1, forward strand.
GCTGGGCGTGCGAGCGCAGCTCGGCGGTGGGGCGCCCGGCGCGGTGGACGGTGCTGCGCGGGCCCGGGGTGTCGGGCGTGCGGGCGGTGTGTACGAGCGTGCCGGCCCGCCGGGTGCCGGTGTGTGCGCCGGGCACGCTGCTCAGCTGCCGGGCGCCCGTGGCGGGGTCGTACGTCCAGAGGTGGGTTTCGGTGGGTTCGGCGGAGGCGGTGAAGAGCACCTGCTCGCCCTCGGTGCCGAGCACCGTGCGCAGCTGGAGGCCGGGCGGGGTGACGGGCTCGCCGTCGAGGGTCAGATGACGGGTGTCGCCGAGGTCGGCGGAGTCGACCAGGGCACCGGAGCCGGTCCGGACCGGCAGCCCGGGGACGAGCTCGACCCAGTGCTCGTCGTGGCGCTCGGCGAGCGTCCGGGTGGCGCCGTCGGCCGGGTCGACGGCCAGGGTGCGGACGGTGCGCTGGTCGCGGCTCTGCACGGCGGCGTACGGGCCGTGGCCGTCCCAGCCCGCGGCGGTCAGGTACTCGAAGGCCGTCCGGTCCCAGCGGACCTCGGTGCGGGTGCCGTCCAGGCCGAGCAGCCAGAGGCCGACATCGGCGTTGGCGGTGCCGGCCAGCGGGTAGCGCAGGACGCGCGGCGGGCGCGCCGGGTGGGCGGGGTCGGCCAGGTGGAGGCGGCACACCGGGCTGTTGTCGACCCGGGCGACCAGCAGCCGGGTGCCGTCCGGCGACCACCAGTGTGCCCGGGTGCGGTACATCGACTCGGCGGCGACATGGTCGGCGACGCCGTAGGTGACCTCGGGGCCCTCCGGTTCGGCGAGCGCGCGGTCGCCGGTGCCGTCGGCGCCGACCACCCGCAGGGCGCCGCCGCCGACGTAGGCGACCAGCCGCCCGGCCGGGTCGGGGCGCGGGTCGTACACCTCGGTGGCGGTGGGTATCCGCCGCACCGTGCCGTCGGCGGTGTCGGCGAGCCAGAGCGCGCCGCCGAGGGCGAAGGCGGCGAGCCGGGCGGTGGCGTCGGTGGCGTAGTCGGTGATGCCGCTCGACGAGACCCGGGCCCGTTCGCGGCGGATCAGCTCGGCCTCCGGCACGTCCTGCCCGGCGTCGCCGAGTGCGGCCGGGTCGGCGATCAGCCGCTCCTCGCCGCTGTCGGTGTCCAGCGCCCAGAGCCGGGTGAGCGGGTCGTCGCCGGCCCGGCTGCGCAGGAAGAGGACCGTCCGGCCGTCGGCGGAGACCGTGGGGTGGGTGGGTGCGCCGAGGGAGAAGCGCCTGGTGCGGGCGAGTTGGCGGGGGAGGGTGTCGGTCGGCATGCCTGACACCATGGCACGCCCGGGCGCGGCCTGTCCCCGGTATTCGGACGGGGCCGGTGCGCGGGGTCCGGGGACCGCGCACCGGCCCCGGGGGCGGGTGCTCGTGGGGCCGTCGGCGGGCTGTCAGCGGCCGGCGGGGGCCGTCAGTGGATGTCGCCCATCAGCCGGACGACCTTCTTGCGGTACATCGCCAGCGCCACACCGGCGAGCACCGCCAGCAGGCCCTGGCTGGCGAAGTACCAGGTGGATCCCGTCCCCTTGCCGACCATCAGCTGCATGATCGCGGCCACGCAGTCACCGGCGGTGACGCCCAGGAACCAGATGCCCATCATCTGGCTGCCGTACTTGGGCGGCGCCAGCTTGGTGGTGACGGAGAGGCCGACCGGGGAGAGGGTCAGCTCGCCGACGGTCTGGATCAGGTAGACCGAGGCCAGCCAGAGCGGGGTGACCTTGGCACCGCCGGAGGCGGCCGCCATCGCCAGCATCATCACCAGGAAGGAGGCGCCGATCAGCAGCAGGCCGATGGCGAACTTCATGGTGGTGCTGGGGTTCTTGCCGCGCCGGGCCAGCCAGACCCAGAGCCAGGCGAAGACCGGGGCCAGCGCCATGATGTAGAGCGGGTTGAACGACTGGAACCAGCTCGACGGGAAGCCGGTGCCGAACAGCGTCGAGGAGGTCGACTCCCTGGCGAAGATGTTGAGCGTCGAGCCGGACTGGTCGTAGATCATCCAGAACACGGCGGCGGCCACGAAGAACCAGATGTAGCCGCTCATCTTGGACTGCTCGTCCGGGGTCAGGTCCTTGTCCCGCTTGATCCGGGCGAAGTAGAAGGCCGGGATCCCGATGCCGGCGACGGACAGCGGCCAGATCACCCAGCCGACGCTGAAGTTGCCGGTCAGCGCGACGACGCCGAAGAAGACGCCGGTCAGGGCCAGCCAGAACATGCCCTTGCGGAGCACGGAGGACTTCTCGGCGGCGGAGATCGGCGAGGCCACCGTGCTGCTGCGCGGGCTCAGGTGCCGGCTGCCGAGCAGGTACTGGATCAGTCCGAGGGCCATGCCGGCGCCGGCCAGGGCGAAGCCGAGGTGCCAGTCGACCTTCTGGCCGACGGTGCCGATCACCAGCGGCGCGAAGAAGGCACCGGCGTTGATGCCCATGTAGAAGATCGTGAAGCCGCCGTCGCGACGGGGGTCGGTCGGCCCGTCGTAGAGGTGGCCGACCATGGTGGAGATGTTGGCCTTGAGCAGGCCGGAGCCGACGGCGATCAGGCCGAGGCCGGCGAAGAACGAGGCGGTGGCGGGCACCGCGAGCAGGAAGTGGCCGACCATGATGATCGACCCGCCGACGGCCACCGTCTTGCGGGCGCCCCAGAAGCGGTCGGCGATCCAGCCGCCCGGCAGGGCGAGCAGGTAGACCATGGCGTTGTAGACGCTGTAGATCGCGGCGCCGACGGCCGCCTCGTAGCCGAGCCCGCCGTCGCCGTGCTCGGCGACCAGGTAGAGCACCAGCAGGGCACGCATGCCGTAGAAGCTGAAGCGCTCCCACATCTCGGTCATGAAGAGGGTGGCGAGGCCGCGGGGGTGTCCCAGGAAGGTCTTGCCGCCGGGGGAGGACGGCCGCTGTACGCCGGCCTCCAGAGTCGATGACGCCATGGGTCGTGGTTCCTTGCTCTTGTGCGGCCCGTCCGCCAATGGGTGGGAGGCTGGACGGGGACCTAACCACTGTACGTGGCGATATTTGGCGCCATCAGATGACAAAAGCCATGAATAAGGTATGGCGATGGTAAAGCTTGCGACAGATTCCCTTGAGCTATCCATGGTTTGACCGCACAGATTCCTTAGGATTCAAGCCTGGAGGGTGGATTCTTCGACGAAGAAGCGGTTCTGCGGGCGGGCGTGTCGGATGATCTCCTTCCATTTGATGATCACTGTCTGTGAACTACTTCACAGCGCCGTCGCGGATACCCCGGCGGACTACCATCACCCTTATGACCTGTGTGCTGCTCGCCGAGGACGATCCGGCGATCTCCGAACCGCTCGCCCGGGCCCTGCGACGTGAGGGCTATGAGGTGCTCGTCCGCGAGGACGGTCCGACCGCACTGGCCGCCGGACTCACCGAGGAGGTCGACCTCGTCGTCCTCGACCTCGGCCTGCCCGAGATGGACGGCCTGGAGGTCTGCCGCCGCCTGCGCGCCGACGGCAAGAGCTGCCCCGTCCTGGTGCTCACCGCCCGCGCCGACGAGGTGGACACCGTGGTCGGCCTGGACGCCGGCGCCGACGACTACGTCACCAAGCCCTTCCGCCTGGCCGAACTGCTCGCCCGCGTCCGGGCCCTGCTCCGGCGCGGCAACGTCGACCAGCTCACCACCGGCGCGCACGGGGTGAAGATCGACATCGAGTCGCACCGCGCCTGGCTCGGCGAGGAGGAGCTCACCCTCTCCGCCAAGGAGTTCGAGCTCCTGCGGGTGCTGGTCCGGGACGCCGGCCGGGTGGTCACCCGCGAGGAGATCATGCGGCAGGTCTGGGACACCACCTGGTGGACCTCCACCAAGACCCTGGACATGCACATCTCCTGGCTGCGCAAGAAGCTCGGCGACGACGCGGCGAACCCCCGCTACATCGCCACCGTGCGCGGCGTGGGCTTCCGGTTCGAGAAGAATTAGCCCCGTACGGGCACAGCGGCCGGGGCGACGGCCGACGGAGCGGAACACCACGGGAGCGGCAGCGTGAAACGCCGGATGATCAACTCGCTGCTGGGCGTGGTCCTGGTGGTGGTCGTGGTGTTCTGCGTTCCGCTCGCCCTGGTCGAGAAGCGCACCATCGTCAACTCGGCCCAGGACCGGGTGGACGCGGCCGCCGTCCGGGTGCTCGCCCTGGTGGAGAACCGGCTCGCCGCGGGCGAGCCGGTCACCGGCGACAAGTTCGCCAACCAGGTCACCGACGGCAGTTACGTCGAGGTGGACATCCCCGGCCAGCCCCCCGTCTCCAGCGGTGTGCGGCCGGCCGGGACCCACCTGCTGAAGGCCGTCGAGAAGGGCAACAGCGGCGAGACCGTCATCGTCGAGCAGTCCCGCGAGGCCGTCGACCACGAGATCGCCAACATGCTGCTGCTGCTCGGCGTGGTCGCCCTGCTCGCCGTCCAGGCCGCCGTGGCCCTCGCCGTCTGGCAGGCCAAGCGGCTCGCCCGCCCGCTCACCGACCTCGCCGAGACCGCCGAACGCCTCGGCTCCGGCGACCCCCGGCCGCGCGACCGCCGCTACGGGGTGCCCGAACTCGACCGGGTCGCCGAGGTGCTGGACGTCAGCGCCGAGCGGATCGCCCGCATGCTCACCGCCGAGCGCCGGCTCGCCGCCGACGCCTCCCACCAGCTGCGCACCCCGCTCACCGCGCTCTCCATGCGGCTGGAGGAGATCACCGCGCTCGCCGAGGATCCGGAGACCGTCAAGGAGGAGGCCACCATCGCCCTCCAGCAGGTCGAGCGGCTCACCGACGTCGTCCAGCGGCTGCTCACCACCCAGCGCGACCCGCGCAGCCCCACCGCCGTCGCCTTCGACCTGGACGAGGTGGTCAAGCAGCAGGTGGAGGAGTGGGGGCCGTCGCTGCGCGGCACCGGCCGGGTGCTCCAGGTGGAGGGGCTGCGCGGGGTCACCGCCGTGGGCACCCCGGGGACGGTCGCCCAGGTGCTGGCCACGCTGATCGAGAACTCGCTGATGCACGGCGCCGGGACGATCACCCTGCGGGTGCGGACCTCCGGGACGTCGGTGGTGGTCGAGGTCCAGGACCAGGGCGCCGGGGTGCCGCCGGAGCTGGGCAACCGGGTCTTCGAGCGGGCGGTCAGCGGCCGCAACTCGACCGGGATCGGGCTGGCCGTCGCCCGGGACCTCGCGGAGGCGGACGGCGGGCGGCTGGAACTGCTCTCGCTGCGGCCGCCGGTGTTCGCGATCTTCCTCGGCCGCAGCCAGCGCGAGGACTGAACGCGGCGGCCGAACGAGACGAGGTGGGTGCCGGGCCTGCTCGGCTACTCGGCCTTGGCGTACCGGATCTGCTCGGCGGCCAGCATCAGTTCGGCCTGCGCGACGACCTCGGTGGCCCGGCCCTTGCCCTTGCCCGTGCCCGCGCTCTGGCTCGTGCCCGCGCCCTGGCCCAGGACCTGGTCCGCCGGGGCCTCGGCGGCCGGCTCGGGGAGCGCCTTGAAGACCCAGGTCCGGTAGGAGACGAAGCGGAACACGGTGGCGACCGCGAGCCCGGCCACCTTGGCGGCCAGCTGCTCGAAGTGCGAGTCCAGGCCGAGCACGTACACCGAGAACCCGAGCACACCGGTCTCGATCAGCATCCCGATGCCGCTGTAGAGCAGGAACAGCGTGATCTCCCGCTTGCGGGAGGCGGCGTCGCGGTCGCGGTACAGCCAGTAGCGGTAGCCGAGGTAGTTGGTGGCGATGGCGATCAGCGTGGCCGCGATGTTGGACCGCAGCGAGGCCAGGTGCAGGCCGTTGATGCAGACCCAGAAGACGGCGAAGTTGACCACCACTCCGCTCAGGCCGACGATGCCGAACTTCACCACTTCGCCCGACAGGCCGCGCAGTCTCTGCGCCAGCGAGGGGTTCGACGCTGCGGTCGTCGCCATACCGGGCTGCCTCCATGTGCCTGCGGACGAAGGGGGTCCGGCGCGGCTGCGCGGCTGCCCCTGAGCCCTGCGTGCACGCACATGATCAGACCACGCGTACCAGGACCTAGCGCTCCAGGCTACCCGCTTCCACCGATCGGCTCAGCCCCCAGGGCCCGGGTATCGTCCGGGCTCCCGGGGCGGCGGTCCGCCCGGGACAGCGGTTCCACAGGCTCCCACCGGCCCGGATATCCTGGCGGGGTGACTTCCCCGGGCAATGCGAATTTTCCAGTGGTGGGCATGATCGGCGGTGGGCAGCTGGCCCGCATGGCACACCAGGCGGGCATCCCGCTCGGGGTCAGGTTCAAACTCCTCGCCGACACGCCCCAGGACTCCGCCGCGCAGGTGGTCTCCGAGGTCGTCCTCGGCGACTACCGCGACCTCGACACCCTGCGCCGCTTCGCGGCCGGCTGTGACGTGGTCACCTTCGACCACGAGCACGTGCCGACCGAGCACCTGCGCGCCCTGCAGGCCGACGGCGTGGCCGTCCGGCCCGGCCCGCACGCGCTGGTCAACGCCCAGGACAAGGGCGTGATGCGGGCCACGCTCGACTCCATCGGCGTGCCCTGCCCGCGCCACCGCCTGGTCGCCGACCCGGCCGATGTGACCGCGTTCGCGAACGAGGGCACGGGCTACCCCGTCGTCCTGAAGACCGTGCGCGGCGGCTACGACGGCAAGGGCGTCTGGGTCGTCGACGACGAGCGGCAGGCGCAGGCGCCGTTCCTGGCGGGCGTCCCGGTGCTGGCCGAGGAGAAGGTGGACTTCGTCCGCGAGCTGGCCGCCAACGTGGTCCGCTCGCCCAGCGGCCAGGCCGTCGCCTACCCGGTGGTGGAGAGCGTCCAGGAGAACGGCGTCTGCGCCGAGGTCACCGCCCCGGCGCCGGACCTCGACCCGGCGCTCTCCGACGAGGCGCAGCAGCTGGCCCTGCGGATCGCGGGCGAGCTGGACATCACCGGCCACCTCGCGGTCGAGCTGTTCCAGACCGGGGACGGCCGCATCCTGGTCAACGAGCTGGCCATGCGGCCGCACAACTCCGGCCACTGGACCCAGGACGGCGCGGTCACCTCGCAGTTCGAGAACCACCTGCGGGCCGTGCTCGACCTGCCGCTCGGCGACCCGCGCCCGCGCGCCCGGTGGACCGTCATGGTCAACGTCCTCGGCGGCGACTACCCGGACATGTACCACGCCTTCCTGCACTGCATGGCCCGCGACCCCGGTCTGCGGATCCACATGTACGGGAAGGACGTGAAGCCCGGCCGCAAGGTCGGCCACGTCAACGTCTTCGGGGACGACCTCGACGACGTCCGCGAGCGCGCCCGCCACGCGGCCGCCTACCTGCGAGGAACGATCACCGAATGACCAACCCTGTTGTCGGCATCGTCATGGGCTCGGACTCCGACTGGCCCGTCATGGAGGCCGCGGCCAAGGCCCTGGACGAGTTCGAGATCCCGTACGAGGTGGACGTCGTCTCCGCGCACCGGATGCCGCACGAGATGATCGCGTACGGGGAGAACGCCCACAAGCGCGGGTTGAAGGCGATCATCGCGGGCGCCGGCGGTGCGGCCCATCTGCCGGGCATGCTCGCCTCCGTGACCCCGCTGCCGGTGATCGGCGTCCCGGTGCCGCTGCGCTACCTGGACGGGATGGACAGCCTGCTGTCGATCGTCCAGATGCCGGCCGGTGTGCCGGTGGCCACCGTCTCGGTGGCGGGTGCGCGCAACGCGGGGCTGCTGGCGGTGCGGATGCTGGCCGCGTTCGACCCGGAGCTGGCCGAGCGGATGACCGACTTCCAGACCGAACTGAACAGCCAGGCCACCGAGAAGGGCAAGAAGCTTCGGGCCAAGGTGGCCGGGTCCTCGTCCTTCGGCTTTGGAAAGTAGTCAAATCGGATAGAACAGCTCGTATGACATCTGAGCTGTTGGACTCCGCCGTCCTGCTGGACCGGGCCCGGTCCGTCCTCCGCACCACCCCCGTGGTGGACGGCCACAACGACCTCCCCTGGGCGATGCGCGAGCAGGCCGGCTACGACCTCGACGCGCTCGACCTGGCCGCCGACCAGAGCGCCCGGCTGCACACCGACCTCGCCCGCCTCGCCGCGGGCGGGGTCGGCGCGCAGTTCTGGTCCGTGTACGTGAGCGCCGGCCTGGCCGGCGACCACGCGGTGAGTGCCACCCTGGAGCAGATGGACTTCGTCCGGGCCCTGGTCGGGCGCTACCCCGACCGGCTCCGGCTCGCCCTCACCGCCGACGACATGGAGGCCGCCCGCGCCGAGGGCCGGATCGCCTCCCTGATGGGCGCCGAGGGCGGCCACTCCATCGACTGCTCGCTCGCCACCCTGCGGGCCCTGCACGCGCTCGGCGTCCGGTACATGACGCTCACCCACAACGACAACCTGCCGTGGGCCGACTCCGCCACCGACAAGCCGGTGGCCGGCGGCCTGACCCGGTTCGGCGAGGAGGTCGTCCGGGAGATGAACCGGCTCGGCATGCTGGTCGACCTCTCGCACGTCTCCGCCGACACCATGCGGGACGCGCTGCGGGTCACCGAGGCGCCGGTGATCTTCTCGCACTCCTCCGCGCGCGCCGTCTGCGACCACCCGCGCAACATCCCCGACGACGTGCTCGCCCAGCTGCCCGCCAACGGCGGCGTGGCGATGGCCACGTTCGTCCCCAAGTTCATCCTGCCCGCCGCCATAGCGTGGACCGTCGCCGCCGACGAGAACATGCGCGCCCACGGCTTCGACCACCTGGACACCACCCCGGCCGGGATGGCCTGCCAGCGCGCCTTCGAGGAGACCAGCCCGCGCCCGGTCGCCACCCCGGCGACCGTCGCCGACCACCTCGACCACATGCGCGAGGTCGCGGGCATCGACCACATCGGCATCGGCGGGGACTTCGACGGCACCGCCTTCCTCCCCGAGGGCCTGGACGACGTGGCCGGCTACCCCAACCTGATCGCCGAACTCCTGCGCCGCAAGTGGTCGGAGGGCGATCTCGCCAAGCTCACCTGGCACAACGCCGTGCGCGTGCTCCGCGACGCCGAGGCCGTCGCGGCCGGGCTGCGGGAGACCCGGCGGCCGTCCATCGCCACCATCGCCCAGCTGGACGGCTAGGCCCTTTTCCCCAGCGGCTTGACCCTGCCCCTGGGGCAGACGGGAGCGTGACCGGCGTGGAGGACACCTCGGAACCCCTGCTCGGCATCGGCGAGTTCGCCCGCCGGTCACGGCTCTCGCTCAAGGCCCTGCGGCTCTACGACCGCCTCGGACTGCTGCCGCCCGCCCGGGTCGACGCCGGGACCGGCTACCGGTTCTACCGGAACGACCAGGTCGCCCGGGCCCGGCTGATCGTGCTGCTGCGACGGCTCGACATGCCGCTGGCCGAGGTCGCCGGAGTGCTGGCGGCCGGGGACGGCCCGGCCGGTGCCGACCGGCTGGCCGACTACTGGGCGTCCGTCGAGCGCCGGATCGCCGTGCAGCGGGAGCTGGCGGTGTACCTCCGCATCCGTCTGTCAGGAGGAGAGGGGAGCCGGGGCATGCACCGGATCGAACAGCGCGAGGTACCCGAGCAGACCGTACTGAGCGAGCAACGGCACATCAGGGTGGGTGAGTTGCCCGAGTGGATCCCGGCCGCGTCGAGTCGGCTGCAGGCCGTCGCCGACGCGCACGGGGGCGTCCACGCCGCGCCCTTCGTGGTCCTCCACGGCGAGGTGAGCGAGGACAGTGACGGCCCGGTGGAGGTCTGCGTCCCGATCGACCCCTCGCTCGCCGCGCTCGCCGGGCGGTCCGCCGCCGTCCGGGTCGAGCCGGCCCACCGCGAGCTGTACGCCCGGCTCACCCGGGCCCAGATCGAGTACCCGCAGATCCTCGGCGCCTACGACGCGGTCTACCAGGCCGTGGCGGAGCGGGGCCTGGAGGCCGCGGGCCCGGCCCGCGAGGTCTACTTCGGCCATGTCGCCACCGCACCGCCGGCCGAGCCGGTCTGCGACGTGGCGGTGCCGGTGCGGTAGGCGCGTTCCGTGGGAGGGGGGCTCAGCCCAGCCGCGGGATCTCGATGGCCGGGCACTTGTCCATGACCATCGCCAGGCCCGCCGCCGTCGTCCGCTCGTAGGCGGCCCCGTCGACCACGCCGAGCTGGAACCAGACGGCCCCGGCCCCGACGGCGGCCGCCTGGTCGGCGACCTCGCCGGCCAGGGCGGAGTTCACGAACACGTCCACCACGTCCACCGGGAACGGGATCTCGGCGAGCGAGGGGTAGCCGGGCTCGCCGAGGACCGTCTCGGCCTTGGGGTGGACGGGCACGATGCGCTTGCCGTAGCGCTGGAGCACCTGGGCGACGCCGTACGCCGCGCGGGCGGTGTTGCTGGAGAGGCCCACCACCGCCCAGGTGTCGCCCTTGGCGGTGAGGATGTCGCGGACCGTCGCTTCGTCGCCGTAGCTCGTCATGCCGCTGCCAACGACGGGTCCGGGCGGGGGATTCCCGCCCGGACCCGTCGCCCTAGCTCGGACGGCCCAGCGCCCGGTACGTCCAGCCGGCCGCGCGCCAGGCGGCGGCGTCCAGGACGTTGCGTCCGTCGAGCAGCCGGCGCTCCTCGACCACGGCGCCCAGCTCGGCCGGGTCGAGGTCGCGGAACTCCTTCCACTCGGTGAGGTGCAGCACCACGTGCGCGCCCTCGGCGGCCTCCAGCGGAGACCCGGCGTAGGCCAGACCGGGGAACATCTTGCGGGCGTTGTCCATCGCCTTCGGGTCGTACACGGTGACCTGCGCGCCCTGGAGCTGTATCTGGGCGGCGACGTTGAGCGCGGGGGAGTCCCGGATGTCGTCCGAGTCGGGCTTGAAGGCCGCGCCGAGAACGGCGACCCGGCGGCCGAGGAAGCCGCCCCCGCACTGCTCGCGGGCCAGCTCGACCATCCGGGAGCGGCGCCGCATGTTGATCGAGTCGACCTCGCGCAGGAAGGTCAGCGCCTGGTCGGCGCCCAGCTCGCCGGCCCGGGCCATGAACGCGCGGATGTCCTTGGGCAGGCAGCCGCCGCCGAAGCCGAGGCCGGAGTTGAGGAACTTGCCGCCGATCCGCTCGTCGTAGGCGAGGGCGGTGCTCAGCTGGGTGACATCGGCGCCGGCCGCCTCGCAGACCTCGGCCATCGCGTTGATGAACGAGATCTTGGTGGCGAGGAAGGAGTTGGCGGCGGCCTTGACCAGCTCCGCGGTGGCGTAGTCGGTGACCATGAACGGCACCCCGGCCGCGATCGGGTCCGCGTACACCTCGCGCAGCAGCTGCTCGGCGCGCTCGCTGCGGGCGCCGACGACGATGCGGTCCGGGCGCAGGGTGTCCTGGACGGCGAAGCCCTCGCGCAGGAACTCCGGGTTCCAGGCGAGTTCGGCGCCCTCGCCGACCGGCGCGAGCGCGGCCAGCCGCTCGGCCAGCCGGCCCGCCGAGCCGACCGGCACGGTGGACTTGCCGACCACCAGCACCGGGCGGGTCAGATGCGGGGCGAGCGCATCGATCGCGGCGTCGACGTAGCTCATGTCGGCGGCGAACTCGCCCTTGCGCTGCGGGGTGTTGACGCAGACGAAGTGCACGTCGCCGAACTCGGCGGCCTCCTGGGCGGAGGTGGTGAAGCGCAGCCGACCGGTCGAACCCTCGTGTCCGGCCACGTGCTTGAGCAGCAGCTCGGACAGGCCCGGCTCGTACATCGGGACCTGGCCCGCGGTCAGCGTGGCGATCTTCTCCGGGTCGATGTCCAGGCCCAGGACCTCGAAGCCGAACTCCGCCATGGCGGCGGCGTGGGTGGCGCCGAGATAGCCGGTACCGATCACGGAGATGCGGAGGGTCACTGGTTCCCCTTTGCGGAATCTCGACCTGGACTGACATGACCTGCGAGCACCGATGCTATCCGCCCCTACGGGCCGTCCTGCCAGCACCGATGTTTCGGCCGCCGACGGCGCGGTTTTCGGGCGGGGCGGGGCGGGCGGCGGCGCGATCCCGGCACTACCCCCGCGCGTGGGCTGTGACGGACGGCACAGTGCGCGCATGGATCCGAAGCCCGAGCGCACGGACGAATCCGCCGAGCCCGCCGGGGCCGCCGGGCCCGGCGGGAGGGGCTCGGCATCTTCGGGCCGCCGGGGGAGGACGGCGCTCGACGAGCGCGCGGCCGCCCAGCTCTGGGAGGCGATGCGCAACGACCGGATGGCGCGGTACTTCCAGGAGCACCGCACCGGCGACACCCTGGGAAGGACGTCAACTGACCCGGCCGGCCGGGGCGCTCGCTTCGGGAATTAGAAGAAACCTACAAGGCTGTCCCGGTCGAATCGGTTGGCTTACACCCCCGAGTGGTCACCAACTCCCTGGCAGAGTGGCCGGTGAGTCGATCGCTCCCCGCACCGATCCGGGCGGGGGGTTGTATCTCCACCACAATCTCCACAACCACAGGAGGTTCGTTCGATGACTGCTGACACCAATCGCGTGGTGGTCACCGGGCTCGGGGCGACGACGCCGCTCGGCGGGGACGTCGCCTCGACCTGGGCCGCGATGCTGGCCGGGGAGTCGGGCATCCGCGCGATCGAGGAGGAGTGGGCGGCCGGGCTGCCGGTGCGGATCGCCGGGCGGCTGAAGGTGGAGCCGTCCGAGGTGCTGGACCGGGTGCGGGCCCGGCGGATGGACCGCTGCGAACAGGTGGCGCTGGTCGCCGCCCGGCAGGCGTGGGCCGACGCGGGCGCGCCCGAGGTGGACCCGGAACGGCTGGCCGTGGTGATCGGCACCGGGACGGGCGGGGCGACCACCATGCTCGCGCAGGACGACGTACTGGAGGCGTCCGGGGTGCGGAAGGTGTCGCCGCACACCGTGCCGATGCTGATGGCGAACGGTCCGGCGGCCTGGGTCAGCATCGAACTGGGCGCCCGGGCCGGCGCGCACACCCCGGTGAGCGCCTGCGCGTCCGGCGCGGAGGCGATCGCGATGGGCCTGGACCTGATCCGCCTCGGACGGGCGGACGTGGTGGTCGCGGGGGGCGCCGAGGCATGTGTCTGTCCGCTGCCGCTCGCCGGGTTCGCCCAGGCCAAGGCGCACTCCACGCGCAACGACGAGCCCGCGCGGGCGTCCCGGCCGTTCGACGTGGACCGGGACGGCTTCGTGATCGGCGAGGGCGCGGCGGTCGTCGTGCTGGAGCGGGCCGGGTTCGCCGCCGCCCGCCGGGTCCGGGCCCATGCCGCCCTCGCGGGTGCGGCGGTCACCTCGGACGCGTACCACATCACGGCGGCCGCGGCCGAGGGCCAGGTCCGCGCGATGCGGCGGGCGGTGGCCGAGGCCGGTCTCGCCCCGCAGGACATCGCCCTCGTCCACGCCCATGCCACCTCCACCCAGCTGGGCGACCTGGTCGAGGCGGAGTCGGTGACCGAGGCGATCGGCCTCCACCCGGCCGTCACCGCCACCAAGTCGATGACCGGCCACCTCTTCGGCGCGGCCGGTGCGATCGGCGCGCTGGCCGCCGTACTGGCCCTGCGCGACGGCGTCGTCCCGGCCACGCTCAACCTCGAAACCCTCGACCCGGCCGTCAAGTTGGACGTGGTCGCGGGCGCACCGCGGAAGGGTGCCCTGACCGCGGCCCTGACCAACTCCTTCGGTTTCGGCGGGCACAACGCCTCGCTGGTCTTCACACCGGCGCCCTGAGACCGGGGGCCGGGACCGCCTCAGCCGATCAGGGCGGCCGCCTCCTGCCGGGCCTGGCGGAGCCAGGCCGCGCGGGCGGTCCCGGTCGAGTCCGTCACCGTGCGGAAGACGACGCGGCGGATGTCGTCGACGCCGACGTAGGGGAGCACGCAGGCGGCCCAGATGCGGTGCAGCGGGTCGCCGAACTCGCCCAGCTCGCGCGCCTCCGGGGTGTCGGAGGTGTTCAGCACCAGCGCCCGCCCGGCCTTGAGCAGACCGGCCGGTTCGCCGTCCGCCGTGCCCAGCTTGTACGCGACGCCGGGGGCGAGCACCCGCTGGACCCAGCCGGTGAGGACGGCGGGCGGCATGCCCCACCAGTTGGGGTGGACGAGCACCAGCGCGTCGAGCGTGGCCACCTCGGCCCGGTGCAGGGCGAGTTGGGGATCGCGGGGGTCGGCGGCGTCGGCGACCGTCCCGGTCTCCTCGGCGGTCAGCACGGGCTCGAACCCCTCCGCGCACAGGTCGTGCGCCAGTACCTCGCACCCGCGCCCGCGCAGCTCGTCCACCACGGCCTCGTACAGTGCGTGGTTGAAGCTGCCCGGCCGCGGGTGGGCCAGGTAGACCCCGACCCGGCCGATCGTTGCGCTCATGTCCCGTTCCCCCTGGGCGAGATGGATGATCGATGCGAGGTGATGTTAAGGCTTGTCCGGCGGGGGTAGGGTGCCGGATCGTGACCGAGCCGGAGTTCCTGACCACCGCCCGGGCGTTCTACGACGCCATCGCCGCCGACTACGCGGACCGCTACCGCGACGAGCTGGCCGTCAAGCCGCTGGACCGCGCGATGCTGGCGTCCTTCGCCGAGCTGGTGCAGGCGTCCGGCGGCGGCCCGGTGGCCGAACTGGGCTGCGGACCTGGCCGGGTGACGGCGCACCTGGACGGGCTCGGCCTGGAGATCTCCGGCATCGACCTCTCGCCGGGGATGGTCGCGCTGGCCCGCCGCACCCACCCGGGGCTGCGGTTCGAGGTGGGGTCGATGCTCGGTCTGGACCTCGCGGACGGCGCCCTGGCCGGGGCCGTCGCCTGGTTCTCGATCATCCACACCCCGCAGGACCGCCTGCCGGAGGTGTTCGCCGAGTTCCACCGGGTGCTCGCCCCCGGCGGCCATCTGCTGCTCGCCTTCCAGGTCGGCGACGAGCCCCTCCGGGTCGAGCGGCCCTTCGGCCACCCGGTCGCGCTGGACTTCCGCCGCCAGCAGCCCGACCACATCACCGCGTTGGCCCGGACGGCCGGCCTGGAGATCACCGCCCGCCTGGTCCGCGAGCCGGTCGCGGGGGTGGAGAAGACCCCGCAGGCGTACCTGCTGGCCCGGAAGCCCTGACCCGGAAGCCCCGGCCCGGAACCCGCCCGCAGGGGTGTGCGTCCACCAGGGCATGGGGAAGCGTGCGGAGCGGTCGGCCGGGGCCGGCTGCCTGGTGGCGGCGGCCGGGGCGGCGACCGGGTTCGGGGTGTGGTTGTACGGCGCCCGGCCGGGGTTGCGGGGCGGCTTCGAGGGCGAGCGGGACCTGAGCCTGCTGTCCGTGGAGCTCCCGGCGATGGTGCTCGGCGTACCGGCCGTCGCGCTCGCGGTGTGGGCTCTGGCGTCGGCCGCGCTCCGGGGGCGGGCCGTCGCCCCGGTGCTGCTGGCGGCGGTGGCGCTGGCCGCGCTGGCGTACGGTTGCCTGGCGTGGCTGGCGGCCGACTCCCGGCCGCCCGGTCCTGCCGCGGTCGCGCCGGCCGTGCGCGCGGCCCGTCTGCACCCGGTGTTCGCCGGTGGCGTACACGCCACGACGCCGTGGGGGTGTTCCCCGGGGCTGTCGCGCGTCGGGGATCCGGCCGTGCCATGATCCCTGCATGGCTTCCAACGTTTTCTTCGACATCACCATCAACGACGAGCCCGCGGGCCGCATCGTCTTCAAGCTGTACGACGACGTCGTGCCCACCACCGCCAAGAACTTCCGCGAGCTGGCCACCGGCGAGCACGGCTTCGGCTACGCGGGTTCCTCGTTCCACCGCGTCATCCCGGGCTTCATGCTCCAGGGCGGCGACTTCACCCGCGGTGACGGCACCGGCGGCAAGAGCATCTACGGCGAGAAGTTCGCGGACGAGAACTTCAAGCTGAAGCACACCAAGCCGGGCCTGCTGTCCATGGCCAACGCCGGCCGCAACACCAACGGCTCGCAGTTCTTCATCACCACCATCGTGACCGACTGGCTGGACGGCAAGCACGTCGTCTTCGGCGAGGTCGTCGAGGGCCTGGACCTGGTCACGAAGATCGAGTCGCTGGGCTCGCAGAGCGGCAGGACCAAGGCGAAGATCACCATCGCCGAGTCCGGCATCGTCGCCTGAGTACCGCCTCGCGCGCTGCTTTCCGCACCGCCCCGGAGTAGGAAGTCGGCTGGGCCGACCTTCCCCTCCGGGGCGGCGGTGTTTCCACGGCGGTCGGCCCGCTTCCGGGGCCGCCGGACCGGCCGGGCCCGACCCGCGTGCGGACACTATGCTCCTCCAGCGTGACGGACTTACAGCAACTGGCTGCCACCCGCTCGTCCTACGACGGCATCGCCGATGACTATGCCGCGCGCGTGACGACGCTGTTCGCGGAGGACCGGGTGGGCCGCCCGATGCTGGCGGGGTTCGCCGAGCTGGTGGAGGCCTACGGCGGGCAGCCGGTGGCCGACCTCGGGTGCGGTCCCGGCCATGTCACCGCGCACCTGGCCGCGCTCGGTGCGGCCGTGTTCGGGGTGGACCTCTCGCCGAGGATGGTGGAGATAGCCCGCCGGACGTATCCGGACCTGCGGTTCGAGGTGGGCTCGATGACGGCCCTGGACCTCCCCGACGGCGGACTCGGCGGGATCGTGGCCTGGTGGTCGATCGTCCACACGCCGCCGGAGGTCCTGCCGGTGGTGTTCGCGGAGTTCCGCCGGGTCCTGGCGGTGGGCGGCCACCTGCTGGTGGGGTTCCACGTCGGTGACGAGCACCTGCGCCCGGAGCGCTCGTTCGGCCGGGCGGTGTCCTACGACGTCTACCTGTCGCAGCCCGATCGCCTTGCCGAACTGCTGGGCGAGGCCGGGATCGCCGTCACCGCGCGGCTGGTGTGCGAGGGGCGGAAGTGGCCGCAGGCGGTGCTGCTGGGGCAGAAGTCCGCTGCGGCGCGCCACGGTTGAGCGGCGACTGAGCGGCGTCGAAGGTCAGCCGTCGAGGAGCGCCTGGCGGACGGCGGGCTCGACGAGTTCGGCGATCGCGCACTGGCCCTGCTCGTTGGGGTGGAAGAACGTCTGCCGCCGGCCCGGGGCGAGGCCGGCGCAGGACGCGGCCGGCCAGTCGCTCCCGGGGGCCGCGGTGCCGCAGAACCCCTCCAGCCACTTCACCTCGGCGGCCCGGCAGGCGTCGTGGCCCCGGCTCGCGGTGTCGGTGTCGACGAAGCGGTCGCCGAAGTAGCCGGAGACGGCCCGGATGGTGCTGTTGAGGCGCTGCTCCAGCTCCCGCAGCCAGGGGATGTCCGCCCGCGCGAGGGTGGACGTCCCGGTGGGGTCCCCGTAGCCGCACTCACCGGGGTCGGCGGGCAGCAGGGACGGGTAGCCGATCGTGATCACCTTGGCGTTCGGGGCCTTGCGGTGGACGTCGCCGAGCATGGTGACGTAGTCGTCCTCGATCCGGTCGAGGCGGTCCGCGACGCTCTTCACGCCCGCGGGCGGGTTCTCGTAGTAGTCCCGGCAGGGCTGCCCCCGGCCGTCGGCGGCGCCGAGCGCGAGACATCGGGTGATCAGCTCGCCGAACGGCAGGCTGTTCCCGCCGACCCCGACGGTGACGACGTCGGTCCGGTCGTCGATCCCGGCCCGCTCGATCTGCGGTGGCACCTGCGGCCAGCCGCCGGCCGGCTCCGCCGGGTCGTCCACACCGGCGCCCCGGCCGATCGGGGTCTGCGGTTCCCTGGTGAGGTGCGGGATCGCCGCGTTGCCGCAGCTGACGTCGCGGAGCTCCACGAACAGCCCTTCAGGGGGGTACGCGTGGAGCCGCCGGTTGACCACGTCCGGGTAGGAGCCCGGGGTCCGCTCGCATCCGTCGGGGTGGTCGTCGCGCCGCCCGGTGAAGAGGCCGGCGGTGTAGGAGTCGCCCAGCGCCACCCAGGTGTAGTGGTCCCCGCCACGCACCGCCGCGGTGGCGGGTACGGCCGTGGGCGCGGCCAGCGCCAGCGCCGCGGCGGCCGGCCAGAACCTCTTGCCTCGCATGCTGTCCCTTCCTGCCGAGGCGGCGCACGGGAGTGCGGTCACGCCGTCGTGCCCGGCGGTCGCGTGGCGACGCGGAACCGTCACCACGGGTGCACGGTACGTGACGGCAGGTGCCTCCGCCGCGCGCCGGAAGGGGGCCCCGGCGAGGCCTCGCCGTTCTGCTCAGGACCAAAGGGGTGAAGGGGTTCACCCTTTCGGCGTTTCGTCTGCGAATCACCGCGTCGGCGGCGTGTAGCTTCCGTGCCGACGCGGCTGCCGCACAACCGTCCTGTCGCGTCGTCAACTCCCCGTCGAGAGGACGCAGTAGATGCGACGCAACGCCCTGGCCGCCTGTTCCCTGGCGGCCGCCCTGCTGGTCACCGGGGCGGCCGCCACCGAGAGCGCGGCCGCGACGGCCATGGTCGACCCGGCACCCCAGGACTGCCCGAGGGAGGCCGACCGGCCGACGCCGGACGATCTCAAGAAGTACTACTGCGGTTTCAAGGAGTTGGGCCCCGCGACCCTGCCCGCCGGGCAGCCGGTCGCGGCGCTGCTCAAGGACTACCGGCGTTTCGGGGGGTTGACGCCCGACGACTTCCTGAAGTGGTACCGGGAGGGCCTGAACTGGAAGTACCCGGCCAACAACGGCTTCAGGGACGACGGAGACAAGTTCGACGAGACCGTGGTCTCGCTCCCCACGGGCAAGCTGCTCGATCGCTTCGGTGAGAACTCCGGCGGGTTCCTGGCCGACGCGGGGACCTCCTTCGCGCAGCGGTCGCTGACACCGCAGAGCCTCGACTACGAGGTCGACCAGAAGCCGACGAGCGGGTACCACTGCTTCTCGGTGCTGAATCCGTTCAGCGTCCAGGAGGGGCACATCGCGGCGGCGTACGCCCAGCCGGGCAACGGCGTCCAGCAGTGGCTGGACCCGGCCTTGACGCCGAAGGAGCTGAAGGACGCGGGCGAGAAGTTCAGCCCCGAGAACCTCATCAAGCATCACTACCTGCAGGAGGAGAAGCCCGAGACGTGCGCGGCCACCGGCTGAGGCCGGATCGCGGGCGGCCGGCCGGGGCGGGCGGGCTCAGCAGCTCTCCTCGACGTAGAGGAGCGTCCGGCCGTCCCCGGAGGCGAACTCGTACGGGCGGTAGCTCGGCGTACAGGTGGCACCGAGCAGGTTCTTGATCGCGTGCCAGGTCGTGGCCCGGCCGGTGGAAGGCACATGGCGGAAGTGCCCTCCACCGCCCTCTCCGATGATCATCTCGTCGGCCTGAAGTGCCAGACGCTTGGCGAGATTCCGCTGGAGCGGGCCGCGGACCTTCCGCCACCGCTGACCGGTGTCGTCGACGAACTCCTCACGACCGGCGGGGGACGGGATGCCCCTGCCGTACGAGTCCCGGGCCGGCGGCAGGGCGGCCATCATCTCTGCCAGTGTCGTGGTCTGTGAACGCTTCTCGGACATGGCCCAAGCCTCTCAGGAGACGGAAGCCGGGTCCGGGCCGGACGGCCGGGCAGGGTGGACGCGGGTGGCGTGCCAGGTGCTGTTGCGGCCGGCGGCCTCGCGGTAGGCGATGCGCTGGACGGCGGTGAGGAGGCGGTAGAGGGAGAGGACGGCATCGGACTCGTCGGCCTCGTAGCCGAGTTCGTGGATGAAGGCTTCGAGCTGGGGCCAGTCGAAGTCGTCGGGGGCCGGGGGGAGCAGGGCGGGGAGGAGATGGCGGTCGGTGTGCGCGGTGAAGGCGGTGGCCACGGCGTAGCGGGTGGCGGCTAGCGCGTTGGTGAGCAGCAGGTCGAGGGGCGGGGCTGGGGTGTCTGACACGACGGGCTGCGCCTTTCCGAGGAGGGGCGGGGTCTCCCGTGGGGCCCTCACCGGTTCGGTGCGGCCCCCGCGGGTGGTGTGCAGGGTAGGTGGTGGAACCGGGCTGGTGGGCGAATCCGCTGGTCGTGGGTGTGCCGGTGTGTTGATGCGTTCACCCCGAGGGGTCGGATCGGCAGGTTCGGGTCCGAACCGTTCTGGTGGCCGATCCATACCCGTTGGCGTGCGGCGGACACGGCGATTCCGGGTTTCTTGTGCGGCGCGCCGGTGGGCGGTGACGCCCGTGCGCCCCCGTGATCGGCAACGCTGCGGGAGCCGCCCCGGTCGCGTGCCACCCATCGGCTTCCGGGCACAATGGGTGGCACGGGGCTGCCGTCGAAGCACGGTGCCACAAGGGGGAGTTGACATGCAGAGTACGAACGCCGGCCTCGTTCTGGCCGTGCCGGTCGTCGGGCCTGGGGGTGCAGAACTTCCTCGTGCGCGGGCGGGCCGCCGCGCTGTGACCCCGGCCCGACGTGGCCCGGCCGCGCGGCCGGCCGGTCGGGCGGTCAGCCGGACGCGCGGACCAGGAGGCGGGGGCGGGGGCCGGTGACCGACGGGCCGCCCGGGCCCTGCAGCAGGTGCTCGATCGCGGTGGCGACGGCGGCGGCGGTGTCGGTGGGGTCGTAGTACGTCGTGGTCAGTGCGGGCCGGAGCGCCGCGCCGAGCGGCAGGTTGCCCGAGCCGACCACGGCGATGTCGCCGGGGACGTCGAGCCCGGCGTCCCTGAGTTCCTGGATCAGCACCAGGGCGAACTCGTCGTTGTACGCGTAGACGGCGTCCGGGCGCAGGGCCGGATCGCGCCAGGCGGCCGCCGCGGCGGCGAGGGCTCCGTCGTCCAGCTCGCAGTCGACCCGCTGGACCGGCACGCCCGCGGCTCCGGCGGCCGCGGTGACGGCCTCGAAGCGGGCGCGGCCGACGGCGGCGATGTCGCCCCCGGGCACGAGGCAGGCGAGGCGGCGGCGGCCGCTGTCGATCAGGTGACGGGTGGCCAGCTCGGCGACGGCGGCGCCGGCCACCACCAGCGTCGGCGCGTACGGCAGTGCGCGCGGGCCGGTCAGCAGGACGGCGTCCACTCCGGCGCGGCGCAGGAACGCGGCGGCCTCGGGCGGGCAGCGGTCCGCGTCCGCGACGACGGCGGCCGGGCGCAGCTGGGCCCAGGCCCTGGCGCCGTCCACGCCTTCGGCCCTCCGGTCGCCGTGGAGCAGGAGGTTCAGGCCGCGCCGGGAGAGTTCCTGGCTGAGCGCCTCGAAGTACCGGTGCCGGGTCGGCCCCATGGGCAGCCGGGGCATCGGGGCCAGCACCAGATCGCTGCGGCCGGAGCGGAGCGTGCGCGCGGTGCTGTGGGGGGTGTAGCCGAGTTCCCGTACGGCCGCCAGGACGCGCAGGCGGGCCTGCTCCCCGATCGGGCGCTCGGAGCGGCCGTTGAGAACGTACGAGACCGTGGCCCGGGAGACGCCGGCGAGCCGGGCCACGTCCGCGCTGGTGGGCCGCCGTCCGCCCCGGGGGGTTTCGTGGTCGGCGGTGTCGTACGCGGTCATGCGCGCACCCTAGCCGATGCTGCGGCACGTGTCACCCGAACAGTTGGTGAACGGGCGTGGGTGCCGGAAAACACCAGGTGAAAGCTGGCTGAGGGGCTTTGCCGGTGTCGTTGACACGTGTCACCTTGGCGGTGCACTCCGGCGGTGACACGTGTCAACGCCGACCACCCCAGCACCAAGGAACGGCCCATGGACCAGCGCCCGAACTTCGTGATCTTCATGCCGGACCAGCTGCGCGCCGACGCCCTCGGCACCTTCGGCAACCCCCTCGTCCGCACCCCGCACCTGGACGCGCTCGCCGCCCGCGGCACCCGCTTCGACAACGCCTACGTCCAGCACCCGGTCTGCTCCCCGAGCCGGGCCTCCCTGCTCACCGGCTGGTACCCGCACACGGCCGGCCACCGCACCCTCACCCACCTGCTCAAGCCGCACGAGCCCAACCTGCTGCGCATCCTCAAGGACGCCGGCTACCACCTCGCCTTCGCCGGCGCGCGCGGCGACACCTTCGCACCCGGGGTGGCCGAGGAGAGCGTCCACGAGTACGGCTTCGCCGCCCCGCCGACCTCCGACTACCGCCGCCCCTACCCCGACGGCATCTGGTCCCGGCTGTTCTACAAGGGCCGGCTGCCCGACGACGACGGCACCGACTTCGACGAGGCGGCGGTGTGCACCGCCGAGGAGTGGCTGCGGGAGCCGCCCGCCCGGCCCTGGGTGCTCTTCCTCCCGCTGGTCGCGCCGCACTGCCCGTTCCAGGCGCAGGATCCCTGGTTCTCCCAGTACGGCCGCGACGCCGTCCCCGACCCGGTGCCGCCGGGCGACCCGGCCGGCGAGCCCCGTTACATGCGGGCGATCCGTGAGAGCTACGGGCTCGACCGGGTGGAACCGGAGCAGTGGCGGGAGGTGACCGCCACGTACTACGGCATGGTCTCGCGCCTCGACCACCACCTCGGCCGGGTGATGTCCGCCGTCGAGCGGGCCGGCGCCGCCGACCGCACCGTCACGCTCTTCTTCGCCGACCATGGCGAGTACTTGGGCGACTACGGCCTGATCGAGAAGTTCCCGTCCGCGATGCACGACTGCATCACCCGGGACCCGCTGGTCATCAGCGGCCCCGGCCTCGGCCTCGGCGAGGGCCAGGTCTGCGACGGGATGGTGGAGCTGGTGGACATCCTGCCCACCGTCCTCGAACTGGCCGGAGTGCAGGCCCCGCACCGTCACTTCGGGCGCAGCCTGGTACCGCTGCTGCACGATTCGGCGGCGCCGCACCGCCAGTACGCCTTCACCGAGGGCGGTTTCACCGTCGAGGAGGAACCGCAGCTGGAGCAGGCGCCGTTCCCCTACGACCGGAAGGCCGCACTGCAGCACGAGGACCCGGCGCTGGTCGGCAAGGCGATCGCGGTACGGGACCAGGAGTGGACCTACGTCTGGCGCCTGTACGAGCAGCCCGAGCTCTACCACCGCGCCACCGATCCGCACGAGCGCACCAACCTCGCCGGCCGCCCGCAGCACGCCGGTACCGAGGCCCGCCTGCGCGAGGCCGTCCTGCGCTG
Organism: Kitasatospora sp. NPDC088548; assembly: GCF_044753005.1. Lineage (NCBI taxonomy): Bacteria > Bacillati > Actinomycetota > Actinomycetes > Kitasatosporales > Streptomycetaceae > Kitasatospora > Kitasatospora sp. NPDC088548. The sequence continues at coordinate 181,007 of NZ_JBIVMI010000007.1, forward strand.
GTCGGTCGAAACGGCCGACGTGATCCCCTACGAGCCCGACCCGCGCCGGGCCGACGTCGCGCTCCCCGCCCCGGGGGCGACCCGGGCGCAGCCGTAGAGGTCAGCTGGTCGCGACGGCCGTGGCGGCGTCGTTCTGCCAGTACCCGAGGCGGACGTTCTCGAAGTCGACGGTGAGCTTCCCGCCGGGGGCGGCGACCTTGGCGGGGGCGCCGGAGGTGCCGGCGTCGGGGTCGGCGCCCTGGAGGTGGACGCCGAAGGAGGTGACGGACTCCCCCTTGTTGGCGGAGGCGGCGCTGGAGGTCTGGATGCTCGCGTAGCCGGTGGCGCCGGGCTGGAGGCGGACGAGGGACTGCGGCTTGCTCTCCTCGTTCACCGGGGAGACGGCCTGCTGGTCCTCGCTGAAGCGGATCACGGGGTAGCCGTACAGGTCGCAGCTGGTGCTTGAGGTGTTGGTGACTTCGAGCATGAAGTGGTTGATCGGCCGGGCCATGGTCTTCGCGGTGAGCTTGACCATGGCGGTGGTGCACGCCGGTGCGGTCCCGTTGCCGGCCTTGTCGGAGGCCGCCGTGGTGGGGGCGGCGGACGGCTTCTTCGTCCCGCTCGGTGTGGCGGGCTTGCCGGTGCCGGCACTCGGGGCGGGGGTGCCGGTGTCCGGCGCCGCCCCGGCGGGGGCGCTGCCGGCGCCGGCCGCCGCGGCCGTTGTCACGCCGGTGTCCGAGGGGGAGTTGTCGGGCCCGCAGGCGGCCAGGGTCAGGACGCAGGCGGCGGTGAGCGTGAGGGCTGCGGAGCGGGCGCCGCGGAGGCGGAAGGACATGCTGGTCATCCCCTGAAGTCTGGCCGGACGGTGGCGATTGAAAGGCTGTCAGCCATTTGTCACGGCTCTGTTCCGGAGCTCCGTCCGATGTGCCACAAGGGGGTGTGCCCGTCCGCAGGGCGTCCCTGCCCGGCGTGCGACCGTGGTCACCTCCCGATCAGGCCGGGGCAGGGGTCCCCATGAACGTGATGTTCACCGGCCAGGAGAAGTAGCCGACCACTTCTTCCCGGCCTTTGACGACCTGGAAGTGGAACTCGAAGTCACCGCTGCCGATCCCGGCGACCCGCATTCCCCAGGCATGGCCTTTCACGATATCTGTGTCGAATTCTCCGTTCTCCCCGTCGCCGCTTTGCGGGTGCGGCTGGCGAACCAGGTACACCAGAGGGTCGAACCCGTCGACAAGTTCGCTGTCGCCGATGCATCGGTACATCAGGGCGCTGTATTCTTCGTCGAACGGAAGTGCGGTCTCACGCCACCTGGCAAAACTGCCGGGCGGTACGCCGATGTAGAGCTCTCCTTCGGAGAGGCGGGTGAATTCGACCCCAGGGCTCACCGTGTGGACGTACCCGGGGGCCACTCTCGTCGGATATTCGGCATCGCGGGAATGTTCCTCATTCGTATCGAGGATCGCACGAGTGTCGAACATGGCGAGAATGTCGATAATTTTTTTTGGCTCCACGGATCCTCCTGCTTTCGCTGGCATTCCACGCTCACGTTCTTGGGCGCCGGTTTTCTGCGGGCGGACCGACGGCTCCGGTAGGCCGCCCGGCCCGGCCGGACGAGCCGGCCGGGCCGGGCGGAGGGCTCACTTCTCGATGTGGAGGTAGGGGTCCCAGGTGAAGTAACCCACCGGCTTCCCCTTCTTGTCGATGAGCTGGAAGTAGAAGTGGTAGTTGCCCTCGCCGCTGGCTTTCACGTTGGCGTACCAGTAGTGACCCGTCACCGTCTGGGGGTCGAAGTGGGCCGAGTCCTGCGGGGTCGGGGTCGGGAAGGGAAGGTTGGCCTCGGTCGACGTGGGTTCGGGCTTGCTGAGGAGCTTGCTGTCACCTTCGTACTGGTAGAGCAGGACGCTGTACTCGGAGTCGAACGAGTAGGTCGTCTCGCGCCACCGGATCAGGTCGCCCACCTCTGCGCTGATGTCCAGCTTGGCGCCGGTCTGGCCGGAATAGACGTTCTTCGTCTTGACCATCATGTAGACGTACTTGTCGGCCTCGTCGATCGGCGTCGGGTCGGACGACTTCTGAGACGGGTTCGGGTAGTCCTTGATGATGTCATCGGCATTGAACGCGATCAGCACATTGATGATTTCGGACATTGCTGCCATCCTCTTGTGTCCGTGGGGGTCAGAACTTTGCGGCAGACCGAAGGGCATGACTCAGTCCGCTCGAAGATCACACTATTCATGGCCTCGGAAGCTGCTCGGCGAGTGCCGTTTCTTATGGCTCTTCGAGTCGTTTGAGCAGGGCGTGGTGAGTCTCGTTGCACGCCTGGTCCCCGATGAGCTGTGGGAATCGTTCGTGAAGGTAGTACCTCCGGTGGAGGTGGCCCGGCCGCAGGGCGGCGGCCGACGCAGGGCCGGGGACCGTGAAGTGCTGGCCGGGATCGTCTTCGTGGTCACGGCGAACTGCACGTGGCGGGAGCTGCCCCCGGTCTTCGGCCCGCACTGGCAGACGGTCTACCGGCGCTTCAACCAGTGGAGCCGGGCGGGAGTCTGGGGGCGGTTGCACCTCGTCACGCAGCAGGGGCCGGGGGAGTCCGAGGAACTGGACTGGGTTCGCTTCGTTGTCGGCGCGCTGCACCGTTGTCGGATCCCCGGAGCGTCCGACGAAACCGAACCCGGTCAAGCGGGGCGGGACCGAGACGGCGGTTCAGGGACAACGGCACCGCGGCGGCCCTGACCGCCGGGCTGTCCCGCCCACTTCGGCCCTCGGGCGGTCCACACACCAAAAGAAACAGAGACGGACCCCGAGTTCCTAGACCCTTGGAGTTACCGTCTTCCGTTCCGCGACCGGCCTGCTCGACCTGTTGACACGGTGGCCACGACAAGATCGCCACGGCAGGTCGGTGATCACGGGCCCCGTACGGGGCCGACGTGACGGGCTTCGCTGCCCGAGTGGGCCGGCTGTCCGGGGACGGAAGAGCTGATCGGTCAGGGCGCTCAGTTCTCGAGCTCGGCGAGCCAGCGCAGGGCGCGCAGACCCGGCAGGAAGCAGTACTCGCCGCCCCGGGTGACGACGAAGCTCGGCAGGTTCCGCAGGCGGCGCCGGATGGGCCGCTCCGGGATGGTGACGCTGCCCGTCCCGTCGTGATGGCCGGCCACCGGGTCCTTTTCGCCCGGGTACCCGATGAAGTTGCCGTCGTTGACCCACTCGGACTTGATGAACTCGAACTGCCGGTCCAGGTGGGCGCAGATGAAGACCCCGATGAGGCCCCGGTCGGCGCCGTCGTCTTCGAGCACGCCCTCCGGCAGCGGCGGGCCGTAGCTGGTGCCGCGGCGGATGATGCGGTGCAGCCGGGCCTCCCCGACAATGGTGGAATCGCGCGGGTTCACCCGCCGGATATGCGCACTGGCAGGGCACTTGAAGCCGCGGTCGTCGTCTTTCCGGTAGAGGAAATCATTGTTGCGGCGCGGATCCGCGCCCAGGGCCGCGTCATCGTGCTCCGGGGAGAGGGTCAGCGGCGCCCCGCTCGGCCAGCGCCCGATCATCTTCGCCCCCAGGAGCGTCTCCTCCTCGGGGCTGGAGGTGTTCGCGCGCAAGTACTGGCGCCAGGCGGCCACTTTGGTGTGGAGCTTGCGGAGGGCGAGGTAGGTTCCGTTGCGCCCCAGGACCTCCGGCCGCGGCATGGGCGGCAGATTGCCGGTCTCATCGGGATAGCCGAGGATGAACTCGCCGGCCTTGACGGGGGTTTCCCGGGGATTGGAGCCGGGGATGCCGCTTCCCTCGATGCTCGGATAGCTGATTCCGTCGCGAAAGCCGAAGTTGGTGCGCCCGGTGGGGAGCTGGTGGACCTCGTGCTGCCAGATCACCTCGACACCGGGCAGCTCCTTCTGGGCGGCGAGGGCTCGCTTCAGCGCGTTCTCCAGACGTGCCCCATCGGGTGAGAGCGCACTCAGCACGATATGAACATCGGGGCTTCCGAACGGTGGCTCCCAATGGGCCGGATCGCTTTCGCCGGTGTCGCCGATCACGTCCGCGCGCGCCGCCATGCCCTGCTGGAACGCGAGGGGAAAGCTGTCGAGGGAGTCCTGGGGTACCCCGAGGGCTCGTAGTCCCTGGTAGGTGAAGGCCACGGCGACCCAGGCGTCTTGATTCGGGTCGGCACCGGGGAGTCCACCACCGATCGCCGGGAGCAGCCACCGCAGCAGGGCACGCCCGGCATGGCGGTCGTCGACGCGGAGGAAGAAGAACCTGCCCACGTACGGCGCCGGCCGGGGATGGAGCGCTCCACTCTGGATGTCGTCGATATCGAGACTCACACCGGGCACGCTGTTGCTTGTCGCCGAGTCCATGATTGCGGTGTCTCCCTGGTAGGTCTTCATGGGTAATAGCCTGGCTGGGAGACACCAGCACGGCATTTGTTTCGGGGCGCCGGGCCGCGGAGGGCGTGAGCTGTTCGCAGGCCTCAGCCCGCGGCTTCGTCGAGCAGCTTCTGGAAGGCCGGCGTGGCCAGCAGTGCCGCGTTGGCCGGATTGTCGAGCGCCGCCCGGAACTCGGGGGTGTCGAGCACTTCCTGGAACGCCTCGCTCACGCGTTGGTTCTTCCAGATCTGTTTGACGGTGAGTTCGGGGTAGGAACTGATGAAGGCGAGCGCAGGCGCCTGGTGGGCGACAAACCACTCCTTCGCCTTGGGGTCGGCAACGCCGGGGAATCCTTCCGAGTGCGAAAAGACCTTGTCGAAGTTATTCCCGACGACCGTCGTGGCGAAGTCGTCGATGTAGGTGTCCCAGGACCCGTCGAAGACGCTGGCGAACATGAACCGTGTGTCGTTGTCGAATATCACGTGCCGCGCGTCGTGCAATGTGCCGATCTGTTGCAGCGCCGCTCGATTCGCCTCGAACGCGTTCCTGATACTGGCGAGCGTCTCGCGCAGCGCATCCGCGTGGCCCGGCTTGATCTTGGTACAGACGGTGAATTCGCTGCACACCCCATCCTTCAGGCCTGGCCGCTCCGGCTGGCTTGTCTCTGTCGCAGCCATCGGTGTCCCTCCTTATTCGCGCCTGTTCCCGGAGTCCGAATCCTCGTGCCTCGCCAACGTATGACCGTCCCAACGACCGTGCAACCGCAACCAGTGAGGGGTCTATTCGCCGGAAGTGGGAATTCCCGTCACCGGCCGTCCGCGCGGTCAGGAGACGAGGATGCTGATGCCGTCGCCGAGCAGTTTCGCCCCGAGGACGAAGAACAGGGCCGCCATCACGGCGGCGTTGTGCCGGGCGGTCCAGTCCTTCCAGCTGCTGAGCACGCTCGTCGCCCGCTCGCCCGCGAACAGCAGGACCGCGAGTGGGGCCAGAAGTCCGAGGGATCCGATGACCACGAAGACCGCCAGCGATGCGACCTGCTGCCCGACGGGCAGCCCGGCCGCGCTGATCGAGGATGCTGCGGCGATGGTCAGCGAGGCGTTTTTGACATTGGCCGCCGACAGGGCCAGCCCGAGACCGGTGATCTTGATCGGTGTGAAGCGGTCGATCGCCGCCATCCACTTCGGAAGCTGCGCCTCCATGGCGGCGGTGGGGCGCCGACGCCACTGCCGCACACCGAACAGCACAAGCAGCAGTCCCAGCCCGGTCTTGAGGCCGCCCACCCAGGCCGCCGGCTGCTGGTGCCCGGTGGAGGCACCGCCCGACCCGCCGATCGCCAGCATCACCGCGCCCACCGCGGAGAGCCCCACGATCCAGCCGATGGTGAACAGCGGTCCGTTGAGCCGTCCTCGTGGCGTGACCAGCACCAGGATGACGGCGATGATCGGGAGCGGGCTGATCGCGACACCGGCCGCCAGGCCCAGCACATCACCGAGAACTTTGCCCATGGCGTCCTCCGGGCGGCGATCAGGGATGAACCGACCGGCCGGGCTCGGCCGAGCCGCCCCCGCCAAACTCCTCCGTGAGCTACCCGGACGCGCGCCGGGCGGGTGGAGAACCCCTCCACAGACATCATCGACCGCCTCGGCAGGCCGCGCGACATCAACAACAGGCGAGCCGGGCGGCCGTGTTCACCGCGCGGCAGCCTGTCGGCCGTGCCTACGCTGGTGGTGACCAGAGGTTGCGGGCAATCGCCGAGCCCGCGGGCCGACGGCGGCCGTGTGCGTCGTACGGCTCCGGCTCCGAACGTCAGGCGCCGCTCTCACGGGCGGAGCCGCCGATGAGAAGTGGTCGACTCATGTCATCACGGTTCATCCCCTACACCGCGGACGTCGAGGTCGCCGAACCCGACTTCGACGACAAGCTCCGGACAGTGATCGGGAAGACGGAGCGGTACATCACCGAGTCGGTCACAGCCGAGGGCACCGGCCTTGCGGTGCGTGACGCCCACGCCAAGGGGTACGGACTCGTCAGGGGAGAAGTCGAGATCCTCGACGGGGTCCCCGCCGAGTACGCACAGGGCATCTACGCGACACCAGGGCGGCACGACGCGCTGCTGCGCTTCTCCAACGGCTCACCGCATACCGGAGCCGACGCGCGACTCGGCCGCGCGACCGGACTGGCGCTCAAGATCTTCGACGTCGGCGGCCCGACCCTCCTGGACGACGAGCCCGACACCCGCACCTTCGACTACGCGCTCATCAACGCGCCGGTCTTCTTCTGCAACACCGTGGAGCACTACCTGTTCATCCAGGAGCTCTTCCTCGAAGCGCCCACCTATTTCGCCGCGGGGCCGCCCGGCCGGCATCGCTTCTACCGCGACTTCGTGACCGGCATGGGCACGCTGGACCAGGACGATTGGGCGTGGGACGAGTTCCTGGCCTTCCTCACCGTGGCACAGCGGCCCCTGGTGAACATTCTGCTGTCGACCTACTGGACGATGGGCGCGGTCCGGCACGGTGACCACATCGCCAAGGTGCGGATCGCCCCCGACCCCCGCTTCGCCGCCGCGGTGGTCCAGCGCACCCTCGACCTGACCTCGGCGGCAGAGGTCTTCCGGCCGGCTCTCGTCTCCGAACTGCGGGACCGGCCGTACGCGTTCGACATCCAGGTGCAGCTCTGCACCGGCCTGGACCGGATGCCGGTCGAGGACGTCACCGTCGAGTGGCCCGAGCAGCTGTCCCCGTTCGTCACCGTGGCCAGGCTGCGCCTCCCGCAGCAGGACATCTCGGACGAGGACAACCTCAGGAGGATGGACGCGCTCTCCTTCACCCCGTGGCGGGTGACGGCCGCACACGCGCCCCTCGGCAGCATCATGCGGGCGCGCAAGGAGGTCTACCGCCGCTCCTCCATCGTGCGTCACCGGCTCAATCGTCAGGAGCGCACGGAACCGCGCAGCGCCGACGAGGTGCTGCCGTAGAGCGGCCCTTACCGGAGCTGAACGAAGTGGGAAGTCGGAGGGGCCGACTTCCTGTGTCAGTGGGGGCGGGGGTGGAGGCGGGTGGGGTGCCAGGTGCTGTTGCGGCCGGCGGCTTCGCGGTAGGCGATGCGCTGGACGGCGGTGAGGAGGCGATAGAGGGAGAGGACGGCGTCGGACTCGTCCGCCTCGAAGCCGAGATGGTGGATGAAGTGTTCGAGCTGGGGCCAGTCGAAGTCATCCGGGGCTGAGGGGAGTTGGGTGGAGAGGTGGTGGCGTTCGGCGTGGGCGGTGAAGGCGGTGGAGACGGCGTAGTGGGTGGCGCTCAGGGCGTTGGCGAGCAGCATGTCGAGGGGTGGGGCGTCGGACATGACGGGGCTGCGCCTTTCCGAGGAGGGGTGAGGGTTGATCGTGGGCTCCTCACCGGTTGGTGAGGAGCCCACGGGCGTTGTGCGGGTCAGGCGTTGGGATCGGCGTGGTGGTCGAACTCGCCGGCCTTGGCGCCCTGGAGGAACTTGGCGAACTTCGTCGGGGAGGTGCGGACGATGACCTCGACCGTGTCGGACTCGCGGATCTCGACTATGCCGTCGACGGTGCGCACCTCCACGCAGTCGTTGCCCGAGCCGCTGAACGAGGATTTCTGCCAGTTGATGCCGGACATCCCTAACCCTTCAAGGTTGTTGGGGCGGGCATGAAGCACCCAAGGGAGCACACGAGCCCAGCGCCCGGTGCGGGCTGCAACGTTAGAGCCACCGTGCGTAGTGAATCAAGGGTGATACACAAACGGAGCGGCTCCTCACTCGGACGAGTGAGGAGCCGCAGGGCGGGCGCGGGTCAGCTGTTGAAGCCGGCGTAGTGGTCGAACTCGCCGGCCTTGGCGCCCTGGAGGAACTTGGCGAACTTCGTCGGGGTGGTGCGGACGATGACCTCGGCCGTGTCGGACTCGCGGATCTCGACCACGCCGTCGGCGGTGCGCACCTCTACGCAGGTGTCGGTGGCGCTACTGAAGGAAGCCTTCTGCCAGTCGGAACTGATCATCTTTTAATCCTTTGCATCTCGCGGGGCAGGGCATGAAGCGCCCAAGGAATCACACGAGCCCAGCGGCCTGTGCGTGCTGCAACGTTATGGCCACCGTGCGTAGTGAATCAAGTGTGATACACAAAGTGAAGCGGCCCCTCACTCGGACGAGTGAGGGGCCGCAGGGTGGGCGCGGGCTAGCTGTTGAAGTCGGCGTGGTGGTCGAACTCGCCGGCCTTGACGCCCTGGAGGAACTTGGCGAACTTCACCGCAGTGGTCTGAACGATGACGTCACCGGTGACGGATTCTCGTAGCTCGACAACCTCACCCGCGGTTCGTACTTCCATGCAGGTGTCGGTGGCGCTACTAAAGGAAGACTTCTGCCAATCGGTCTGCAACATCTCAATCCTTCAGGTTTTGAGCCGTCTCGCTGATTAGGTTGCGCGACTCCTCTTCGCTGAGGGCTGCCATCTCGATGCGGTTGAAGATGGCTCGATAGCTCTCAAGCTCGTTTGGGGAATCGAAGAAAGCGGGGCCTCGAGAGGTGTCAATTTCAATTGTGTCAAGCTCGGGAATGTCGCCGAAGCTGTAGATCAAGCTCTCGGTGGGCCCTGGGTGGGTGTGAACGGTGAAGGGGACCACGCGGATGCTGATGTTCTCCCGATGGGAGTCCTCGATCAAGCAGTTCAGTTGCTGCCGCAGCACGCTGGTGCCGCCGAACCGCGTGTGGAGGCATGACTCGTTGAGGTATGCCTCGATCTTCTTCTGTGGGTTCCGCATAAGAATGCTTCTGCGCTGCGTTCGGAAGGCAGTGTGCAGGTCGATCTCATGGACCGTGAGGCTTGGGATTTTCCGACCGAACACCCCCTTTGCGTAGTCGCCGGTCTGCAACAGTCCTGGAAGGAATGTTGTCGACCATACCTTCATGGACCCCGCAGCGAAGTCTTCGTGTTCGGCTGATTCGAGGAAGGTGCTGTGAAGCAGGCCGCGATACTCCTCCCACCAACCCTTCGTCCGGTCCTGTGTCATGTTGCCCAGTGCGTAGATGAGTGGATCGTTGAGGCACTTGCAGGCTCCAGCGATTGCTCGGATCCTCTGGCGACTGACGCCAGCCTTTCCGTTCTCCATCTGGCTGATCTGGCTCACATCAATGTCAAGAATCTTGGCGAGCTGGGGACCACTGAGTGCCGCAGCCTCGCGGATCCTGCGCAGCTCGGCGCCGAGTCGGCGTTGCCTCAGCGTCGGGTGTCGGCGTGGCGGCATTGGTTCCGTCCTTACGTGATGTGAGGCAAGTGTGCCGCGTGGCGGGAGCTTTGGTCCACCAAGAGTCTCCTAGTCACCACTTACGGGTGATGTTTGGGCGTATGAGTCTCACATGCGGGACTCTTGCTGTAGCGTCAGTCTCCGTCGGCACCCGATGCACCGTCAGTAATGCCTGCTTCAAGGGCGGTAGGTACCTGCTGCCCAGGCACCGCAGAGCAGCCACGCGTGGCCTCAACCAGTCACGCCCTGGCCTGGCTCACGGCGATGAGCCCGCCGACGCGCACTCATCCCAAACCCCCACGGAGGTCTCCCATGCGTGCCTTCAACCTGCCCGAACCGCCCGACTGGTCCGCTGCCCGCGCGGAGCTGAGTGACGCGATGTCCCTCGCCGGATGGCCGGACGACGCCATCTACGACGCCGAACTCGCCCTCCACGAGCTGTACTTCAACGCGTGGAAGCACGGCGGGAGCCCCGCGCCGACCGTCGTCATCCTCCTCCTCGAAGGCCGCAGCCTGCGCGTCTGCGTCAGCGACGACAACCCCGTGCTGCCCGAGCCGCACGAACCCACCGACCCGTACGCGCAGTCCGGCCGGGGCCTGCACCTGGTCCGCGAGCTCACCCACCGCTTCGGCACCACGCCCCGCAAGAACGGCAAAATCGTCTGGTTCGAGCTGGACGCCGCCGCGTGAACGACAACCGCGGCCGCCACCCGATCAAGCCCACCGACCCGCGCACCCGCGTCTACACCGAGGCCCAGATCACCAGCCTGATCGCCGAAGTCCACGAGCGCGGACGCAAGTTCGGCATCATCTTCCCGTCCGCCAGCACGGACCGGACCATGGACGGCCGGGTCCTCGTCAACTTCGGCACCGCGCCCTCCACCACTCTCCTCAACCTCCTGAACCTCCTCCTCGACGCCGGGCGGGGCGGTGACCCGTGGGAGTCGTGATCCCCCTCGCCACCACCCAGGCCGTGCACGTCGAGCGCACCACCGTCCCCTACCTCACCGTCGAACACGTCCCCGACGCCACCGTCCAGCTCCGCCTGGCCGTCGACCTCGACGTCCACGCGGGCCCCGGCGAACAGCTCGCCTTCCCGCTCACCCGCGACCAGGCCGAAGAGCTCCTCCACGGCCTCGCCGCCCACCTCGGCACCCGCGTCCTCGGAATCCGCCGATGAGGCCCGGCACCGCCGACTTCCTCGTCGCCACCGCCTTCGCGGTCCTCCTCGCCCTCGCCATCCTCACCGTCGTCCTCGGCGTCATCACCGCCCTCAAGGTCCACGACGTCGAGGAGGCGGCCACCGACGACCCCAAGCCCGCGACCCGAGCCACCACCCGCGGCATACCCGTCTGATCCACCCGGTCGAGCGGGCCCCTCGCCCCACGAGGGGCCCGCCGGTCGTCCGCCCGGCCCCGACGGCCATGGCGGAGCCGGGCGGATCGGCTCATGACGCGGTGCTCGTGGTGGTGCGGGTCAGGCGTCCGGGTCGGCGTGGTGGCCGAACTCGCCGGCCTCGACGCCCTGGAGGAACTTGGCGCGCTTCGCCGGGGAGGTGCGGACGATGACCTCGCCCGTGTGCTCTCCGCCGGAACCAGAGCCTTCCACCGCGCCCACCCACGGGCCCACACCCGCGCCGTTCCGCCGACGGCGAAGACCGGCCCGACCGGGCCCGACCATCACTACAGTCCGGTCTCATGACGACAGTCACCACACACACGGTCGAATACCCGGCCGACGGCCTGACGATGATCGGGCACCTCGCGCTCCCCGCCGGTGCCGATCGCCGGCCCGCAGTCCTGATCGGGCCCGAGGGGCCGGGCCTGAACGACTTCCAGCGCCGCCGGGCCGACGCCCTCGCCGAACTGGGCTACGTGGCACTGGCCTTCGACATCAACGGCGGGCGCTGGTTCACCGACCCGCAGGAGATGCTGGCGCACGTGACCCCGCTGCTCGCCGACCCCGACCGGATGCGGGGCATCGGCCACGCGGCACTCGACGTGCTGCGTGCCGAACCGCGGACCGACCCCGACCGGATCGCCGCCATCGGCTACGGCACCGGGGGCGCCATCGCGCTGGAACTCGGGCGCGACGGCGTCGACCTGCGGGCGATCGGGACGGTCAACGCACTGACCACGGGCCGACCGGGCGAGGCGGCGCGCATCCGTTGCCCCGTGTGGGCCGGGGTCGGATCGGAGGACCCGATCATGCCCGCCGGGCAACGGGACGCCTTCGCCGCCGAGATGCAGGCCGCGGGCGTCGACTGGCGCCTCGTGGTCTACGGCGGAGCCCAGCACGCCTTCCACCACCCGCCGGTCGACCAGACCGTGCTCCCCGGCGTCGGCCACCACCCGCGGCACGCGCAACGGGCCTGGCGCGACGTCGTCGACCTGCTCGCCGAGTGCCTGCCCGTGACGGAGTGAGCCAGGGCGTCAGGACTGCCATCGTCATGACGCGACAGCGGAGAAAGCGACATGGAGCCCGAGGCCCTGCATCACGGTAGTCGGCACCCACGTGACGGGCCGTGAAGGCGAAAGGCGACAGCGCTCGGTCACGCTTGCGTCTGTGGTTCCAGTTCCTCGCCGGGCGGGATGAAGGTGTCGGCGCTGTCGGCGTCCTCGACAACTCCGTAGGCGTCGCCCGGGGTTCTCGAACGACCTGGCTTTCGCGGAAGTCGCGATCACGATAGAGGCAGAACCTCCGGTAGAGGGGGTCCTGGGTTCCGCGGGCGGTGTGGATCCGTGCGAATCGTCGGCCACCGCCCGCGGAGTAGAGGAAGTGCCACCACCTGCGCGGTCTTGGCCCGCGGGCTCAGACGAGGGCGGCGGCCAGCAGGGCGAAGGCGGCGATGATGACGGCAACGCGGACGTAGTGGAAGCGGTTCCAGCGGTTCGTCTGCTCCTTCCAGTCCTCGGGCCGGTTCTCGGGGGTCCACGTCTTGCCCCGGTTGTTGATCGGGACGAGCAGCAGGAGCGACATGATCACGCTGAGGATCAGCAGCGCGGCGGCGGTGACGACGAGGCCGGTGCCGTGGTGGTGCCATCCGGCGATGGCCCAGACCGCGACGAGGACGAGCGAGCCGATGTACCAGACCGGCATCACGGCGCCGAGCATCCGGGCCCCGTGGGCGCGGCCGAGTTGGCCACTGTCACCGGGGAGTGCGTTGAGGATCGGGTTGATGACGAAGGCGACGGAGAACTCCACCCCCACCATCAGGCCGACGACCACGGTGGTGAACACCTCGAGTGCGTTGAGCATGATGACCCCTCCTGGCATCTAGTGATGCTAGCTGATGAGGCAACGCTAGCTCTGCTGCCGCTTGCTTGTCTAGCGATGCTAGGATCGAGTCATGTCGGTACAGGAACGCAAGCAGCGCGAACGGGCGGAGCGCGAACGCCTCATCGTGGCAACGGCCCGCGAACTCGCCGAGCAGCAGGGCTGGGACGCGGTCACCACCCGCCGGCTCGCCGAGCGCATCGAATACAGCCAGCCCGTCCTCTACAGCCATTTCCGCGGCAAGCGCGAGATCATCGGCGCCGTCGCCCTCGAGGGCGCCGCCGAGATGGCCGCGGCGCTGCGGGCCGCGACCTCCGCCGCGGACGGCCCTCGCACCCGGGTCACCGCCCTCGCCCGCACTTACCTCGACTTCGCCGAGCGCAACCCGGCGGTCTACGACGCCATGTTCCAGCTCGACGGCGGCCTGGCGTTCGCACACGAGGACACCCCGGAGCCGCTGAAGGACGCCTTCGCCGCCCTGCTGGAAAGCCTCGGCGAGGTCGCCGGGGACGGCGTCCACCCGGCACTGTTCACCGAGGTGTTCTGGGCGGCCCTGCACGGGCTGGCCACCCTGACCCGGGCGGGACGGCTGCCGCCGGCGGACGCCGAGCGGAGGGTGGAGCTGCTGGTGGACCGGCTCGCCATGGTCTGACCCACCGTCCGAACGGGCGGGCAGCCGGGGTCTTCCGGCCCGGCTGCCGGCCTACGGCATCGCTTCTGGTCACTCGCGCCCACGCGGCGCAGCCGCAGATCGCTTCGATTCACATGGCTGTTGTGCCACGGCCGTCGGAGGCCTGCGAACCGGGGAAGAGCCGACCGAGGTGGTAGTGCAGGACGGCGGTCGCGTCGTCCGCCGTCCGCTGCCCGAGCAGGACGCTGAGGCCGAGGCCGGCCGAGGCCGCCATGAGGACGACGGCCTCCTGGCGGGCGTCCAGCCGCGGATCGGTGTCGCCGGCCTGTCGGGCGTCGGTCAGGAGGCCGGCCAGGAAGTCCTCCATCTCGTTGGGCGCCGCGAGGAACGACTGGCCGGCGAGTGCGGGGTCGGTGACGGAGAGCACCGCGTACTCGGTGTGGACGAGGTGGAAGGTCCGGCTCTCCTCGTCGGTCGGTACGGCTTCGAGCAGGACCGCCTCGACGATGTCGCGCGGAGCCGGCGAGGGCCCGGCCGTCCTCACCCGGTCGCGGACCCGCTCGCCCATGCGCACGGCCAGGCGGGTCATCGCGGCGAGCAGGAGTTGTTCCTTGGTGTCGAAGTAGTACTGCACGAGCCGCACCGAGACGCCCGCCTCGATCGCGACGGACCGCATGGTGACGGCATGCAGCCCGGTGTCCGCCGCCGTGCGGAGCAGGGCGTCGATGATGTGGGCTCGCCGCTCCTCGTGATCCACCAGCTTCGGCACCGGACCTCCTTCGAATATTTTTATGGTACAAACATACCATCAAGCCCTGTTGTTTCGTGCACCGGGAGGGATCATGACCAGGACAGGCGTCGGACACTTCGTCAGCGAGGAAGCCCGGACGAAGTTCCTTGAGGCATACGACCGGGCGATGGAACTGTGGCCGCGCCCCCGCCGGGAACTCGATGTCGAAACCGCCTACGGCACCGTCCACGTCCACCACTACGGGCCCGGGACCGGCGAACCGATCGTGCTGCTGCACGGCCACGCCGGACACGCGTCCAACTGGTACCCGCAGATCGCCGCCCTGGGCGGGCACCACCCGGTCTACGCGATCGACACGCTGGACGACCCCGGCCGCAGCGTTCAGCGCGCCGTCGCAACGGGATCCAGGGAGAACGCCGCCTGGCTCGGCGAGGTCTTCGCCGGCCTCGGACTGGAAAAGATCCACCTGGTCGGCTTGTCCTACGGTGGGTGGCTGGCCCTCAATCAGGCCGTCCACGCACCCGAGCGCCTCGCCTCGATCGCACCGCTGGACCCGGGCGGCATCGAGAAGGTCCCCGCCCGGTTCTACGCGCACATGATCGGGGGCCTGTTCGGAATGCTCGCCCCACGGCGCTTCCGCCCCGCGCTGGGGCGCCTGCTCGCCAACCCCGCACTCGGCTCACCGCCCGAGATGATCGCCCCCCTGATGCTGGGCATGCGGACCTACAAGCCGAACACCCGCCCCGCGGCCAGGCCGTTCACCGACGCGGAGTTGAGCTCCATCGAGCTGCCCACCCTCGTCCTGCTGGGCAGCCGCAGCGCCCTCCTCCGGCCGCGCCAGGCCCTCAAGAGGGTCACCGCGCTGATCCCGGGAGTCCGGGCCGAGATCGTGCAACGGGCCGGCCACGGACTCAACCTGGACCGCCCCGGCCTGGTCAATGAACACCTGCTGCGGTTCATCACCTCCTGCCGGCAGGAGACACGGAGCCAGTAGCCGGGCAGGGGCGGTTCGCCGCCAGGTGGATGAGTTCGGAGTCGCTGGGCCGGGGTGGTCGTCCCGTCCGTCGAGTTCCTCCGGTCCCGTCGCCGGCCTTCACATAAAGTGGGGTCAAGAGGGTCTCCAAGTCGGGCGTCACAACCGGATCTTGGGGGCCTTCGCCACGTCCGTACGCCCGAAGTCCCGGCCTGTCGCTCGTATGAGCCCGGCCGCGCGTTGACCGAACGGAGCCCGACCGCCATGCCGGACACAACCTCCACCAGCCCCGGCCCTCGTGAGGTCCTGGCCCGCTACCAGCGGGCGATGCTGGACAAGTCCGCGGACGACCTGGCCGATCTGTACGCGGTCGACGCCGTCCACGAGTTCCCGTTCCTGTCCCCCGGCATGCCCGCGCGCTACCAGGGGAGCGAAGAGGTCCGCGCGGGCTACCGGGCGGCCTGGGGCGCGAGCCCGGTGCAGCCGAGGGAGATCCACGAAGTCGCCGTGCACGAGAGCACCGACCCCGAGGTGATCACCGTCGAGCAGGTCGTCACCGGGACCGTGGCCACCACCGGCCAGACCTTCAGCGTTCCCGGCCTCCTGGTGCTCCGGGTCCGCATGTCCGCGACTACATGGACGGGCTCGGCGTGGCCCACACCATGGGTCGACTGGACGCCGTGGTCGCCAGTCTCGGCGACCGCCGCTGAAGCCCTGACTTCGGACTCATTCGTCTGGAAACCGCCAGGTCTCCGACGCTCCCACGAGGGGCACCGCTGTTCCCCGCAGCCGGACGGTCGCCTCCGGTGATCCCGCCCGCCCCCCCGTTCCGAAGGCGAGGCGTCACCCTGCCCCGGCCCCCGGGGAGCGAGGTCTCCCGGAGTGGCAGGCCGAAGTCACCGGTGTCCCGCCCATCACCCGGTCGGGTGGTAGCCCGTTGAGCGCGGCGTGGTCGCCCACCGGCTTTCACCCCCGCGCGGTACTCCTTCTCTCGGCCTCAACCCACCTCCATCCCAAGGCAGGTACCCCCGTATGACCACGTTCCCCGTCCGGGCCGGCCGACTGGCCAAGGCAGCGCTGGTGCTCTCCCTCGCCCTCGCCGCCCTCCCGGCGGCGGCCGCGCTGCCCGCCTCGGCCGCGCCCGCTGTCGCCACAGTCCTCGCACCCGCCGACGCCATCTACCCGCCGCTGTCGGTGGAGGACCTCCCGGCGCAGGTCGGCCGCGCCTGCGCCATCTGGCGCGACCTCGACTGGCCCACCACCGCCAGGCCGGTGGACTACCGGATCCCCGGCCCCGAGTACATCCGCGGCGGCAACCCGTACGGCAACCGCAGCGGCGACCTCCCGGCCGGTGGCCAGTACCACGAGTACGATGTCAACCCGCGTCCCACCCCGACCACCCACCGCGACGCCGAGCGGATCATCCGCGACGAGGACACCCGGCAGGTCTGGTACACCGACGACCACTACGACAACTTCCGTGAGATCGCGGGCGGATGCTGACCGCCACCACCGCCCTCCGCGACCGTACGGGCGCCATCGCATGACCGACCCGACCCCGCTGGACCTGCTCGCGGCCGCCCGGTGGGACCTCCTGCCGGGCCGTCCGTGGGCCGGCCTGGCGGACCCGTGCACCAGCGGCGCCGTCCACTCGCACCGCGTACGCGGCGAACTCTGCCGGACCAAACCGGAGTTGTTCAACGAGTGGGCCAAAGCCCTGGCGTTCCCGGCCTACTTCGGCCACAACTGGGACGCCTTCGAGGAATGCCTCGCCGACACCCGTTACCCGCCCCGGCAGTCGGACCCGGCCGGGCTGCTGATCCTGGTGAGCGGCGCCGAGGCCGTCCTCGTCGATGAGCCGGTCCGCGAGCTGACGATCCTGCTCCAGGTCCTCGACACGGCCGCCACCGACGTGGGCCCGTCCCTGCGGGTGCTGTTCCTCAGCGACGACCCCGGCGCCGTGGAACGACGGCTGCGCGCGGCGACCCGGGCCATGTGAGCGGTCTGCGCCGACTCGAACGACGCCGGGCCGACCAGGGCGGCACGGCGAAGGGGTCCCACCGACCGGTGGGACCCCTTCGCGTGGGCGGGTCAGCCCGCCGCCGCCGGCCGGACCGCGACCGCGTCGATCTCGAAGAGCATCCCCGGCAGGGCGAGCGAGGCGACCCCGCTGAGCGTCTGCGCGGGCAGCCGGTCGCCCCAGGCCCCGGCCAGGGCCCTGCCGAGGACGGCCAGCTTCTCCAGGTCGTGGTCGACGATGTACGAGCCGAGCCGGACGACGTGCTCGAAGCCGAGGCCGACCCCGGCGAGCGCGGTGCGCAGGTTGGCGAGGGCGAGCTCCACCTGGGCGGCGAAGTCGCCGGGCACGACCTGGCCGGTGGCGTCGGAGGCGTACTGGCCGCCGATGAACACCGGTTCGCCGGGCGCGGAGGCGGCGTGGCTGTAGCCGAACGGCGTCGGGTCGTGCAGGCCGGGCGGGTTGGTGATGGTGCGGGTGTCGGTCACGGGGTTCCTCCCCTGTTGTCGGGCCGGGCCCGGTGCCGGGCGGTCTACGGCTCGGACCGGGCGGCTTCCTCCCGGGCGTCGCGCCAACTCGGCGACTCCAGGAAGTGGTTGTCGAAGAGGTCCTGCTTGGCGAGCAGCTCCTCGACCGTCGCCTCGCCCGCGCGGATGCGCTCCAGCAGGCGGAAGTAGTCGAAGCGCTCCACCCCGGGGGTGATCACGATCAGCAGGTCCGCCCCGGAGTCCGGCGCCGCCGCGAAGGCGTGCGGCAGATGGGGCGGCACCACCACGAGGTCGCCGCTCCGGGCGGTGACCACCTCGTTCCCGACCAGCACCTGGGCCGAGCCGTCGACGACGAAGAACAGCTCCGAGGAACCCCCGTGGTAGTGCGGAGTGGCGCCGTCCTTTCCGCGTCCCAGCGTGACGCGCAGGGTGCTCAGGGCGCCGCCGGTGGCGCTGGAGTCCGCCAGCAGCCGCCCCTTGCCGCCGAGCATTCCGACGGTCTCGGCTTCGTCGCCCCGCACCACCACGGCTTCCGGTCCGATCAACGTCATTGGCCTCTCCCCACAGTGAGCGCTCCGATAGTTCCCTGGCTGATAGTACTACGTCTAACTATCTCCCATCGAATAATATGCCCCTATGGATCACGTGGACGTCATGCTCGACCAGTGGAGCCGGGAGCGCCCGGACCTCGACCTGGCGGCGGTCGGCACCGTCGGCCGCCTCGGCCGCTTCGCGCTGCTCGCGGGCCGGGCGGTCGAAGAGGTGTTCAAGCAACACGGTCTCCAGCGCGGCGAGTTCGACGTCCTCGCCACCCTGCGCCGCTCCGGCGCCCCGTACGAACTGATGCCCTCCGAACTCGCCGCGCTGCTGCTGATGTCGCGGGCCGGCATGACCAGCCGGATCGACCGGCTGGAATCGGCGGGCCTGGTGGAACGCCGCACCGACCCGGCGGACCGGCGCAGCGTCCGCATCGCCCTCACCGCGGCCGGCCGCGCCCTCGTGGACGCCGCCTTCACCGACCACGCGGCCAACGAGACCGCGCTGCTCTCCGCCCTCTCGGACGAGGAACGGGCCGCCCTGGACGGGCTCCTGCGCAAACTGCTCGCCGACGTCGAGGGCGCGGAGAGCCCGGCGTCCTGACGGCCCCGCCCGATGACCAGGGCCGCCCGCGACCGGCCCGGCGACCGGCCCCGGCCGCCCCGGAACGCCGTCGGCCGCCGTACGCGAGGAACGCGTACGGCGGCCGACACCCGGTGCGCCCTGCCGTCCGTGACGACTACCGCACCCTGACGTACTCCGCCTCCGCCGCGGCCCGACGCGGCGTCTCCGGCGGTTCCGCCACGGCCGCGGCGGTGGCCGCGGCCGCCGGCCAGGCGGCGATCGGGTTGCCCAGCCAGCGCCCCCCGTCCGGGACCTTCTCACCGCGCATCACCAGCGAGGCGGGCCCGACCGTGGTGCCGGCGCCCAGCGTCGAGCCCGGCAGCACGATGCTGTGCGGGCCGGTGGTGGCGCCCGCCCGCAGCCGCACGGCGTCCAGCCGCATCACCCGGTCGTGGAACAGATGGGTCTGCAGCACCGTGCCCCGGTTGACGCTCGCGCCCGCCTCGACCGCGACCAGGTCGCTCTCCGGCAGCCAGTGCGTCTCGCACCAGACCCCGCGGCCGATCTCGGCACCCAGGCTCCGCAGCCAGAAATTGAGGTACGGCGTGCCGGTCAGCGTCTGACCGCCCCACGGCATGGCGAGATCCTCCACGAAGGTGTCGTACAGCTCGTTGCGCCAGACGAAGCTGGACCAGAGCGGGTGCTCGGCGGCCTTGAAACGCCCGACCAGCAGCCACTTCGCCACCGTGGTGACCAGGCAGGCGGCGATCGCGGCGGCGATCAGCACCACGCCGCCACCGGCCAGCGAGACGGCCAGCCCGTAGCGGTCCCGCAGCTCCTGGAGCGCACCGAAGACCAGGTTGCCGAGGACGACGGCGAGCGCCAGCGGGATGAAGCGGCAGAGCTCCACCGCCGCCCGGGCCAGCACCAGCCGGCGCGGCGGGTTGTAGGTGCGGCTGTCCTCGCCCGCGTCCGCCACCCGGGGGAGGGCGAAACCGGGGCGGCCCAGCCAGGAGGAGCCGGGCTGGCTGCGCACCGGCGCGTCCGAGAGGACGCCGACCAGGGCGTGGTCGGGCAGGGTGCGGCCGGGGCCGACGATGCCGGAGTTCCCCACGAACGCGCGGCGCCCGACGCGCGCCGGGCCGACCCGCAGCCAGCCGCCGCGCAGCTCGAACGGCGCGATCAGGGTGTCGTCGGCCAGGAACGCGCCGTCGTCCACCTGCATCAGCCCGGGCAGCGCCAGCACGGTGGAGGCCTCCACCCGGCGGCCGACCTTGGCGCCGAGCATCCGCAGCCAGACCGGGGTGAACAGGCTCGCGTAGAACGGGAAGAGCGAGCGGCGCGCGGTGTCGGTCAGCCGGCTGACCGCCCAGACGCACCAGGCCACCTTGCCGTGCGCCGGGTGGAAGCCGGGCCGGATCGGCCGGCTGAACAGCCGGACCAGCAGCGCCACCAGTCCCGCGTAGCAGGCGACCGTCACCACGGTCAGCAGCACGCTGGCGGGCAGGAGCTGGATCAGCGCGCCGCCGAGCGTGCGGTCACCGTCGATGATCGAGTAGAGCAGGACGAGCGCGGGGGCGGCGGCGACCACCGGGAGCAGGCCGAGGCCGAGCAGCCCCAGCCCGTACGCCAGGTCCCAGCGGCGGGAACGGGCGCGGCGGCGCAGCCGCGGCCCGTTCGGCGCGGGCCAGGCCGGGCGCGGTTCGGTGCTGGGCCGGGCGGGGGAGCCGTGCCAGAACCCGCCCGCCGGGACGACGCCCAGGACGCAGCTGCCGGGGGCGATGTCCGCACCGGCCCCGACCCGGGCGCCGGGCATCAGGGTGGACCGGGTGCCGATCCGGGCGCCCTCGCCGATCTCCACCGTTCCGAGGTGCAGCACATCGCCGTCCAGCCACCAGCCGGCCAGGTCGACCTCGCCCTCGACGGTGCAGCCCGCGCCCAGCCGGGCCAGGCCGGTCACCGGCGGCAGGGTGTGCAGATCCACGCCCTCGCCGACCTCGCAGCCCAGGGCCCGCGCGTAGTGCCGGGCCCACGGTGTGCCGGAGAGACCGGCCACCCCGAACGCGACCGCCGCCCGCTCGGCCGTCCACACCCGCAGGTGGACGGCGCCGCCCCGGGGGTAACTCCCGGGCCGCAGACCGGCGGTGAGCAGACGGGCGGTACCGGCGCCGAGCGCCATCCGGCCGGGCGCGCTGGAGAGCAGCAGCAGCCCGGTGATGACGAGCCACCAGGACGTCTTCGGGGCCCAGGTCAGGTTGCCCCCGGTCAGGTTGTCGAGCGCGGCCAGGGCCAGCACCCAGCGCAGCCCGCCGAGGGTGAACAGCGCGGCCAGCACCAGGGTCTGCCAGAGACCCGCGCGCAGCGGGGTGGGGCGCACCCGGCGCTCCTCGTGCGGACCGCCGCCCAGCTCGTCCAGCCGGGCCGCGAGACCGGGCAGGGTGGGGTGGGCGTAGAGGTCGGCGACCGAGACGTCGGGGTAACGGGCGCGCAGCACGGAGACCAGCTTGGCGGCGGCCAGACTGGTGCCGCCCAGGGCGAAGAAGTCGCCGTCGGCGCCCACGGGTTGGCCGAGCAGCGCCTCCCACTGCCCGGCCAGCCAGCCGGCCGTGCCGTCCGGGCGGGGCCCGGCCTCCGGCTGCGGGCCGGCCGGGGCGAGCGGCCAGGGCAGCGCGTTCCGGTCGACCTTGCCGGAGGTGCGGGTGGGCAGGTCGTCCAGCACCGCCAGCACCGGTACCAGGGACTGCGGCAGCCGCTCCAGCAGGGTGCGGCGGGCGGCGGCGAGGTCGAGCGTGCCGCCCGGGCCCGGTACCAGGTACCCGACCAGCAGCTGGCCCCCGGCCGGGGTGGTCCGCACCGCGGCGGCGGCCGCCCGGACCCCGGGCAGCGCCTGGAGCGCGGCGTCCACCTCGCCGAGCTCGATCCGGCGGCCGGCCAGCTTGACCTGCTCGTCGGCGCGGCCGACGAAGACCAGGCCGCGCGGGTCGTTGCGGACGAGGTCGCCGCTGCGGTACACCCGGGCGCTGCCGAGCCGCGGATGCGCGATGAACTTCTCGGCGTCCTTGGCCGGGTCCAGATAGCGGGCGGTGCCGACGCCGCCGATCAGCAGCTCGCCGGTCTCGTCCCAGCCCACCGGGTGGCCCGTGGCGTCCACCACGGCGATCTCCCAGCCGTCCAGCGGGGCGCCGATCCGCACCGGCTCGCCGGGCAGCAGCCGGGCGGCGGTGGCGACCACGGTGGTCTCGGTGGGGCCGTAGGTGTTCCAGAACTCGCGGTGGGGCGCGGCCAGCCGCTCGACCAGCTCGGCCGGGCAGGCCTCGCCGCCGACGATGACCAGCCGGACGGCGTCCAGGCACTCGTCGGGCCAGAGCGCCAGCAGGGTGGGCACGGTGGAGACCGCCGTGATGCCGCGCTCGACCAGCCACGGGCCGAGGTCCGTCCCGGCCTTGACCAGCGAGCGGGGCGCGGGCACCAGGCAGGCGCCGTGCCGCCAGGCCAGCCACATCTCCTCGCAGGAGGCGTCGAAGGCGACGGAGAGACCGGCCAGCACCCGGTCGCCGGGGCCGAGCGGGCGCTCCCGCAGGAAGATCCGGGCCTCGGCGTCCACGAAGGCCGCGGCCGAGCGGTGGGTGACCGCGACGCCCTTGGGCCGGCCGGTGGTGCCGGAGGTGAAGATGATCCAGGCGTCGTCGGCGGGGGAGGGGCGTCCGGGCCGGCCGCCGGGCGCGCACCGCAGATCGGCGGTCAGCTGCCTGCCCGCACCGATCACCGCGCAGACCCGGGCGTCCTGCCAGATCAACTCGGCCCGCTCGTCCGGGTCGTCGGCGTCGACCGGGACGTAGGCGGCGCCGGTCCGCAGCACGGCCAGGATCGCCACGTACAGGTCGGCGGTGCCCGAGGGGACCCGGACGCCCACCCGGTCGCCGGTGCCGATGCCGTGCGCGGCCAGCCGGTCGGCGAACCGCTCGACCTCGTGCAGCAGCGCCCGGTAGTCGAGGGCCGTTCCGCCGACGTCCAGCGCCGGCGCGTGCGGGTGGGTTCCGGCGGTTCTGGCGAGGATGTCCAGCAGGCTGCGGGGCTCCGGCGCTTCGGCCACCGGCCAGCCGGCTGCACGGCCCGGCGCGGGTCGGCGCAAGGTGCCCGCCCCGCCCGTGTTCTCGTGTGCGTCCATAGGAGTTTCTTCCTCAGATCCGTGTACAGAATGACGACGCGGATGAGCCGTTCCCCCGCACGGGAGCGGCAGCGCGCGACGATCTCGATGGGGGTAGTCGGACGGATGCCGCGCCCATTCACCATGACTCGCCCCGGGCGTGCGCGGATGCGGAAATGGCGAGACCAAAGGAAATTCTCATCATCCATCCCGACCATTGGCCTGGGGGAGTCGGCCACTCGGCCGAATTGGTGAATCCGCAGGTGGGGACCGTGTTTCGGCGTGTGAACACGCGGACGACACACTGGAACCGCACGAAAAATCGAATGGAAGTTCACATTCCCCGCACAGGTGGAGGGTTAGGCCGATTGGCCGTCCGGACGGTCACCCGGGAACTCGGCAAACTTCTGGATAAGCAATTCCCCCGTTTTGGTGAATTGCATACGGACCAGCCGGTAATCCCTCCCTGGGCACGGGCTGGGCACCGCCTGGGCACTGGCTGGGCGCCGCCGGTGGGCCGGTCGGCCGTACGTCCCCGGGTTCGAGATGCGCGTGCGGGTGACCTGTGCTTTCGGAACGTGGCGACCCGGGTACGGACTGCCACGAAGACGGGAGCCCCCGTTCCTTCGTCACCCCTTCCCCGGAGGTATCGACCATGCGACGTCTCGCAACCGTGTGCGCCACCCTCGCCGCGGCCGGAGCGATGGCCCTGGCCGTCCCCGCCGCCGCCCTCGCCGCGTCGGGCAACCTGTACGTCAGCGGCCACCGGTACCAGAACCCGAGCGGCTGTTACGACAGCGAGCGCTGGCCGCTGTCGGTCACCAACGACACCAACGAGGTCGCCTACGTCTACGAGCACGCGGACTGCCGGGGCCGGGTGCTGGGCATCGTCCGCCCGGGCGAGGAGCGCACCTTCGAGTTCGGGGCCAGCGTCTACATCAAGTGACCCCGGGCCTCGGGTCCGAGGCCGCGTCCGGTGATCGGGGCGGGTCCGCTGGGGTGGGCCCGCCCCGCCGCATGCCGACCGTCCCGTGCGGGCCGGCCCGGGGCGCGGGGTGCGGTCAGGGAGTGGCGGCCGGGGCCCAGACCCCTTCGCGTACACCCACCTTGCGGGCCGGGACGCCCGCCCAGATCTCGCCGGGGCCGGTGGAGCGGGTGAGGACGGCGTTGGCGCCGACGACGGTGCCGGCGCCGACGGTCAGCACGCCCGCCTTGCACACCACCTTGGCGCCCGCGCACAGCACCGCGCCGTCCTCGACCACCACCCGCCGCATCGCGCTGAGTTCCTGCGGCACCCACGGGTCGGCCCGGCCGATCGTCACGCCGTTGTAGAGCGTCACACCGGCGCCGAGCGTGGTGTACGGGTGCAGGACGGTGCCGAAGCCGCGGTGGAACACCGCCAGCCCGGGCCCGATGTCGACCGCCGCGGGCACCTCCACCCCGTACAGGGCGAGCGCCTCCTGGACCAGGCGGCCCAGGAGGCGGTGGCGGCGGCGGTAGATGAGCGCGGTGACGAGAGACATCCACCCATTGTGTCCGTGCGGTCACCCGGCGTCACGTCTGCCGGTCACCCGGACCCGGGAGCGGTCACTTGAACTCGGGGACCGCCGTGTCGTTCTTGAAGGCGTCGAAGACCTGCTTGGCCTTGGCGGTGTCCCACTTGACCGCGGACTCACCGGTGTTGGTGCGGTAGTTCGGGTCGGCGATCGGGACGGTGATGCTCCTGCCGTCACCGCCGTTGACGTCCTTCATCGCGAGGAAGAGGGAGCCGAGGTCGGTCAGACCGGCGTCGTCGTCGACGATCAGGGTGCCGAGGCCGGAGTCCACCAGCGGGTAGAAGGTGAACGGGTTGAGCACGGTGAGGGGGGAGGCGGCCTGCTTGGCGAGGGCGCCGAGGAACTTCTGCTGGTTGCGCATGCGGCCGAGGTCCTGGTCGGCCATCTGGTGGCGCTGACGGACGAAGGCGAGGGCCTGGGTGCCGGTGAGGTTCTGGCAGCCGGCCTTGAGGTCGAGGCCGGAGTCCTTGTCCTTGACGTCCTGCTCGATGCACATGTCCACGCCGCCGATCGAGTCGACGATGCCGACGAAGCCGGCGAAGCCTATCTCGGCGTAGTGGTCGATGTGGATGCCGGTGTTCGTTTCGACGGTCTGGGTGAGCAGCCTGCCGCCACCGGCCGCGAAGGCCGAATTGATCTTCGCCGTCGACGACTTGACGGTCTTTCCGTTGTCGCCGGGGTGCTCCGGTATCGGCACCCAGGAGTCCCGGGGGATGCTCATCAGGGTGTTCCCGTTGTCCCCGACGTGCAGGATCATCATCGAGTCGCTGCGCTTGCCGCCCGCGTGACCGGTGTGCAGGTCCTCCTCCTGGGAGTCGGAGAGGCCGTCCCTGCTGTCGGAGCCGACGATCAGCCAGTTGGTGCCCTTCCCGGCGGCCGGGCGGCCGGGGTAGTCGGCGAGCACGTTCTCGTGGTTCAGCTTGGAGTCGGCCCAGAACCAGGTGGAGACCGAGGTGACCATCAGGGCGGTCAGGACGCCGAAGACCGACCACTTGACGATGCGGCGCCGGGGCCAGCGCGACGGGCCAGGGGTGGCGGGCGGCCGGGTGCCGCCCGGGGTTATCGGACCGCCGGGCCCGCCCGGGCCGCCCGGGCCGCCCGGACCAGGCCGGCCGGGCGCCCCCGGACCCTGCGGCGGTACGCCCCCGGGCCGGGCCGGCTGCCCGTACCCCTGCGGCGGCGGCCCGTAGCCCTGCGGGGCCCCCGGCGACTGCGCGGGCGTCCGGGCCGGCTGCCCGGACGGCTGCGGCCGGCGCGGCGCCGGAGCGCCCGGGCCGCGCGGGTTCAGCGACGACGGCAGCGGCGGCTCGGCCCCCGAGCCGCCGCCGCGCCCGTACGCGCCGCCGCCACCACCGTTGCCGCCGCCGTACGGGTTCCCGCCGCCCCCCGGGCGGCCCTCCTGCCACGTGTTCATGTGGGAGAGGATGCCCGACGCCGGCCGCGGTGACTCCCCCCGGGGCCCCCACCAGGCCCCTTGTAGCGGTTTTGATGCACGGGCCGGATCGTTCCACCGCATCGTCCCGAAGCGCCCGCGGCCGGGCCCCGACCGGGTCCGCGGCCCGGCCCGGTGCGGCCGCGGCCGTCTCACCATGCGTCTCACCCTGTGTTCACCAGCCGGAACGATCCTTGACCGGCCGGAACGCTGCGTGTTTGCATGACTGCCATGGATCAGCGATGGACTCTCACGCGTCGGCGTCACGTCGACCTTCAGCGTGTGTCCTGCTCCCTCTGTCGTGGCTGACGCGCGCCCGTCGAACCCTCTCCGTCCTCCCCGCTCCGCCGCCGCCTTGCGGCGGCTTCAGCGTTGCGCCGTTTCCGTCCTTCCCGACGCTCCGCCGTCGTAGCGCCGTCCCCGCTTCCTGCCCCGAGGTGAACCCCATGGCCACCGTCCTGTCCGTCTCCGGCTCCCCGTCCGCGACCTCCCGCACCACCCGCCTGCTGCGCCACGTCGACGCGCGGCTCGAAGCCCGGGGCCACCACGTCGTCCCGTTCGAGGTGCGCAGCCTGCCCGCGCACGCCCTGCTCTCGGGGGACTTCTCCCACCCCGACATAGTCGCGGCCACCGAACTGTTCGCGCGGGCGGACGGCGTGGTCATCGGGACCCCGGTCTACAAGGCGGCCTACTCGGGCCTGTTGAAGACCCTGCTCGACGTGCTGCCGCAGTACGCGCTGACCGGCAAGGCCGTCCTGCCGCTGGCCACCGGCGGCTCCGCCGCGCACGTGCTGGCGGTGGACTACGCGCTGCGCCCGGTGCTCAGCTCGATGGGCGCCGGCCACATCACCCAGGGCTGGTTCGTGCTCGACCGCCACATCGCCGTCGGGGAGGACGGCGGCACCACCATCGAGCGGGAGACGGACGTGCTGCTCACGCCGGTGGTCGAGGCGTTCGCGACCGCGCTGGAGCGGCTCGCCGCACCCGCCCTCACCGCCTGAGGAGAATTGACGCGCCGTCAGGAATTCTCCCGTACGGGCCGACCCTGAGGAGGGGCGGCGCCCCCCCCCCCCCGGGCCCCCCCCCCCCCCCCCCCAACCCCCGGGGGGGGGGGGCGGCCCCCCCGGGGGGGGGGGGCGCCCGGGCCGGCCGCCGACATGAGTGAAGCGCACG
>NZ_JBIVMI010000007.1:208149-244885 GCF_044753005.1 Kitasatospora sp. NPDC088548
GGGGCCCCCCCCCCCCCCCCCCCCCCCCGTTCTCGGCTTCGCCCGCCGCGGCGTCCCCCCCCCCCCGGCGCCCCCCCGGGGGGGGGGGCCCCCCCCCCCCCGGGGGGCCCCCCCGCCCCTCCCCGTACATCTCCGGTTGGGCCGCTTCATCCCGGCGGATGACGAGTGATCCGCGGGCCGCTCCTAACGTTGTCCTTATCCCCACTCGTGCGAACGAGGGCGAGGCTCAGCGGAACCGGAGCCGGCCACACGCGATGGGTGGTGCTAACTCCCGGTCGAGGACTACCGCCTCCGCCATGTCGCAGGACAGGCGGGGGCGGCGAGGCTGGGGGCAACGGGTGGGCCCACTTCTTAGGAGACTTCAGTGACGACGGCAGCAGCAGCCGTGTACGACCCCCAGCTTCCCGCCGGCGACGCCGGTGTCGCGGCCTCGGCCCGGCAGGTGACCAAGGCCTACGGCTCGGGCGAGACCAGGGTCACCGCGCTGGACGCGGTGGACGTCGACATCCAGCGCGGCCGCTTCACCGCGATCATGGGCCCCTCCGGCTCCGGCAAGTCGACCCTGATGCACTGCCTGGCCGGCCTGGACACCGTCACCGAGGGCCGGATCTGGATCGGTGACACCGAGATCACCGGCCTGAAGGACAAGCAGCTGACCAGGCTGCGCCGGGACAAGATCGGCTTCATCTTCCAGGCCTTCAACCTGCTCCCGACGCTGAACGCGCTGGAGAACATCACGCTCCCGATGGACATCGCCGGCCGCAAGCCGGACACCGCCTGGCTGGAGCAGGTCGTGGAGACCGTCGGCCTGGCGGGCCGCCTCAAGCACCGTCCGACCCAGCTCTCCGGCGGCCAGCAGCAGCGCGTCGCGGTGGCCCGGGCGCTGGCCGCCCGCCCCGAGATCATCTTCGGCGACGAGCCCACCGGCAACCTCGACTCCCGGGCCGGCGCCGAGGTGCTGACCTTCCTGCGCCGCTCGGTGGACGAACTGGGCCAGACCATCGTCATGGTCACCCACGACCCGGTCGCCGCCGGCTACGCGGACCGCGTGCTGTTCCTCGCCGACGGTGTGATCGTCGACGAGATGTACGCCCCCACCGCCGACTCCGTCCTCGAACGCATGCGCCGTTTCGACGGCAAGCGCACGAGCTGAGCGGGGAACCGGGACCATGCTGCTCAAGACCTCACTGAGAAGCTTCTTCGCCCACAAGGGGCGGATGGCACTCTCCCTGATCGCGGTCGTCCTGTCGGTCGCGTTCGTCTCCGGGACCCTGGTGTTCTCCAACACCGCCACCGGCACGTTCGACCGGCTCTTCGCCTCGACCGCCTCCGACATATCCGTCCAGCCCGCCAAGACCGGCCTCGACGGCGAGGAGGACGACGACGCGCGCGGCAGGACCGCCACCCTGCCGGTGGACGTCGTCCAGAAGGTGGCCGCCACCACCGGCGTGAAGCAGGCCATCGGCCAGATCATGATCGCCAACGCCACCCTGGTCAACCCGGTCACCAACAAGGCCGTCGGCCCGACCAGCGGTGCGCCGACCCTGACCGGCAGCTGGACGGACACCCCGCGCAGCTCGGTGGAGGTCACCAGCGGCCATGCGCCGCAGGGCCCCGACCAGATCGTGCTGGACGCCGACACGGCCAAGAAGGCCGGGCTCGGCCTCGGCGGCAGGCTCCGCGTCATCACCGTCGAGGGCAAGCACGACTTCTCCATCGTCGGCATCGTCTCCTTCAAGACCACCAACCCGGGCGCGGCGCTGGCCTTCCTGGACACCGCCACCGCGCAGCAGGTCCTGCTCGGCACCACCGCGTACACCTCCGTCGAGGTCTTCGGCGACGGCAGCCGCAGCAACGACCAGCTCAAGGCCGACGCGGCCGGCACGACGGGCGGCGGCTACCAGATCAAGACGGCGGCGGAGCAGAAGGAGGAGAACAACAAGAGCATCGGCTCCTTCCTCGGCTTCATGAAGAACGCGATGCTCGGCTTCGCGGTCGTCTCGGCGCTGGTCGGCGGCTTCCTGATCGTCAACACCTTCTCCATGCTGGTCGCCCAGCGCACCCGGGAGATCGGGCTGCTGCGCGCCGTCGGCGGCAGCCGCAAGCAGGTGAACCGCTCGGTGCTGGTGGAGGCGCTGATCCTCGGCGTGCTCGGCTCCACCATCGGCATCGGCGCGGGGCTCGGCCTCGCCGTCGGCCTGATGCAGCTGATGAAGGCCGTCGGCATGAACCTCAACACCGACGACCTGCAGATCGGGCCGGACGCGGTGGTGTACGGCTACCTGCTGGGCGTCGGGGTCACCCTGGTGGCGGCGTGGTTCCCGGCCCGCCGGGCCAGCAGGATCGCACCGATCGCCGCCCTGCGCGACCACGGCACCCCGGCCGAGGGCCGGTCCAACACCGTCCGCACGGTGATCGGCCTCGTCCTGACGGCGGGCGGCGGCGGACTGCTGGTGCTCGCCGCCAAGGCCGACAAGGCGGCCACCGGCGGGGCGTACCTGGGCCTGGGCGTCCTGCTCACCCTGCTCGGCTTCGTCGTCCTCGGCCCGCTGCTGGCCACCGCCGTGATCCGGGTGCTCGGCGCGCTGCTGCCCGCCCTGTTCGGCCCGTCCGGCAAGCTCGCCCAGCGCAACGCGATGCGCAACCCGCGGCGTACCGGTGCCACCGCCGGCGCGCTCATGATCGGGCTGGCGCTGGTGATCGGCGCCTCGGTGTTCACCTCCTCGATGGTCAAGTCCTCCACCGAGCAGATCGACAAGTCGGTCGGCGCGGACTACATCATCTCGGGCGGCCGGACCGGCCTCAGCGCCGAGATGGTCACCGCCGCGCGGAACACCCCCGGCCTGGACCACGTCACCGAGCAGAAGAACATGCCGGCGAAGCTCACCACGCCGGACGGCAACACGACGAAGTCCTTCCTCGCCGCGGTGTCGGAGCGCTTCACCGACGACTTCCGGCTCCCGGTCACGTCCGGTACGGCGGCCTCGGTCCAGCAGGGCTCGCTGGCGGTCGGCGAGGAGTACGCCAAGGAGCGCAACCTCAAGGTCGGCGACACCATCAAGGTCGAGTACGCCAAGGGCCACGTCCAGTCGCTGACGGTCGGGGTCGTGCTGGCCAAGGGCTCGCTCTTCGACGGCGCCGTCTTCGTGGCCATCGACACCGTCGCCAAGGCCGTCCCGGCGGCCGAGCTGCCGCTCGACAGTTCGGTCTACGGCACGGCCGCCGCCGGAGCGGACATCACCAGGACGCTCGCCGCGCTGGAGGACTCGCTCAAGGAGTACCCGCAGCTCGGCATCAAGGACCAGGCCGGCTACAAGGACCTCGTGCAGGGCCAGGTCAACACCCTGCTCTACATGGTCTACGGCCTGCTCGGCCTGGCGATCGTGGTCGCGGTGCTCGGCGTGGTCAACACCCTGGCGCTGTCGGTGGTCGAGCGCACCCGGGAGATCGGCCTGCTGCGGGCGATCGGCCTCTCGCGCCGCCAGCTGCGCCGGATGATCCGGCTGGAGTCCGTGGTCATCGCCCTGTTCGGGGCCGTCCTCGGCACCGGCCTCGGCCTGGCCTGGGGCATCACCGGGCAGCAGGTGCTGAAGGACCAGGGGCTGGCGACGCTGGCCGTGCCGGTCGGCACGATCGTCGCGACGCTGGCCGCCTCGGTGGTCATCGGTCTGCTGGCCGCTCTCGTCCCGGCCTTCCGGGCCGGGCGGATGAACGTCCTCGCGGCGATCGCGACGGACTGACCCCGCCACGGGGGCCTTCCCGGCCGGGGGACAGCGCCGGGGAGGGCATGGGCGGGGCAGGGGGAACGGGGGGAACCGGGGGGACGGGGGACCGTGGGGGCCGGGTGCGACACCGCATCCGGCCCCCGCGGCGTGTCCGGCCCGGGCCGGGACGGTCGGGGAGGTCGGGGCGATCCGGGGCGGTCAGGGACAGAGGATGTCCGCCGCCTTGTCGGCGGTCACGGTCGTGGCGGCGGAGGGCACCGGGGGAGCGGGGGGAACCGACGGTGCGCCGGCGGCCGGGCCGGTGGTGGGGCTCGGGGGCGTCTGGTAGGCGGTGCCCGCGTACACCTGGAGGGTGGGCCCGAGCCCCGCGACGGCCGTCAGCTCGGCGCCCGGCAGGGCGGCGGCCAGCGTCCGGGCCGACTCGTCCCAGCGCGGGTCGTACCGGATCGCCGTCCGCGCGGCCGGCCCGCCCGCCGGGGCGTTGGACGGCGCGCCGGTGGTCGCGAAGCCCGCCCGTCGCAGGTCGCCGTCGACCCGGGAGCCGAGCCCGGCGGTCCCGGCCGCGTTGAACACCTGGACGTGCACCTGCTCGGGCGTCACGGCGGGCTTGGCGGCCGGCGCGGTGGCGGGGGCCGTCGGGGGAACCGCTGTGGGGGCGGCGGTGGGCGCCGCCGTGGGAACCGCCTCGTCCAGCGGCCGCCCGTCCCGGACGGCGTCGAACAGGGCCTTGGCCCCCGCCTGGTCCCAGAGCACCGTCGAGCCCCAGCCGTTCACCTGGTGGTCCAGCTGCGCCAGCGGCACCGTGGCGAAGTCCGCCTTGCCCGCCGAGAGGTCCTTCATCCTGGTCGCCAGGGTGATCAGTTCGTCCGCCGTGAGGTCCTTGTCGGCCTTGACCGAGCCCAGCAGGCTGTCCGTGACCCGCGCCAGCCGGACCGGGTTGAGCAGGGTGCCGCCGCTGGTCACCTGGTGCATCAGCTGGGCGACGAGCCGCTGCTGCCGGTGCATCCGCCCGAGGTCGGAGCTGCCGTCGACGTGCCGGGCGCGGACGTACTTGAGCGCCCCGGCGCCGTCCAGGGTGCTGGTGCCGGCCGGCAGGTCGAGCCCGGAGTACTCGTCCTTCAGCGGCTTGGCGGTGCAGACCCGCACCCCGCCGACGGCGTCCACGGCGGAGACGAACCCGGCGAAGTCCACCTGGAGGTAGTGGTCGATCCGCAGCCCGGTGTTCTGCTCGACGGTGGCGACGGTGAGCTGCGGCCCGCCCATCCCGTACGCGGCGTTGATCTTGCCCTTGCCGGCCGGCACCTCCTTGCGGGTGGCCGGGTCGCGGTGCGTGGGGATGTCCACGTAGGAGTCGCGCGGGATGCTGACCACGCTGGCCCGGGCGCCGTCCCTGGCGAGCTGGACGATCATCATGGTGTCGGTGCAGCGGCAGGACTCGCCCCCGGCGTGCAGCACCTCCTTGAGGGTCTTCTCCGGGATGCCCGAGCGGTCGTCGGTGCCGACCACCAGGAAGGTGGTGGCCCCGTCGTCGGCCGGTCTGGCCTGGTCGCCGCCGAAGGCGTCGACCCGGTCGATCGAGCCGAGGCCGTGCAGCACCGCCCAGCCGCCGCAGGAGGTGGTGAGGACGGCGAAGGCGATGCCTGCGGCCAGCCGGCGGGGCCAGGAGCGGCGCCGCCGGGGACGGGCGGAGAGGGGGGAGACGGGCATCTCTCGGATGGTAGGGGTGGCTCGCACTAGGCCGGGTGAGGGCGCGCCGGGGGTGGGTAGTACGGTGGGCCTGATCGGCGAAACGTTCCTTCAGCGAGGGGTACGAGGAGCCGCCCAGACCGGGACAAGACGGCGACCCGCCCGCACCGGTACGGTTGGCCCCGATGAACACCAAGGCTGCTGAGGAGCTGCCGGCGGTCTCCGTGATCATGCCGGTGCTCAACGAGGAACGACACCTGCGCACGGCCGTCCGGCACATCCTGGAACAGGACTACGCCGGGCCGATGGAGGTGGTGATCGCCCTCGGTCCGTCCTCCGACCGCACCGCGCAGATCGCCGCCGAGCTGACCGCCGAGGACCCGAGGGTCAGGACGGTGGAGAACCCCACCGGCCGCACCCCCGCCGGGCTGAACGCCGCGATCCGCGGCTCCAGCCATCCGATCGTGGTCCGCGTCGACGGGCACGGCCTGCTCACCCCGGGGTACATCACCACCGCGGTCCGGCTGCTCGGCGAGATGGAGGCCGCCAACGTCGGCGGCATCATGCACGCCGAGGGCGAGACCGAGTGGGAGAACGCGGTCGCCGCCGCGATGACCTCGAAGATAGGCGTCGGCAACGCCGCCTTCCACACCGGCGGCCTGGCCGGCCCGGCGGACACCGTCTACCTCGGGGTGTTCCGGCGCGAGGTGCTGGAGAAGCTGGGCGGCTACAACGAGGAGTTCGTCCGCGCCCAGGACTGGGAGCTCAACTACCGCATCCGCCAGGACGGCGGGCTGGTCTGGTTCACCCCGCAGCTGCGGGTCACCTACCGGCCCCGGCCGAGCGTGCGGGCGCTGGCGAAGCAGTACAAGGACTACGGCCGCTGGCGCCGGGTGGTCACCCGCTACCACAAGGGCTCGGTCAACCTCCGCTACCTCGCCCCGCCGGCCGCCTTCGTCGGCGTGACGCTCGGGCTGGTGCTCGGTGCCGCCGTCCACCCGGTCTTCCTCGCGGTGCCCGGCGCCTACCTGCTCGGCATCGTCGGCGGCGCGCTGGTCGAGGGCCGCGGGCTGGCGCCGAAGGCGAAGGCGATGCTGCCGGTGGCCTTCGCGACCATGCACCTCAGCTGGGGCTTCGGCTTCCTCACCTCGCCGAGCTCGCTGGCCCGCCGGGTGATCGGCAGCCGCGCCCCGTCCGCCACGGACGTGGTGACCGAGGGCCGCTGACCCGGCGCAGCCCGGCCGACCGCAGTCCGGCCGATCCCACCGACCCGCCCTCCTGACCCGCCGCCCGGCGCTATCGCCGGTCGCCATGGGGACAGTCGAGGGCGGGTCCGTCGTCGGTGCCCGTGTCGAGCCGGGCGCGGACGTGGACGGACGGGCGGTGCTCGGCGCCGGGACGACGGTCTGGCACCTCGCCCAGGTGCGCGAGGACGCGGTGATCGGCGCCGACCGCGTCATCGGACGCGGCGCCCACGTCGGCCCCGGCGTGCGGATCGGGGACCGGGTCGAACTCCAGAACCACGCGCTGGTCCACGAACCCGCGATGGCCGAGGACGGGGTGTTCATCGGCCCGGCGGCCGTGCTCACCAACGACCTCCACCCCCGGTCGGTGGTCGAGGACGGCCGGCTGAAGCGCGGGGACGACCGGCACGCCCAGGGCGTGACGCTCCGCGAGGGCTGCTCGGTCGGCGGCCGCGCCGTCCTGGTCACCGGGGTGACGGCCGGCCGCCGGGCGCTGGTGGCGGCGGGCGGCGTGGTCCACCGGGACGTCCCGGACTTCGCCCTGGTCGCCGGTGTACCGGCCCGCCGGATCAAGTGGGTCGGCCGGGCCGGCGAGCCGCTGGAGCCCGACGGCCCCGGCCGCTGGCGCTGCCCGCGCACCGGCGAGGAGTGCCGGGAGACGGGCGGCCTCCTCGCCGAGGCCCGAGCGGCCTACTTGGCGCAGGCGTCGGTGTCGTCGGCCTGGACGCGCTGAAGGTCCTTGGGTGCCTCGGTCGGCACGGCGGCCGGGTTCGCGGGAGCCGCCAGCACGTCCTTGCCGAGGGCCAGCACCAGAGCGTCCCTGGTGCCGGCCTTCGGGTCCTCCCTGACCGCGTCGGCGGGCAGGCCGAGGGCGGCGGCCAGCGCGGCCGCCTCGGTCGACCGGCCGGCCGGGTAGGACACCGAACTGGCCGGTGTGGCAGGCATGTTGGCGCCGGTGGCGGCCCTGGTGAAGCCCTTCGCCTGGAGCTTGTCGACGGCCTGCTGGGCCTGCCCGGGCGTCCCGCTGCCGTTGCGCACCGTCACCCGGAGGCCCTTGGTGTCCACGGCCGGGGTGGTGGCCGTCGGCCCGGGGGCGGGGGTGGTCGGGGCGCCGGCCCCGGGCGTGGCGGGGGCGGCCGGGGTGGCCGTCTCGGTCAGCGAGCGGTCGTTCGCGATCATCGAGAACAGCTGCCCGGCGTCCGGCTGCTTGAGCACCAGCCGGTCCTTGTCCTTGGGGTCGTCCAGCACCGGCACGGTGGCGAAGGTGATGTTCTTGGTGTCCACCTTGCTGACGTCCAGCGCCAGGTCCTTCAGCTTGTCGACGCTGCCGATCCCGGAGTCCACGGTGAGCGCCTTGGTGGCGGCGTCGGCGAGCTTCCACAGCTTGGCCGGGTTGGTCAGGGTGTCGCCGCTCTTGATGGCGCGGATCATCGAGCTGATGAACTGCTGCTGGAGCGGGATCCGGGTGAGGTCCCCGCCCAGGCCGACGGCGTGCCGGGTGCGGACGAAGGCCAGCGCCTCGTCGCCCTGCACCACGTGCCGGCCCTTGCTCATCTTCAGGTGCGAGTCGGGGTCGTTGATGTCCTTGGCCGCGCACACCTCGACCCCGCCGACGGCGGCGGAGAGCGTCTTCACGGCTTCGAAGTTGACCATCACGAAGTGGTCGACCCGAATGCCCGTCACCTTCTCGACGGTCTTCCAGCTGCACCCCGGGTCACGGCCGTCCTGACCGAGACTGGTGTTGAACATCGCGCGCGTCGAGCCCGGGATTTTCTTGCCGTCACCGCTCTGGCATTCCGGGATCGGCACCATCAGATCGCGCGGAATGCTGATCACGGTCGCATTGCTGCGGTCCTTGGCGACATGGAACAGCAGGGTGGTGTCGGCGTGTCCGGCGCTGCCCTCGTCGCCGTACTCGCGGCCGAGGCCCTCCCGGCTGTCGGTGCCGAGCACCAGGATGTTCAGCGCGTCGCCGGCCGCCTTGGGCCGCTCCTCCTCGCTGCCCAGCTGCACCTTGACGGCGGTGATGTTGCTGTTGAGGTGCTGGTACACGTAGTACGCGCCGCCGCAGCCGGCCGCCAGGACCATTGCGCCGATCCCGGCCGTCCACTTCAGCACCCGCCGCCGACGGCTCCGTTTGGCGGCGCCGGCCCTGCGGTGGGCGGCCCGGCCGCCGCCGTCGCGACGGCCCGGCGGGGGTGCGGCGGCCGCCGACGGCTCCGGGGCGGGCTTCCGGCGGCGCTGCGGCGGGATGGCGGCGGCGGGGTCGAGCCGGTACTGCCCGGTCTCCGGATCGAGCACCCACTGGTCGGCGGGGTCGACCTCCTGTTGGTCCTGCTGCACGGGGCTTCCCTCCCTCCGACCGGTCCACGGGCCGGTGCGCGGATGCCGCGCGCCGACCCGGACACACTAGACGAGTCGCGTGGGGGAATTGTTCCTGATGTGATCTCCGCCATGTTCCCGGGCGTCAATTCACCAGGTAAATCAGGGTCCGGGAATTTCCCTCGAAAGCCTTCGAAGGAATGATCCGCACACAAAAGAGTGACCCTGACCTGCGATCAGTGCCCGGTGCCGGGCGGGTCAGTGCGCCGCGCAGGCGTCCACATCGGCGGTGCGTCCCTCGAACGTGGGCGAGGCGGACGGGTCGGCTGACGCCTC
Organism: Kitasatospora sp. NPDC088548; assembly: GCF_044753005.1. Lineage (NCBI taxonomy): Bacteria > Bacillati > Actinomycetota > Actinomycetes > Kitasatosporales > Streptomycetaceae > Kitasatospora > Kitasatospora sp. NPDC088548. Next base: position 217,463 of record NZ_JBIVMI010000007.1, read on the forward strand.
GGCAGTCTGGGCGGTCCCGTCCGAGCCGGCTGCGGCGGACGCGGTCGCCCCGGCGCCCGGTCCGGTGGCGGGTCCGGTGCCCCGGGCGGTGACGGAGCCCGGCGGGCGGACGACGACCGGACGGTCGTCGCGCAGCGTGGTGAACAGCTGGGTGGTCTGCGGCTGCACGAACTCGTCCCGGTCCGAGTCGAAGCGGTACGGGCGGCGCGGCGCGGTCAGGAACACCACGTTCGCCGAGGGGATGTCGCGCAGGTCCTGGGTGAGGTCGTAGAGCGCGCCCAGCGAGGAGAGGCCCCCGTCGGCCTTCACCGAGGAGGTCGCGGCGTCCAGCACCGGCCAGAGCCTGGCCGGGTTCAGCAGCACGCCCTGCGACTGCGCCTTGCGGATCAGCGACGCCAGGAACTGCTGCTGACGCCCCATTCGCTGGGTGTCGCTGCCGTCGCCGAGGGTCTCCCGGGCCCGGACGTAGCCGAGCGCCTGCTCGCCGTTCAGGGTCAGCCGCCCGGCCGGCAGGTCCAGCCTGGCGTCCTTGTCGTGGATCGGCTGGGGGACGCACACCTCGACCCCGCCCACGGCGTTCACCATCGACTTGAAGCCGGTGAAGTCGAGGATCACATGGTGGTCGATCCGGATGCCGCTCAGCTGCTCGACGGTGCGGATCGAGCAGGCCGCGCCGCCGATCTCGAACGCCCAGTTGAACTGCATCAGCCCGGGTTTGTTCCGGGTGCCGTCCGGCTTCTCGCAGGCCGGGACGGTGACCATGACGTCGCGCGGGATGGAGACCGCCGTCGCGTGCTTCCGGTCCGCCGCCAGGTGCAGCAGGATCGTGGTGTCCGAGCGCCGGCCGCCGGCCTCGCCGTACGAGGCGTTCGCGCCCGTCCGGTCGTCGCTGCCGATCAGCAGGATGTTCTCGGCACCCTTGGCCCCGGCGGTCCGGCTGGGCCGCTCGGCCTCCAGCTGGGCCAGCAGCCGGTCGGTGGCGGTGTCGGTGCCGATGTTGCCGTCGAGCTTGCGGTAGGCGATCCAGAGCAGTGCGCCGGAGGCGACCAGCAGGAAGGCGAAGGCGCCGGCGGTGATCATCAGCCACCGCCGGCGCCCTCGTCCGGGTGCGGTCGGGGAGCCCGGCCGGGGGACGTCCGGCTTCGGGGCGTCCGGGTCGGGGAGGCCCGGGGTCGGGGAGGCCCCGGGCGGGGGGCGCTCGGTCGGGGGGTGCTCGGTGTCGTCCTCGGCCATGGCAGGGATCCCTACCCGCCGGGCCGGACCCGGGGGTTACCCGAGGCGCAGTGTCACCCGTTCGGACTCCGCCCGCTTCTCCCACTGCTCGGCGGTCAGGTCCTGCGAGTTGCGGCAGAGCACCACCGAGGCGCCGGCCGCCAGCGGCGCGAGCAGTCCGGCCTCCAGGCCCGTCCAGTCGTCGTACGAGAGCGTGGACAGCACCCGGTCGCCGGGCCCCAGGTCGAGCCGGACGGCGCCCTCGCGGGCCAGCGCGACGGTCTGCTCGCCGGTCAGCTTCAGCGGCAGCCCGTCGACCTCGGTCTCCAGCGCGGGCGCGTCCGGGGTGACGGGGGAGTACGGCGCGAAGCGGTCACCCTGGCCGGGCACCTCGGCGGCGTAGTCGAGGAAGCCGTCCGGGCGCTGGGGGAAGCGTCCGCCGAGCGGGCGCAGGGCGAGGGCCACCCGCTCCCCCTCGCAGGCGTGGGCGGCGGCCAGGCCGTCCGGGCCGCTGACCACCAGGTCGGCGGTGCCGGGCTCGCCGCCCGGGACGGCCGCCACCCCCACCGACCAGCAGGCCAGCAGCCAGACGGCGCTCTGCCAGTGGGCGGGCAGGAGGAGGGCGGCGCGGTCGCCCGGGCCGGCGTTCAGCTCGTCCTGGAGCAGGTTGGCCGTCTTGGCCACCCAGTTGTCGAAGGTCCGGGCGGAGAGCTCGACCCGTTCGCCGGTCGCGTCGTCGTAGAAGGTGACCAGCGGGGCGGCGGGGTCGACTGAGGGAGTGCCACCTCGCAGGTATGCGTGCAGCAGCTCGACGGGGGTTCGGGCATCGGCAGCGAAATGCGCAGTCATGGTGCGCCCCAGCCTACGGCCTTCGGGTGGGCCACCGGGAGGGGAGGCGGGCCGGGTGGGAGTGACGTGGCGACACTGTCTGTTTGCGGTGAACATCCCTTCTATGACCCTTCATCTTCCGGCCGCCGCTCTCGCCGGCTGCACCGCCGTCCTGCTCCTCCAGCCCGTCACCGCCGCCGCCGAACCGGCCCCGCGGCCACGGACCCCGGCCGGCGGCGGCTCGGTCACCTCGCTCCCGCTGACCGCGATATCCACCGGGGCCACCGGGCGTGCCGGGCCCGCCGGACGCGGCCTCGCGGCGCGCGCCACCCGGCCGTTCGAGCTGCTCGGGGTCGGCTGGGACGGCCCCGCGGCGGCGCTCGCGGACGGCTCGGTCCGGGTGCGCGTCCGGTCCGCCGCCACCGGCGCCTGGAGCGGCTGGCACGACCTGGACACGGACGGCGCCGACGGCCCCGACGGCCCTGACAGCGCCGAGGGCCCTGACGGCCCCGACGGGCCGCCGCACGGTGCGACGGCGCCGCTCTGGACCGGGCCGAGCGACGGTGTCGCGGTCGAGGTCGTCCCGGGCCCCGCCGGGCCGCCGCCCGGACTGCGGGTCGAACTGGTCGACCCCGGGCAGGGCGCGGACGCGGCCACCGCCCAGGTGCTGCCCGGGAGCCCGGCGGACGGGCACCAGGCCCCCCGCCCCACCGTCGTCACCCGGGCCGGCTGGGGCGCCGACGAGTCGCTGCGGGAAGAGGGCTTCGTCTACACCGGCCCGGTCCGGGCGGTCTTCGTCCACCACACCGCCACCGCCACCGAGTACGACTGCGCCGACGCGCCCCGGGTGATCAGGGCGCTGTACCAGTACCACGTACAGAGCAACGGCTGGCGGGACATCGGCTACAACTTCCTGGTGGACCGCTGCGGCACCGTCTACGAGGGCCGGGCGGGCGGCGTCGGCCTGCCCGTGCGGGGCGCGCACACCCTCGGCTTCAACACCGACTCGGCGGGCGTCGCGGCGATCGGCACGTTCACCACCGACGTCCCGCCGGAACCCCTGCTGGACGGGATCGCCCGGACGGCCGCCTGGAAGCTCGGCCTCACCGGCCAGGACGCGGCCGGCCGCGTCCAGCTGGTCTCCGCGTCCTCCGCCAGCCGCTACCCCAAGGGCAGCAAGGCCGACTTCGACGCCGTCTCCGGCCACCGGGACGGCTTCAACACCGAGTGCCCCGGTTCGGTCCTCTACGAGCGCCTCCCCGGCATCCGTGCCGCGGCCGCCCGTCTCCAGCACGCCGACGGCGCCCCGGCCCCGGACCCAGTCCCGGCTCCGGATTCGGGCCCGGCTCCTGCTCCGGACTCGGCCCCGGCTCCTGCTCCTGCTCCTGCTCCGGACGCAGCTCCTGCTCCTGCTCCGGCTGCGGGCTAACCCGGCCCCGGGCCGCGCCCGACCAGGGCGCGCAGCTCGGCGGTCAGCTCCCGGGCGAGGTCCGGTCGCAGGTCGTAGCGGGCCGGGGTGTTCTGCAGCAGCGCGATCCGCCAGCCGGCGCCCGCGTTGACCGCGATCACCGTCTGCAGGGCGTTGAGCGCCGGGTCGAGGTCCTCGGCGTCGTCCGGGACCAGGCCCGCGACGGCGTCCAGCTGCGCCACCCCCGGCCCGAGCGCCCGTACCCGGTGCACCCTCGCCACATACTCGGGGGTGGCGTGGTCGGCGAAGAGCCGGCCCAGCTCGGCGGCGATCACCGACCGTCCGCTGTGCCGGGTGCCGTCGAAGCCGATCACCTCCCCGTCCTCGGCGAACGGTCCGGCGAAGGCCGGGCCGTCGCGCAGGTTCCAGCCCTCCAGCACCCGGTGGTAGAGCGCGCGCACCGCGCTCCGGTCCCCGGGGGACAGTTCGGGCAGCCGCGTATCGTTCATACCCCCATGGTCGGGGAAGGCGGTGGGGCGGGACAGCGGAGGAGGCGTACGGCGGTGACGGGCGAGGCGGTACGGCGCTGGCGGCCGGGCTTCCCGCTGGACGCGGCCCGCACCCTGCTGCCACTGCGGCGCGGCCCCGCCGACCCGGCGTACCGGACCACCGGCGACGGCGCGATCTGGCGGGCCTCCCGCACCCCGGCCGGGGTCGGCACGCTGCGGGTGCTGGCCCGCCCGGCCGACGGCGAGGTGGAGGCGCGGGCCTGGGGGCCGGGCGCCGACTGGCTGCTGGAGCGGCTGCCCGCGCTGCTCGGCGCGGAGGACGAACCGGCGGGCCTGGTGCTGCCGCCCGGCCCGCTGCGGGAGGCCCGGCGGCGGGCGGCCGGGCTCCGGCTCGGGCGCACCGGCCTGGTCCTGGAGTCGCTGGTGCCGGCGATCCTGGAGCAGAAGGTGACCACCGACGAGGCGTACCGCTCCTGGCGCACTCTGCTGCGGGACTTCGGCACCCCGGCGCCCGGCCCCGCCGAGGGCATGCGGGTGGCGCCGTCGGCCCGCGAGTGGGCGCTCGTCCCCAGCTGGGAGTGGCACCGCGCGGGGGTGGACCCGAAGCGCTCCGCCACCGTCCAGCGCGCCGTCCGGCTGGCACCCCGGCTGGAGGAGGCGTCCGCCCTCGGCCACGACGCCGCCTTCGCCCGGCTCACCGCCGTCCCCGGCATCGGCCTCTGGACGGCCGCCGAGACGCTCCAGCGCAGCAACGGCGACCCGGACGCGGTCTCGGTCGGCGACTACCACCTCCCCAACCTGGTCGGCTGGGCCCTGGCCGGCCGCCCCCGCAGCGACGACGCCCAGATGCTCGCCCTGCTGGAGCCCTACCGCCCGCACCGCCACCGGCTCTGCCGCCTCCTCCTCGCCACCGCCTCCCACGCCCCCCGCTACGGCCCCCGCCTGACCCCCAACGACCACCGGGGGCGATAGGCGACGGAACCTCCGGTGTACACCTGCGGGTGTACGCTCGATGCATGGCTGACGCACTGAGCATCCGTGAAGCCCGGGCCCACCTCGCCGAGGTCGTCACCAGGGCCGAGGCCGGCGAGATCACCGTGATCACGCGCAAGGGCGAACGCGTCGGGGCGGTGGTACCCATCGAGATCCTCGACGCCATAGAGGAGGCCGCGGACGAACTCGCCGCCCGCGAGGCCGAGCAGCACCGGGGCGATCCGACGGTGAGCATGGGCGAGCTGCTGGCGGACCTGTTCGACTCGCCCCCGGGCTCCGCCGGGAGCGCCGCGTGAAGTACGCGTTCCGCTTCACCACGCATGCCCAGCGCCAGTTGCGCACGATCGGCCAGGTCGAGGTGCTGCGGATCCTCACCGCGCTCACCGCGCTGGGAGACGACCCCTGCACCGACGGTCCTGACGTCAAGAAGCTGAGTGGCCACGACGGTCTCTACCGGCTGAGAGCCGGCGACTACCGCGTGATCTACGAGATCGACGGCGAGGTGCTGGTGATTCTCGTCGTGCACGTGGGCAACCGTCGTGATGTGTACCGCCGGCTCTGAGCCCTACCGCACCTCGATGAAGGCGTCGGCGGGCCGGGCGGGGCGGTCGCGCGGGGGTTCGGCGGGGCGGCCGACGGCGATGGCGCCCATCGGGTCCCAGCCGGCCGGGAGGTCCAGGGCGGCGCGGACGGTGTCGCGGCAGAACATCGTGGAGGAGACCCAGGCGGAGCCGTAGCCCTCGCCGGCCAGGGTGACCAGGAGGTTCTGCACGGCGGCGCCGATGGCGACGGTGAACATCTCACGTTCGGCGGTGGCACGGCGCTCGTCGGGGTAGTCGTGGGAGCCGTCCATCACCAGGCAGGGGACCACCAGGTAGGGCGCGTCGCGCAGGACGTCGCCGCGGGCGGTGCGGCGGGCGATCTTCGCGTCGTCCCAGCCGTCGAGCTCGCGCAGGTCCCGCCGCCAGGCGGCGAGCATCGCGTCCAGCAGCCCGGTCCTGGCCACGGCGGACTCCAGCAGGACGAACCGCCAGGGGGTGGTGTGGTGCGGGGCCGGCGCGGTGACGGCGGCGGCGACCGCGCGGCGGACGGCGGCCCCGTCGACCGGCTCGGCGGTGAAGGAGCGGATGGTCCGCCGCAGGGTGACGGCCTGCCGCAGCGCCTCGGAGGTGCCGAGCCGGAACATGTCGTCGGCGGCCGGGCGGACCAGCGGCCGGGTGCCCTCGCCGTCCTCGGCGGTGACCAGCCGGGCCAGGCCCCGGACGACGGCGACCGGGACGCCGGTGGCCTTGCCCTTCACCAGGTCGGCGGCGGCGGCGAGTTCGTCGGCGGTGGCGGTGACGGTCGTGGCCAGTTCGTTGCCGTGGCTGTCGGTCCGGCCCCGGTGGTCCTCCAGGACGGACAGCCCGGCGGCGCCGATGGCGACGTCGGTGAGACCGTCGCGCCAGGGCCGGCCGAAGGTGTCGGTGACGACGACGGCGAGCCTTCGCCCGGTGAGGTGCTGGAGGCGGGCGCGCAGCGCGCGGGCGGAGGCGTCCGGGTCCTCGGGCAGCAGCAGCACGGTGCCGGGGGCGGTGTTGGAGGCGTCCACCCCGGCGGCGGCCATCACCAGGCCGTTGCGGTTCTCGACGATCCGGACCGGGCCGCGCCGGGCGACCACCCGGACGGTCTCGGCGTCGATCGCGGCCTCGCGGTCGGCGGCGTGCAGCAGCCGGCCCTCGGCCTTGCTGACGATCTTCGAGGTGACGAGCAGGATGTCGCCGTCCTCGTAGCTGTCGGCCTTGGCGATCAGCGCGGCGAGGTCGGCGCCGGCCTCGACCTCGGGCAGACCGGTGACGGGCAGGATCCGCAGGCTCACGCGCGGACCTGCTCGGCGAGCGCCAGCGCGGCCCGGGCCATCTCACCGGTGGCCGCGAGGTCGGTCATCAGCAGCGGGACGGCCCGGCAGGCGATGCCGCCGGCCTCGACCGCGGCGACCGAGGCCTCGTCCGCGGTGTCCACCAGCCAGCCGTCCAGGAGCGCGGAGCCGTAGTCGAGCGCCACCGCCTCGGCGGTGGCCTCGACGCCGACGGCGGCCAGCACCTTGTCGGCCATGCCGCGCACCGGCGCACCGCCGATGATCGGGGAGAGCCCGACCACGGGCGCGGCGGCGGCGGCCACGGCGGCCCGGATGCCGGGCACGGCGAGGATGGTGCCGATCGAGACGACCGGGTTGGACGGCGGGAAGAGGATCACGTCGGCGGCGGCGATCGCCTCCAGCACCCCGGGCGCGGGCTTGGCGGTGTCCGCGCCGACCGGGATGATCGCCTCGGCGGCCACCGCGGCGTGCAGCCGGACCCAGTACTCCTGGAAGTGGATCGCCCGGGTGCCGTCCTGGTCGGTGATCCGCACGTGCGTCTCGACCCGGTCGTCGCTCATCGGGAGCAGCCGCACGCCCGGCTTCCAGCGCACGCAGAGCGCCTCGGTGACCTGGCTCAGGGTGTACCCGGCGGTGAGCATCTGGCTGCGGACGAGGTGGGTGGCGAAGTCGCGGTCGCCGAGCCCGAACCACTCGGGGCCGACGCCGTACTCCTTCATCTCGGCCTTGATCGACCAGGTCTCGTCGGCCCGGCCCCAGCCCTGTTCCTCGTGGATGCCGCCACCGAGGGTGTACATCACGGTGTCGAGGTCGGGGCAGACCTTGAGGCCGAAGAGGTGGATGTCGTCGCCCGTGTTGCCGATGACGGTGATCTCGTCCTGCGGGCCGACGACCTCCCGGAGTCCGCGCAGGAAGCGCGCTCCGCCGATTCCGCCTGCCAGTGCCACGATGCGCATGCGCCCATCCTGCCACGGTCCGACTGCCCGTCAGCCCGGTCCGTCGGCCGGGTCGACGGCGTGGCGTCAGTGGGCGTCGGCGCCCGCCTGGGTGCGCGGCTCGGCCTGCTGCTCGGGGACGGCGGTGGCCGCGTACTGGTTCATCGCGGTGAGGCCCGGCGTGTAGACGTGGATGGAGACCGCGGGCTCCAGCGAGCCGTTGACCACCTCGTGCAGGTAGCCGGAGGAGAACACCCGCTGCCCGCCGGGGCGCAGGGTCCGCGCGCCCTCGCCGGCGTGCGTCAGCGAGCGCTCGACCAGCTCGCCCTGGACGACGGTCATCACGCCGGAGGACTCGCCGTGGTCGTGGAAGCCGCTGCTCTGGCCGGGCAGCCAGCTGAGCAGCCAGACCTCGTAGCCGGGGCCGGTCTCCAGCCGGGCGTACCAGCGGGTGAGCGCGTCGTAGCGGACCAGCGGCTCCCAGCGGGCGCGGTCGGCGGCGATCTCGCGGGCCAGCTGGGCGTAGCCGGCGACGGTGGTGGGGTGGCCGGGCAGATCGGTGCGGGCCAGGTGCGGGAAGGCGAGCGGGTCGCCGGCGATGGAGACGTCGCTGAGGCCGTCGGCCCAGCGGCGGGCGGGGCGGGCGCCGGGCGCGGGGGCCGGGGTGGTCGGCGCGAGGCCTCGGCGGGCGAGCTTGTTGCGGTCGCGGTTCCGCTTGCGGATGCGGGTCATACGCACGGGAGTCGTCCTCGTATACGGCTGGTTCGTCAGGGGATCAGCCGGATCCGGGATGTCCTGGGGTGGGAATCGCGGGCGGCCTCTGTGCTTCCTGGGCGGCGCGCGGTGGGACTGCGGGCGCCTAGATACAGCAGGAACAGAGGCGACAACAGGAGTTCACGGCAGGGCGGAGCGCGGAACCGCTCCGGGGGCTGGCGAACTCTGACATGGGACAAAGGAGACCGCATCCGTAGGGGCGGTGTCAACTCGGGAGCTAGGACATTCGGGCGAGATCAGTTACGAACCACCGGATGGGGTGATAAATCACCCTCTATGTTTCGATGGGAAGATCGCCGGGAAGGCAGCCCGATGACCGACCTGTGGCGATGACCGTGTGTCACTCGGCGGATGGTTGCGGATGGTTCCTCGGTATCCGAGGCGTTCGGGCGGTAAGTCCGATGTGTCCAGATATGTACACTATTCGTAATGGCTTGGTGCCGGGGAGTGAATCCTGGCCCCAATACCAGAGCTCGGCTTGACTGAGCCAGAGTGACGCAACTGTAATTTCACTCGTGTCGTCCGCCGCACGAGGCAACGGCAACCACGGGGACGCCAATAGGGGCAGAGGAGGCGCGCCACATGAGCGAGCTCTTTGAGCTGTTGATCGGTGACGGCATCGAGGAGGACGAAGAGGAACTCGGTTGGCAGGAGCGCGCGTTGTGCGCCCAGACCGACCCGGAGTCCTTCTTCCCCGAGAAGGGCGGCTCCACCCGCGAGGCCAAGAAGGTCTGCCTCGCCTGTGAGGTCCGCTCCGAGTGCCTGGAGTACGCCCTCGCCAACGACGAGCGGTTCGGCATCTGGGGCGGCCTCTCCGAGCGCGAGCGCCGTCGGCTCAAGAAGAGCGCGGTCTGACCGGGTCGGCCCCTGACCCTCTCTGACTCTTCGACAACCGCACAGCAGGACGAGCGCCTCACCGTGCTGGTGGGGCGCTTTCGCGTTCCGGACATCCCCGCCGGACCGGGCGTACCGCCTCTGTACGGACACCGCGAACAACGAGGCCATCGAGAGCCGTTAGTGTGGTGCGCCATCCGGTTGCCGTTCACCGGCTGTGTCCACCGAGAACTGGGGCCCGCGCACGCGATGACCGTCTACAGCCACCAGAGCGGCTTCACCGCTGCCAGGCCGCCCGCCTATCCGCGTCACCTGGTCACCGCCGTGATCGTCTCGCACGACGGCGCCCGCTGGCTGCCGCAGGCCCTCGCCGGCCTGCTCGGCCAGGACCGCCAGGTCCAGCGCGTGCTCGCCGTCGACACCGGCTCCACCGACAACTCTCCGCAGTTGCTCGCCGACACCCTCGGCGACTGGCTCCCCGAGAGCGGCCCACTGATCCTCGGCCGCCGGGCCGGCTTCGGCACCGCCGTCGGCGAGGCCGTCGCGGGCGCCGCGCCGCTGCGCCCGGACGACCTCCCGTACCGGCTCGACCCCTCCGGCTACGACCCCGTCACCGGCGGCTGGGACGACTTCGGCGACCCGCTCGGCCACGAGGACGACCTCGGCCGCGGCGGCCCCCGCGAGACCCAGCCGGTCGAGTGGCTCTGGCTGCTGCACGACGACTGCGAACCGCAGACCGACGCGCTGCGCCGACTGCTCCAGGTGGCCGACTCCACCCCCAGCGCCGCCGTCGTCGGCCCCAAGCTGCGCAGCTGGTACGACCGCCGCCAGCTGCTGGAGGTCGGCGTCACCATCGCCCGCTCCGGTCGCCGCTGGACCGGGCTCGACCGCCGCGAGCAGGACCAGGGCCAGCACGACCAGGTCCGCCCGGTGCTCGCCGTCTCCACCGCGGGCATGCTGGTCAGGCGCGACGTCTTCGAGGAGCTCGGCGGCTTCGACCGGGCCCTGCCGCTGATGCGCGACGACACCGACTTCTGCTGGCGGGTCAACGCCGCCGGCCACCGCGTGGTGGTCGCCCCCGACGCCGTGCTGCGGCACGCCGAGGCCGCCAGCCGCGAGCGCCGCGCCATCGACTGCGGCCCCTCCCACCCGCACCGGCTGGACAAGGCCGGCGCCGTCTTCACCCTGCTCTCCAACACCAGGGGCCTGCTCTTTCCCTACGTCCTGCTGCGGCTGGTGCTCGGCACCCTGCTGCGGGTCGTCGCCAACCTGCTCGGCAAGGACCCGAAGCAGGCCTTCGACGAACTCGCCGGTCTCGGCCACGAGCTGATCCGGCTGCCCCGGCTGCTGGCCGCCCGCAAACGGCGCGCCCGCACCCGGGCCGCCGACGCCCTGGACGACCGGACGCTCTTCCCGGCGCCCGGGGCCACCGCCCGGCTCGCCGTCGAGGGCGTGGTCGGCGCGCTCGGCATCGGCGGCGGCGACGACGCCGGGGCCGGCCGGCACGGCTCGGTCGAGGCCGGACCGGGCGACGAGGAGTCCGAGGACCTGGTCGTCGAGCAGTTCACGCTGATCAAGAAGCTGGCCCGGCGCCCGGCGCCGGTCCTGTTCGCCGCCCTGCTGGTGTTCGCCCTGATCGCCTGCCGCGGCCTGCTCGGCGGCGGTGCCCTGTTCGGCGGTGCCCTGCTGCCCGCCACCGACGGCGCCTCCGGTCTCTGGGACATGTACGCCGGCGCCTGGCACCCCGTCGGCACCGGATCCACCGCCGCCGCACCCCCGTACCTCGGGGTGCTGGCGGTGCTCTCCTGGATCCTGTTCGACCACGCCGACCTCGCGGTCACCCTGCTGGTCGTCCTCTCGGTGCCGCTCGCCGCCGTCAGCGCCTACCTGGTCTCCCGGCCGCTGCTCGACTCCAAGCTGGTCCGGGCCTGGGCCAGTGCCACCTACGCCCTGCTGCCCGCCGCCACCGGCGCGCTCGCCCAGGGCCGGATCGGCACCGCCGTCCTCGCCGTCCTGCTGCCGCCGCTGGCCCGCGCCGCCGCGATCGCCGCCGGTCTCGGCATCCGCGCCGAGACCGCCGCCAAGGGCGCCCGGCCCGGCTGGCGCCCCGCCTGGATGACCGTCCTGCTGCTCACCCTGGCCACCGCGTTCGTCCCGCTGGTCTGGGCGCTGGCCGTGCCGCTCTGCCTGGCCATGCTGGCCATCGCGGTGGTCCGCGGCGGGGCGTTCGGCTCCGGCCTCGACGCGCTGCGCCTGCTCGGTCTGCGCGTCCTGCTGATCCTCGGGGTGCCGGTCCTGGTGCTCGCGCCCTGGTCGCTGCAGGTGCTCTCGCACCCCCAGCGGCTGCTGCTGGAGGCCGGCCTGCCCGGACTGCACGGCAGCGGCGCCGACGCGCTCGGCCTGGTGCTGGTCAACCCCGGCGGCGCCGGGGTGCCGCCGGTCTGGCTGTCGGCGGGCGTGGTGCTCGCCGCGCTGGCCGCCCTGCTGCGCGCCGACCGCCGCCGCGCCGTCCTCGCCGCCTGGGGCGCCGCCGGCGCCGGGATGGTCTTCGCGGTCGTGGTGGCCGGTACCTCCGTCACCCCCGCCTCCGGCGGCCCGGCCGTGCCCGCCTGGGCAGGCCCGGCCACCCTGCTCGCCGGCATCGCCCTGCTGGCCGCCGCGGCCATCGGCGCCGACGGCGCCAACGCCCGGGTGGCCGGCATCGCCTTCGGCTGGCGCCAGCCGGTCGCCGCGCTGGTGGTGGCCGCCGCCGTGCTCGCCCCGCTGGGCACCGGCATCTGGTGGGCCGTCACCGGCGCCGCCGGACCGCTGCACCGCGCCCAGTCCGCCCAGGTGCCCGCCTTCATCGCGGAGGAGGCCGGCACCACCGACCGCTCCCGCACCCTGCTCGTCACCGGCGACCCGAAGGGCGGCTCCGTCCGCTACGCCCTGGTGCGCGGCGCAGGCCTGACCCTGGGCCAGGCCGAGTCCACCGTGGACCCGGCCACCGGCACCGGGAGCGGCCTCGACAAGATGGTCGGCAGCCTGCTGGCCGGCTCCGGCGCCGACCAGGCCGGTGCGCTGGCCGGCTACGGCATCGCCTACGTGCTGGTGGACCAGCCGGTGATCGCCACCTTCAAGGACGTCCTGGACACCACCCCCGGCCTGGTCAAGGTCAACCAGGACGGCGCCGCCGCGCTCTGGCAGGTCAGCGGCACCCCCGCGACCCGCGCCGTGATCACCGCCCCGGGCACCGGCCCGGTCGTGGTCCCCTCCGGCGAGCGCGACCTCGACACCACCGTCCCGGCCGGCCCCGAGGGCCGGGTGCTGCGCCTCGCCGAGGCGGCCGCCCCCGGGTGGAAGGCCACCCTGGACGGCACCGCGCTGGAGTCCACCACCGTCGACGGCTGGGCGCAGGGCTTCAAGCTCCCGGCCGCCGGCGGCAAGCTGGTCGTCACCCGTGAGGGCAGCCTGCTGCACACCGGCTGGATCTGGGCCCAGCTGCTGCTCGGCCTGACCGTCCTGGTGCTGGCCCTGCCCGGCCGCCGCAGCCACAAGGACGACGACCTGCCCGAGGAGGTGGTGGCCGCCGCCGCGCTGGCCGCCGCGGCCCAGGCGCAGGCGCCCGCCCCCGGCAGCCGCCGGGCCCGCCGGATGGCCGAACGCGGCGAGGGCGGCGACGGCGGCCCCGACGACGGCGGGGTGTACGAGGGCCGGCCGGGTGCGATCCCGCACCAGGCCACCGGCGAGGCGCCGGTCGAGGCGGTCGAGGCGGCCGCCGCCGTCCAGGACGCCGAGCCGTACGCCGACCCGTACCAGACGTACCAGCAGGCCGACCCGTACAGCTACGACCCCTACACCGCCCAGCAGCCCGCGGCCGCCCCGTACGGCGGCCAGGGCCAGGGCCAGGGGTACGGCCAGGACGGCTACCAGCCGCAGGCCTACCCGCAGGGCGGCCAGCCGGGCTACGACGCCTACCAGCAGCAGGACCAGCAGTACGCCTACGACCCCTACCAGCAGGCCGAGCAGCAGCCGTGGGTACCGGGGCAGCCGCAGGCCGAGCCCTACTACGACCCGAACGACCCGAATGATCCGAACAACCCCAACGGGCCGGGCCGGTACCCGCACCACCACGGATCGGGGAGCTGACCCGCGATGAAGAAGCCCGCCTTCAAGAAGAAGCCCAAGGCCGAGGCCGGCGACGGCCGGGCCCCGGACCTCTCCCCGGAGCAGTCCGCGGCCGCCGGGTCCGCCGGATCTTCGGGCTCCGCCCGGACGGCCGCAGGGGCCCCGGGGTCGTCGGGGTCCTCCGGGCCCTCCCGGGCCTCGGGGGGAACGAAGACCACCCAGTCGTTCCTGGCCGCCGCCGCCGTGCTCGCGGTGGTCTTCGGGGTCGCCGAGCTGCGCCCGCCGGCCGCGCCGGCCAAGGCCGACCAGGGCGGCACCGCCAGTACCGCGCAGGTCGAGCGGACGGCCGTGGTCTGCCCGCAGCCGCTCCAGGGCCTGACCGGCTCGACCACCCTCACCGCGTACACCCCGCCCGGCACCGGCGCCGCCACCGGCGGAGCCGGCTGGGCGGCCGACGCGGCGGCCCCCGCGACCGCTCCGACCGCCGCGCCGTCCGCCGCCCCGACCACGGCCGCCACCCCGGCGCCCGCCGCGTCCGGCGGCCCGGACAAGGGCGGCGCTCCCGCCGACGCCCGGCTGAACCTGGCCAAGCCCGGCACCCCCGTGGCCGCCCCCGCCGCCAACGGCGACACCGCCCCCGGTGCCGGGGCCGTCGCCACCGGCGCCTTCGCGCCCGGCTTCACCGTCACCCAGACCACCACCGTCACCGAGCAGCGCGGCCTGGGCCTGTCCGGCATCACCTGCACCCCGGCCGGCACCGGCTTCTGGTTCGCCGGGGCCAGCACCGCCGGCGACCGCACCGACTACGTCAGCCTGGTCAACACCGAGTCGACCGCCGCCGTCGTGGACATCAAGCTGTACGGCGACAAGGGCCTGATCGACAACGACGCCGCCAACGGCATCACCGTCGCTCCCGGCAGTTCGCAGTCCGTGCTGCTGCCGACCATCAGCAAGGGCGCGGTCACCGACCTCGCCGTGCACGTGGTCGCCCGCAGCGGCCGGATCGGCGCCGCCCTGCACGCCGCCGACGGCGGCAAGGGCGCCGACTGGATCCCCGCCTCCGCCGACCCGGCGCCCACCCAGGTGCTCCCCGGCCTGCCCGCCGACACCGCCGCCGCCCGCCTGATCGTCTGGGCGCCGCCGGAGGACGACGCCGACCTGAAGATCGAGCTCTCCGGCAAGAACGGCTGGTTCACCCCGGCCAGCAACGAGTCCATCCACGTCAAGGCCGGCATGGTGGCCGCCGTCGACCTCGGCAAGATCACCCGCGACGAGGTGGCCGGTCTGCGGCTCTCGCCCAGCGACGACAAGCACCCCACCCCGGTCGTGGCCGGCCTGCGGATCGACCGCACCGGCCAGAACGGCAAGTCGGACGCCGCCTGGCTGACCGGCACCGTGCCGGTCGGCGCCCGCGCCACCGTGGCCGACAACCGCGGCGGGGGCGCGTCCACGCTCTTCCTCACCTCCACCGGTGACGCCGCCACCGTCCGGGTCACCGCCTCGGCGGGCACCGGCGGCGGCACCCCGGCCACCAAGGACGTCGAGGTCCCGCCCGGCGGCACGGTCGCCCTCCCGGCCCCCGAGCCCGGCGGGCTGAACGGCAGCTTCGCGCTCACCGTGGAGACCGTCTCCGGCGGCCCGGTGGTGGCCGCCCGGATGCTCGCGATCCCCACCAAGGACGTGCCGATGTTCACCGTCCAGGCCCTGCGCGACGACCGCAGCAGCGTCAAGGTCCCGCAGGCCGCCCAGGACCCGGACGTCGTGCTGCGCTGACGCCGCGACACCCCGCGACACCGAGGGGCGGTACCCGGACGAACCCGGGTACCGCCCCTTCGCGCTGTCAGTCCTCGTCGTAGCGGGGGTCGATAGCGTCCGGCGACAGCCCCAGCAGCTCCGCCACCTGCTCGATCAGGATCTCGTGCACCAGCGCCGCGCGGTCCTCCCGCGACTTCGCCCGGATCTCCACCGGCCGCCGGTACACCACGATCTGGCTCTTGCGCCCCTGCCGGCCCGGCGACACCCGGCCCAGCGGCACCCCGCCGTCCGGGTCCGCGCCGTCCGCCTCGTGCAGCGGCACCTCCTGGACGGCGAACTCGACCTCGATCAACTGCGGCCAACGCCGTTCGAGACGCTCCACCGACTCGCGCACGTAGTCGTCGAACAACTCGGAGCGGGTGAGCGAGATCGGCACCTGCGGCGGCGCCAGCGGGCCGCGCAGGCCCCTGCCGTGCCGGTCGCGGTGCCGGGGGCGGCGCGAGGGCCCCGTCGATGACTGCGGTGCAGAGCTGTCCATATCACTGCCGAGGGTAGTCCTTGGACGGTCGGAAGTGGACCACTCCGACAGCGAATAGCGCCGGGCGACGGGTGCACGGACGGGCGCGCGGAGCGCGACACGGCACACCCTCCGGGCAGGCGGTCTTCGCTCCCCGGCGGGGAGTGCGGTACCGTCCACCCTCGTGAGCTCTGTACGTCGTTGTTCGCGGACCGCGTGCGGCCGGCCGGCCGTCGCGACGCTGACGTACGTCTACGCGGACTCCACCGCGGTGCTCGGCCCGCTCGCCACCTATGCCGAGCCGCACTGCTACGACCTGTGCGCCGAGCACGCCGAGCGGCTCACCGCCCCGCGCGGCTGGGAGGTCGTCCGGCTCGCCGCCGAGGCCGGGCCGCTGCGCCGCAGCAGCGACGACCTGGAAGCGCTCGCCAACGCCGTCCGCGAGGCCGCCCGCCCGCAGACCCCCCGTCAGGGCCGCGGGCCCGCAGGCGAATCCATCGAAGGCAGCCGCCGCGGCCACCTCCGCGTGCTGCGCTCGCCCGACAACTGACGCCCGGCCCGGACCACACCGCGCACGGACCGTTGGTCCGGCCCCGGTACGCTGCCCGTCTACCGCCGACCGAACGGCGCGGTACCCCGACCTATCGTGACCGGGGGCGACCAGCCCGCCGATCACACGCACACCGATCAGACAGAGACCAGGGTGGAGCCGCAGTGCGCGACCTCAAGCAGCTCGTGAAGGCGTACGACGTACGAGGCGTTGTCCCGGACCAGTGGGACGAGACCCTCGCGCGCGCCTTCGGCGCCGCGTTCGTGCGGGTCACCGGAGCGACCGCGATCGTGGTCGGCCACGACATGCGGCCCTCCTCGCCGTCCCTGAGCCGGGCCTTCGGCGAGGGCG
Source organism: Kitasatospora sp. NPDC088548 (assembly GCF_044753005.1). NCBI lineage: Bacteria > Bacillati > Actinomycetota > Actinomycetes > Kitasatosporales > Streptomycetaceae > Kitasatospora > Kitasatospora sp. NPDC088548. The sequence goes on from NZ_JBIVMI010000007.1 coordinate 234,094, forward strand.
CCGCCTCCTACGGCGCCGACGTCGTCGAGATCGGCCTCTGCTCGACCGACCAGCTGTACTACGCCAGCGGCAAGCTCGACCTGCCCGGCGCGATGTTCACCGCCAGCCACAACCCGGCCCAGTACAACGGCATCAAGCTCTGCCGCGCCGGCGCCGCCCCGGTCGGCCAGGACACCGGCCTGGCCGAGATCCGCGAGCTGGTCGAGTCCTGGACCGGCGAGGACGACACCGTCACCGTCCCGGCCGTGGACGTCAAGCCCGGCGCCCTGTCCGCGCAGGACACCCTGCGCGGCTACGCCGACCACCTGCTCGGCCTGGTCGACCTCAGCACGATCCGCCCGCTCAAGGTCGCCGTGGACGCCGGCAACGGCATGGGCGGCCACACCGTCCCCACCGTCTTCGACGGCCTGCCGATCGAGCTCGTCCCGATGTACTTCGAGCTGGACGGCACCTTCCCCAACCACGAGGCCAACCCGCTCGACCCGAAGAACCTGGTCGACCTCCAGGCCAAGGTCCGCGAGACCGGCGCCGACCTCGGCCTCGCCTTCGACGGCGACGCCGACCGCTGCTTCGTCGTCGACGAGCGCGGCGAGCCGGTCTCCCCGTCCGCCATCACCGCCCTGGTCGCCGTCCGTGAGATCGCCCGGGCGAAGGCCGCCGGCGAGGACGAGCCGACCGTCATCCACAACCTGATCACCTCCTGGACCGTCCCCGAGGTGGTCCGCGAGCTCGGCGGCAAGCCGGTCCGCACCCGGGTCGGCCACTCCTTCATCAAGCAGGAGATGGCCGTCACCGACGCCGTCTTCGGCGGCGAGCACTCCGCGCACTACTACTTCCGCGACTTCTGGCGCGCCGACACCGGCATGCTCGCCGCCCTGCACGTGCTGGCCGCCCTCGGCGGGCAGGACGGCACGCTCTCCGCGCTGACCGCCGAGTACGACCGCTACGCCGCCTCCGGCGAGATCAACAGCACCGTCGCCGACCAGGCCGACCGCTCGGCCGCCGTCCGCGCCGCGTACGCCGGCCTGGAGGGCACCACCATGGACGAGCTGGACGGCCTCACCGTCGCCGGCCCCGACTGGTGGTTCAACCTGCGCGCCTCCAACACCGAGCCGCTGCTTCGCCTCAACGTCGAGGCCAGGGATCCGGCCAGGATGGCCGAGCTGCGGGACGGCGTGCTCGCCATCGTCCGCGCCTGACGCACAACCCGCGTGCCCCGGCCGGTAGGGTTTCCTCCTGGCCGGGGCACCGCCGTGCCACCCCCGAGATCTGGAGCCCGACACCTCATGAAGCTCGAATCCTTCCTGCTGGAGATCCTGGTCTGCCCGCAGTGCCGGGCCGCGCTCACCGAGGGCGGCACCGAGGAGCAGCCCGAACTGGTCTGTACCGGCGAGACCTGCGGCCTGGCGTACCCGGTCCGGGACGGCATTCCGGTGCTGCTGGTGGACGAGGCCCGCCGCCCGGCCTGATCCTTGGGGCGGACACCTCGGGGCGGACGGTCCGGGAGCGGACGCCCGCACCCGTCGGCCGCACCACCGCTCAGCCCGCAGCGCCCAGCCAGCAGCCGGAGGCCCGCCGCATGCTCGACGACACCCTGCTCGACGACCCGGCCGCCCTCCAGCGCGCCGACCACGACCGGGCCCTGCTCGCCCTGGCCGGCTCCGGCGCCCGGGTCCGCACCGCGCTGCGGCTCGCCGAGGCGGCCGGCGTCGACCGGCTCCGCCCGGACGGCCGTCCGCGCGCCGTCCTGGTGGCCGGCCACGGCAGCGCCCTGACGGCGGGCGAGATCCTCGCCGTCCTGGCGGGCACCGCCAGCCTGGTCGCCCCGCTGCCGCCGACCGACGTCGCGGCCGTGCCACGGGTGGACCGCGCCACCGCGCCGCCGGTCTTCACCGCCGGGCTGGCCTGGCAGCTCCCCGGCTGGGTCGGGCCGCTGGACCTGCTGGTCATCAGCTCCGCCGACGGCGGCGAACGGGGCCTGATCGGCCTCGCCGAGCAGGCGTACGCGCGGGGCTGCGCCCTCGTCGTGACCGCCCCCGCCGGCAGCCCGCTGGCCGAGGCCGCCCTCCAGGTGCGCGCGCTGCCGCTGCCGTACGTGCCGTCCAACCTCCCCGAGGCCGAGACGCCGCCGGGACCGTCCGCCGAGCCGGACCTGCCGGCCGAGGACCCGGCCGCGCTCTGGGCCCACCTCACCCCGCTGCTCGCGCTCGCCCAGAAGCTCGGGGTCACCCAGCTGCCGTACGACGCGCTGCCGGCCACCGCCGACCTGCTCGACGCGACCGCCGTCCGCTGCCGCCCGGACGCCGCCGCGTACACCAACCCCGCCAAGAGCCTGGCCGCCCGGCTGGCCGGGACCGTCCCGCTGCTCTGGGCCGAGGGGCCGGTGGCCGGGGCCGCCGCCGGCCGGTTCGCCGCCCAGCTCGCCGACCGGGCCGGGCGCCCGGCGCTGGCCGGGCCGCTGCCGCAGGTGCTCACCGCGCACCGCGGCATGTTCACCGGCCAGCTCGGCGCGGGCGCCGACCCCGACGACTTCTTCCGCGACCGGGTGGACGAGCCGGACCCGCTGCACCTCCAGGTCCTGCTGCTGCGCCACGTCCCCGGGGGCGTGGGCGGGTCCGGTGGTCCGGGCGGTCCCGGTGATCCCGGCGAGCAGGACGGCGGCGGCCCGGTCGAGGTGCCGGAGGACGACGAGGGCCCGCGCGGGTTCGGTGCCTCCCGGGCGCACCGGCTGGCCGCCGCCCACGACGTCCGGCTCACCGAGTACGCCAGCACCCGGCCCGATCCGCTGCACGCGCTGGCCGACCTCGTGGCCCTCACCGACTTCGCCGCCGTCTACCTGGGGCTCGCGGCGGTGCAGTCCTGAGGCCGTTCCCGGTGGCCCGGTACCGTATGCGCTCGACGACTCCGACCGGGACGGATCCGGCGGAGCGGAGCGCGGGCTGTGTGGACGGCCCCCCGACGGAGGGACCCTCCTCAGCATGAGCACCGAAGGCGGTACCAAGGCACTGGTCGCGGCCCTGTCCGCGAACCTTGCGATCGCGGTGGCCAAGTTCACCGCCTTCGGCTTCACCGGCTCCTCCTCGATGCTGGCCGAGGGCGTGCACTCGGTCGCCGACTCCGGGAACCAGGTGCTGCTGCTGATCGGCGGCAAGCGGGCCCGCCGGGAGGCGGACGAGGAGCACCCCTTCGGCTACGGCCGCGAGCGCTACATCTACGGCTTCCTGGTCGCCATCGTGCTGTTCAGCGTCGGCGGTCTGTTCGCGATCTACGAGGGCTGGCACAAGATCAGCCACCCGGAGGAGCTGGACTCCTGGTACTGGGCGGTCGGCGTGCTGCTCTTCGCCATCGGGATGGAGGGCTGGTCCTTCCTGACCGCGATGCGCGAGTCGGCGAAGGCCAAGGGCGGGCAGGGCTGGGTGCAGTTCATCCGTACCGCCAAGGCCCCCGAGCTGCCCGTGGTGCTGCTGGAGGACGCCGGCGCGCTGATCGGTCTGGTGCTCGCGCTGCTGGGCGTCTCGCTCACCGTGATCACCGGGGACGGCGTCTGGGACGGCGCCGGCACCCTCTGCATCGGCATCCTGCTGGTGGTGATCGCCGTGGTGCTGGCCCTGGAGACCAAGTCGCTGCTGCTCGGCGAGTCCGCCGACAAGGACTCGGTCCGCAGGATCCGCGAGGCGCTGGTGGACCACGACTCCGTCACCCGGGTCATCCACATGCGGACCCTGCACCTGGGCCCGGAGGAACTGCTGGTCGCCGCCAAGATCGGGGTGAACGCGGAGGACACCGCCGCCCAGGTGGCCGAGGCCATCGACGCCGCCGAGGCACGGGTCCGCCAGGCCGTCCCGATCGCCCGGGCGATCTACCTGGAACCGGACGTCTACAGCGCCGAGAAGGCCGCCCAGGGTGACGACCCGGCGGCCACCCCCGGCGGCCCGGGGCTCACGGCGCACTGACGATATTTCGCCCAAAGTCCTTGGGCCGGGCTCTCGTTCCGCTGGAGAGCGGGGCCTCCCCCGGCCGAAAAACGGTCATCCCGAGCCGCCCGTCCGGACCGCCGGTGTAGATTCGTCACCAGAGCCAGAACGTCGCTGCTGATGGCGGTCGATCGGCGGTCCGCACTCGTGCGGGTGCCCGCCGGTCGAGGGAGAGAGGTCCTCCGACGGTTTGTGCTGCGCAGCAGGGAGCCGGTCCTCCACGGACCGGGCACCCCGGCGTTGCCGCGCACCCGTGCAGCCCCGCCGTGCCGCAACGCACGCCAGGACCGTGGCCATGCCCCACCCCATCAGCGAGGAGCAGACGCATGTCGACCGACATCACCGGTGACTTCAAGGTCGCCGACCTTTCCCTGGCGCCGTTCGGGCGCAAGGAGATCCAGCTGGCCGAGCACGAGATGCCCGGCCTGATGGCGATTCGCGCGGAGTACGCCGCTTCGCAGCCGCTGGCCGGCGCCCGGATCACCGGTTCGCTGCACATGACCGTGCAGACGGCGGTGCTGATCGAGACCCTGACGGCGCTGGGCGCCGAGGTCCGCTGGTGCTCGTGCAACATCTTCTCGACCCAGGACCACGCGGCCGCGGCGATCGCGGTCGGTCCGGAGGGCACCCCGGAGAACCCGCAGGGCGTGCCGGTGTTCGCCTGGAAGGGCGAGACCCTGGACGAGTACTGGTGGTGCACCGAGCAGGCGCTGACCTGGCCGAACGGCAAGACCCCGAACATGATCCTGGACGACGGCGGCGACGCGACGCTGCTGATCCACAAGGGTGTGGAGTTCGAGAAGGCCGGGGCCGCGCCGGACCCGTCGACCGCGGACAACGACGAGTTCCGGATCATCCTGGAGCTGCTCAACCGCACCCTGGTCGAGACGCCGAACAAGTGGACCGAGGTCGCCGCCACGATCAAGGGCGTGACCGAGGAGACCACCACGGGTGTCCACCGCCTGTACGAGATGCACCGTGACGGCAACCTGCTGTTCCCGGCGATCAACGTCAACGACTCGGTGACGAAGTCGAAGTTCGACAACAAGTACGGCTGCCGGCACTCGCTGATCGACGGCATCAACCGCGCCACCGACGTGCTGATCGGCGGCAAGGTCGCGGTCGTCGCCGGCTACGGCGACGTGGGCAAGGGCTGCGCGGAGTCGCTGCGCGGCCAGGGCGCCCGGGTGATCGTCACCGAGATCGACCCGATCTGCGCGCTGCAGGCCGCGATGGACGGCTACCAGGTCGCGACGCTGGAAGACGTGGTGGAGACGGCCGACATCTTCATCACCACGACCGGCAACAAGGACATCATCATGGCCTCGCACATGGCCCGGATGAAGCACCAGGCGATCGTGGGCAACATCGGCCACTTCGACAACGAGATCGACATGGCCGGTCTGGCGAAGCTGCCGGGTGTGGTGAAGACCGAGGTGAAGCCGCAGGTCCACGAGTGGCGCAAGGAGGACGGCCGGACGATCATCGTGCTGTCCGAGGGGCGTCTGCTGAACCTGGGCAACGCGACCGGCCACCCGTCGTTCGTGATGTCCAACTCCTTCGCGAACCAGACGATCGCCCAGATCGAGCTGTTCACGAAGACCGAGCAGTACCCGATCGGCGTCTACGTGCTGCCGAAGCACCTGGACGAGAAGGTCGCGCGGCTGCACCTGGACGCGCTGGGCGTGAAGCTGACCACCCTGAGCCAGGACCAGGCCGACTACATCGGCGTCCCGGTCGAGGGCCCGTACAAGGCGGACCAGTACCGCTACTGATCCGTTGACCCGACGGCCGCGGCCGGTGCCCCTGCTCAAGGGGTGCCGGCCGCGGCCGCGTTCAGCGGGTGTCAGCGCAGGACGTCGGTGACCCAGGCGCTGTCGTCGAGCCCGAGCGCCTGGATGCGGTCGAGCACCGCCGGTACGCCGCCGAGCCGCTCCAGCGACGGCGGCGGGTCCTCCGTCATCTGGGCGCAGACCCGCACGCCGCGGTCGACCGAACAGAGCGGCACGTAGCGGCCGTAGCTGCCGGGGGTGGTGGGAGTGGGGCTCGGCCCGGGCACGTCCGGCCTCAGGGTGACCGCGAGGGTCCGGCCGTCGACCCGGAGCACCAGATCGAACGACCAGTCGTCCGTGCCCGGATCCGACCGCAGGAGGCGCGCCTCGGCCACCTTGACCACGCCGGGCAGGTCGGTGATCCGCAGCGGCAGGGGGACGTCCCAGTGCCCGTACCGGACGTCGGCCGCGACCCGGTGCAGGACGTCCCGGGAGACGTCCTCCGGCCGGCCGCCGTGGGCCGTGATCTCCGCCCAGCGACCCGAGGGCGTCAGCCAGCGCAGCATCACGGCGTTGGGTTCCCGGTCACTGCGGGGGAGCGCCCAGTAGGCCTTCTTCCCGTTGACCGGCGGGGCCTCCTCCTCGGCCAGTGGCCATCCGCCCGGATCCCTCTCCACGGGCTCGGACCCGGCCGGGTAGAGCGAGAGCAGGATCTGGGGGGCGTCGGACCCCTTGCCCCGGGCCGCGATGTGGCCGTCGGCGTCGGACGGGCCGATGATCTCGGCGTCCGGCGGGTTGTAGCTGATGCCGGTCCGGCCGCCGACCCAGTCCGGCAGCCAGCCGAACCGGACCTCCGTGGTGAGCGGGTCGGCACCGAGGTACGTCATGGGCGGTGACGGGGAGACGACCGGCACGGCGGGCGCCGGGGCGCCACCGGGCGCCTGGAGGAGCAGTGAGGCGGCCAGGGCCACCACCGTGGCGGCGGCCGCAGCCCCGACGGCGGCCCGCCGCCGGCGGCGCAGCCGGGCCCGGCCCTGGACGATCGCCCAGGCGGTGTCGAGGGCGGTGGGCGGTGCGGGCTGGTCGGCCAGGGCGATCAGCTGCTCGGTCAGGTCGCGAGGCTCGTCGGTCGTCATGGCGTCCTCTCGGTGGCGACGGGGAGGGCGGCGAGGGTGTGCCGGAGCGTCGCGAGGCCGCGCGAGGTCTGGCTCTTGACGTTGCCCGACGAGCAGCCCATCGCCTCGGCCGCCTGGTCGACCGTCAGATCGCAGTAGTAGCGGAGCACCACGGTGGCCCGCTGGCGCGGGGGCAGCGTGGCGAGGGCCTGCCGCAGGTCGAGAGAGGCGTCGAGGTCGGGGCCGACGGCGGCCGCGTCCAGCTCCCGGTCGGTGCCGCTGCGGGTGGTCCGCCGCCACCAGGACGAGCGCTGCTCGGCCAGGAAGATGTTGACCAGCACCCTGCGGGCGTAGCCGTCGAGGTTCTCCATCCGTCCGGCCCGTGGCCAGTTGATGTAGAGCCTGGTCACGCTCTCCTGGACCAGGTCGTCCGCGCGGTGCCAGTCCCCGCACAGCAGATAGGCGACCTTGCGCAGCCAGCCGCTCCTGGTCGCCACGTACTCGGTGAACTCCGTTTCGCGTGCCTGCCCCGCCATCCCCGCCCCCCTCCTCCGGATCGGAGGCGCGGATCCGCGCCGCCCACCCCCCTAATGCGGGCACCCGCCGTAAACGTTGCATGCCGACCGGGCCGGACCGTCCACGTAGGCTTCGGACCATGCCCAACGGCCGGTACTCGCTCCACGACACCCATGACCACGTGCTGCTCGGGGAGGAGCGCTTCAGCTGCGCGCCCGGGCCGGCCGGCTGGCGGTACGTCTCCAAGACGTACGGGCCGGACGGCCAGGTCGTCGGCACCGTCGACCTGACGCTGGACTCGCGCAGCCGTCCGCTGCGGATGGAGCTGCGGGCGGGCGGCTGGCAGGTGCGCGGCGGGGCCGTCGACGGGGTGGCGTGGGTGCGCACCGACGCGGCGGACCCGGCCGGGGAGCACGCGACGGAGGGCCACGACCGAGCGCACGGCTTCACCGGGCGCTCGCCGGCCTTCCTGGTCGCGACCGCCCGGCTGCTACGGCTGGGGGAGGGGGCCAGTGCGCGGGTGCGGCTGGTCGCGTTCTCCGAACCGGTGCTGGCGCCGCGCACCTTCGACCAGGGGTGGCTGCTGGAGGGGGTGGAGACGCACCGGACCGACTCGGGGCCGCTGCTGGTCGAGCGGTACCAGGTGGCCGACCTGGAGACGGGCGAGCAGCAGGTGGTCCACCTCGCGGGGGACGTGGTGCTGGCGGCCGCCGGGGTCGAGCTGGAGGAGCTGGCGTCGCCGCCGAACGCCTGGCCGGCCGGGTTCGGGGGCTGAGCGGCGGTGGGCCGAGCGGTTGAGCCCAGGGCGTCAGGCCGGCGGGGCGAAGCCCGTGCCGGGGGACTGCGGCGGGGCGGGGGCGGGCGCCGGGGTGGCGGGGGCGGGGGCCGCAGGGGCCCCGGTCGCGCTGGGCGCCGTGGGAGCCGCAGCGGCGGTGGGTGTCGCGGGGGCGGCCGGGGCCGGCTGCCGGTACGACGCGTGGCCCTGCGCCCTGGTCCACTCCCGGCGCTGCCGCTCGGTCAGCACCGCACCGAGGTAGGCCGCCGGGTGCAGCCCGTACGGGACCGGGTGCCCGGTGCGGGCGGAGAGGTCGTCGGCGAGCCGGGCGGACATCTGGTGCGCCACCGCCGGGTCCAGCTCGCCGATCCGCCCGAGCAGCTGGCGGACCGCCAGCCAGAGCGGCTCCGGCACGGCGGAGAGATCCATCGCGACCAGCTCGGCGCCCATCGCCTGCAACAGCTGCGGGTGCACCACCGGCAGGGCGGTCGCGGCGCCGCCGCCCGGCACCCGCTCGCGGACCACCAGCGTCCCCGCGAAGATGTCGCCCAGTCGCTTGCCGTCCGAGGACACCGCCGAGCAGATCGCGGCCGGCACCCCGCTCAGCGCGACGATCTCGAAGAAGCCGACCAGGCCGCGCACCAGCGAGTGCCGGAACCGCACCGGCCCGCCGTCGCTGCGTACCACCCGCAGGCCCAGGGCGGCCTTGCCGAGCGAACGTCCGCGGGTGAGGGTCTCGACCATGACGGGCAGGGCGACCATGAAGAACACCAGCAGCCCGAGCGTGAGGGCGGCGAAGGCCGCGCTGTCGAGCCCGGTGAGGACGATGCCCAGGATCAGGGACGACAGCACCAGTGCGGCCGACTGCACGATCAGGTCCAGTGCGATGGCCAGCGCCCTGCTGGGAAGCTTCGCCGTGCGCAGGCCGAGGACGACCGCCTCACCCGTCACCAGGTCGCTCAAGACACCCGTCCGTTCCCATTGGTGGTCCGTGGGGGAGGGGACGTCCGTCGGATCGTCCCCCACGACCCCGATCTGCAGTCGTCAACATACGGGGCCGCGCACCCGTGCGGGAAGTGAGGTCCCGGCGGCCGGGGCGGCCCCGTCGGCTGGCATGCTGGGCCGCACCCGCACCCGACTGCCCCGCGCGCCCCGCGCCGACCCTGGAGCCGCCGAATGGACCTGGACGTCTTCGTCGCCACCCACCAGGGGGAGTGGGCCCGGCTGGACGCCCTCGCCAGGAACCGCCGGCTCAGTGGTGAGGAGGCCGACGAGCTCGTCACCCTCTACCAACGCGCCACCGGCCACCTGGCCAAGGTCCAGGCCGCCGCGCCCGACCCCACCCTCGAAGGCCGGCTCACCAGCCTGGTCTCCCGGGCCCGCGACGCGGTCACGGGCAGCCGCAGCAGCGGCTGGCGGGACGTCGCGCGGTACTACACGGTGAGCTTCCCGGCCGCGCTCTACCGCTCGCGCCGCTGGTGGCTGCCGGTCGCCGTGCTCTCTCTGCTCGCCACCGCCGTGGTCGCCTGGTGGGTGGCCGCGCACCCGGAGGTCCGCAACAGCCTGGCCACGCCGGAGACACTGCGGGAGATGACCAGGCCCGGCGGCGAGTACGAGGCGTACTACTCGGACCGCCCGGCCGGTTCCTTCGCGGCGCAGGTCTGGACGAACAACGCCTGGATCGCGGTGCAGTGCCTGCTCTACGGCATCGCGCTCGGCATCCCCGTGCTCTTCGTGCTGTGGACCAACGTCCTCAATCTCGGCCTCGGCATCGGCCTGATGGCCTCGGCGGGCCGGCTCGACGTCTTCCTCGGCCTGCTGATTCCACACGGCCTGCTGGAGCTGACCGCCGTCTTCGTGGCCGGCGGCCTGGGCCTGCGCCTCGGCTGGACGATCATCGACCCGGGCCCGCGCACCCGCGGGACGGCGCTGGCCGAACAGGGCCGGTCCATCATCGGGATGGCCATCGGCCTGACGACCGTTCTGGCCGTCTCCGGTGTCCTGGAAGCCTTTGTGACCCCGTCCGGCCTTCCCACCTGGGCGCGTATCGCGATCGGAGCCGCCGCGGAGGTGGCGTTCCTGTTGTACGCCCTCGTCCTGGGCCGGAAGGCCGCCGCGGCCGGCGAAACCGGCGATCTGGACGCGGCCGACCGGGCGGACCTGCAGCCGGTCGCGGCCTGAGCCGATGTGATCCACAGGCCTCTGACCTGGTACTGTTCTCACATCCCAGCAAAACCATTGACGTGGTGGCGGTGGGCTAGTAGGTTTGAACGGTTGAGACCGACTGGACAACGGTCGGGCTCGGGCGCTAGTGTCTACGACACCGCCGAACGAGGCCAGCGTGTTTTACGAATGCGCTCCCTCCGACGAGGTAAATTCCGGAACTGAGCACACCGAAAGCTTTGATAAGCTTCGGAGCGAAGTGAAGGAAATCCCCCCAGCGGGAATTCAGGGAAACAAACGCCGGTCAAACCGGCAGCGCGGATCTGATAAGCTGGGAACACGAAAGAACGAAGCGCCCGGAGGGCCCGCTGGAAGGCGGCCCGAAGGAAGTGTCCGTTCCTTGAGAACTCAACAGCGTGCCAAAAGTCAACGCCAGATATGTTGACATCCCCGGCCTCGGATTGTTCCGGGGTTGGA
>NZ_JBIVMI010000008.1:0-135275 GCF_044753005.1 Kitasatospora sp. NPDC088548
ACGTCGGACTCGCCCTGGTCACCAACCAATAGCGAACAGACAGGCGATAACCCGAACGCCACAGAAGATGATCACCGGAGGTAAAACGACAAGCTTAGGGCCTGTCGTCAGACTCCCGTCTGCGCGTCGACGCTCCCCCAGCCTTCGGCCGGGAGGTGCCCCCAGGGCACGCACTCCCCCAGCCTTCGGCCGGGAGGTACCCCCACCGCAGTGGCTTCCTCCTCCGCCTTGCGATGCACGCACCCCAACGCCGCCACGCCCGCCCTCCGGGCGGACGACGGAGTCCGACGACAGGCCCCAGGGCTTCTCCGCCGATCCCCGGGGCCGGACACACCCGGTCGGCGGCGAGTCGCGAACCCGCCGGCCGACCGGGCTCACCACCGGCCGGTACTGGTTCGCTACCGCCGCCCAGTCAGCGTGGCGCCCACACTCGCGGCCACCACGCACCCGATCCCGGCCAGCTGCGGTGCGCCGAGCAACTGGCCCAGCACCACGAGGCCGACCAGGGCGCTGACCGCCGGCTCCAGGCTCACCAGCACGCTGAACACCCGTTGCGGCATCCGTCGCAGTGCCGTCATCTCCAGCGCGTACGGGATCACCGGCAGCAGCAGCGACACCCCGGCCACCGCGAGCAGCAGCATCAGCGGTGAGGCGCCGGGGGCGGTCAGCCCGTCCCAGGCCTGGCCGAGTCCGAACGGTGCCAGCGTCAGCGCGCCGACCGTCATCGACACCGCCAGGCCCTGGAAACCCTGGAACGCGGCGCCGACCTTGTCCGTGAACAGGATGTACGCGGCGTAGCAGGCGGCCGCGCCGAAGGCGTACAGCAGGCCGACCGGGTCGAGCGACGAGCCGCCGTCGCCCTCGCCGAGCAGCGTCAGCAGCACCACCCCGCCGGCTGCCAGCAGCGCCCAGAGCAGGTGACTGGCGCGGCGGGCGAAGACCAGCGCGACCGCGAGCGGGCCGAGGAACTCGATGGTCGCGGCGGTGCCCATCGGCAGCCGGTCGATCGCCCCGGCGAAGAGCAGCGTCATCCCGGCGGACGCCATCCCGAGCAGGCCGGCCGCCGCGAGGTCGCGCGGACGGCGCCCGCGCAGCCGGGGCCGGGTGGCGATCAGCAGGATGACCGCAGCGAAGCTCAGCCGCAGGAAGGTCGTACCGCTGACCCCGAGCGGGCCGAACAGCGGCTTGGACAGCGCGATGCCGAGCTGCACCAGGAACATCGCGGCCAGACAGAAGAGCGGCGCCGGGATTCGCTCCGGGCGCCGCATCAGCTTCGAGAACCGCCGGTCGGTCCGGCCGGGTCGGGTGCCTGGGGGCGGTTCGGCGCCGGGCGCCCCGCCTCGTCGCCAGCTACCGCGCTCGCCGGCGGGCTCGCCCTTGGGGGCGGGCGGCATGGCAAGGGCCTCGGCGACGGCGGCGGCCGGCGTCGGGGCGACGGTTTCGCTGGGGTTGGGCGTGGGCATGCTGGCGAGTTTGCCGTAAGGAGTGATGAAGGGGCAAGCTCGTTACCTGAATCCGGACGGATGCGGACGGGTGCGCCCGAAAGGGTGAGCTTCGGCGGCACGGGCGGCGCGGCAGTGGCAACCGTTCGACGGTCCGTCAGTATCAAGGCGGGGTGCGCTATCTCCGTTCCGCGGCCCTTGTCGTCGTGTCCCTTGCCCTGCTGCTCGCCACCGACGGAGCGGGCGTGAACGCCGACACGACCGTCCTGGCCGCCGCCGCCGTCCCCCGGATCCGGGCCACCGTGCTGCCCGATTGGGCCGGCCCGCCCGCCCTCCGGGCCCGCGACCTCTACACCGGCGCCGCCTTCGACGCCTGCACCGCACCCCCGCTCGACACCCTCCGGGCCTGGCGGGGCACCTCCCCGTACGGCGCGGTCGGCATCTACACCAGCGGCGGCCAGCGCGGCTGCGACCAGCCGAGGCTCACCGCCGACTGGGTCCGCCAGGTACGGGCGATGGGCTGGCGGTTCATCCCCGTCCACGTGGGGCTGCAGGCGCCGTGCAGCGGACTCAGCCGCAAGCCCCGGCGGATCGACCCGAACCGGGCCGTGCAGCAGGGCCGGGACGAGGCGGCCGAGGCGGTCCGCGGCCTGAGCACCGTCGGGCTGGGCGAGGGCAGCCCGGTCTTCCTCGACATCGAGGCGTACCCGGCGCGGGACCCGGGCTGCGGTCAGGCCGTCGTCGACTTCACCCTCGGCTGGACCCAGACCCTGCACGCGGCCGGCTACCGCTCCGGCTTCTACTCCAGCCTCGACTCAGGCATCGCCGACCTCGCCGCCGCCGCGCGGGCCGGCAGCTCCCCGCTGCCCGACTCGCTCTGGTACGCCCGCTGGGACGACCGCGCCGACACCGTCGGGGGCGGTCCCCTCGGCGCCGAACTCTGGACCGACCACCAGCGCGTGCACCAGTACCACGGCAACATCGAGGAGACCTACGGCGGCGCGACGCTCACCGTCGACCGCAACCACGTCGACACCCCCCTCGCGGGCTGACGGGGCGGTTCCCCGGCCCCCCGCGGAGCCGCCCGGCGGCGCCCACCCGGGCTCAGCCTGCGGCCGGGCGCCGCCGCCACTCGCCGCTCCCGAGCGGCGACCAGCCCCGTCCGGCACAGTCCCGGCAGGTCTCCGGGATGTGGCCGGTCCCCGTCCGGTCTCCCCGGATCCCCATCCGGGCCCGGGTCTGCACCCCGTTCGAACAGTTGGGACACGGCACCCGGAACCTGGCCGGCTCCCGCTTCACCTGGCGGTCGTCGTGGCTGTCGCTTATGCCATGCAGTATCGCGCGCGGGCCCGTCCGGGACCGGCGCCGACCGCCATTGTCAGCCGTGAGTGCTACAACCTCTGTCCAGGGAAGCGGGAACCGAGGAGGACCACATGGGTACCTGGGACAGCGGCAACTTCGACAACGACACGGCGGCCGACCACCTCTCCGGGGTCACCGCGCGCCTCATCGGCGAGATCGAGCAGGCCATGGCCGGTGACCAGGTCGAGCTGGAGCCCGACGAGTACTGGGGCGTGGCCGTCCCCTGCAACCTCGAACTGCTCCACCTGATCGCCTCCCAGCACTACGTCGGTGCCGAACTTCCCCCGGCCGACGTCGTCGAGGCCTGGAAGGAGACCTTCCTGTCCGTCTGGGAGCGCTCCATAGACGACCTGGACCCGTCACCCGGCCACAAGGAGGAACGCCGCGCCGTCCTCCTCCGCACCTTCGACAACCTCGCGGCCCTCGCCCGCTCCCGGGGCTGATCCCCGGGGCCGATCCCCGGGGCCGGGAACAGGGACGAATCCGTGATCCGTGCAACGGGCCCGGGCTACTGACATCCGCCCTGCCGAGAGGCACAATCGGGCTCGTCCGCGCGCCTTACCGCCCAGTAGCCCCCGGTAGCCGCGCAGTCGCAGCCGTAGTGCCGCCCGGTCAAGGAGGACCCGTGTTCAGCACGATGCAGGACGTACCGCTCACCGTCGCCAGGATCCTCGAGCACGGGGCCACCATCCACGGGCGGTCGACCGTCACCACCTGGGACGGCACGGGGCCGGTGGTCCGGACGTACGCCGAGGTCGGGGCGCGGGCCGCCCGGCTCGCGCACGCGCTGCGGGACGAGCTCGGGGTGACCGGGGACGACCGGGTCGCGACGCTGATGTGGAACAACGCCGAGCACCTGGAGGCCTACCTCGCGGTGCCGGCGATGGGCGCGGTGCTGCACACGCTCAACCTGCGGCTGCCGGCACACCAGTTGTCGTTCATCGTCAACCACGCCGCCGACCGCGTGATCATCGTCAACGGCAGCGTGCTCCCGCTGCTCGCCGCCGTCCTCCCGGACCTCGACCCGACGCTCCGGCACATCGTGGTCAGCGGCCCCGGCGACCGGTCCGTCCTGGACGGCTTCGCGGGCACCGTGCACGACTACGAGGAGCTGATCGCCGACCGGCCCGCCGAGTACCCCTGGCAGAGCGACATCGACGAGCGCCAGGCCGCCGTGCTCTGCTACACCTCCGGCACCACCGGGGACCCGAAGGGCGTGCTCTACAGCCACCGGTCGGTCTACCTGCACTGTCTCCAGGTCAACACCGGGGACAACTTCGCCTTCACCCCGCGCGACATCGCGCTGCCGGTCGTCCCGATGTTCCACGTCAACGCCTGGGGCATCCCGCACGCCGCGTTCATGTCCGGCGCCGGCCTGCTCATGCCGGACCGTTTCCTCCAGCCGAAGCCGATGGCGGAGATGATCGCCCGGGTGCGACCCACCGTCAGCGCGGCCGTGCCCACCATCTGGAGCGGTCTGCTGGACGAGCTCGACGCGGGCGACCACGACACCTCCAGCCTGCGCATGGTGGTCATCGGCGGCAGCGCCTGCCCGCCGTCGCTGATGCGGGGCTTCGAGGAGCGCCACGGCATCCGGGTCCTGCACGCCTGGGGCATGACCGAGACCTCGCCGCTCGGCTCCTTCGCCCAGCCTCCGGGGGGCCTCACCCCGGAGGAGGAGTGGCCGTACCGCGTCACCCAGGGCATCTTCCCGGCCTCCGTCGAGGCCCGGCTGATCGGCCCGGGCGGCGAGCGGATGCCGCACGACGGCGTCTCGGCCGGCGAGCTGGAGGTGCGCGGACCGTGGATCGCCGGGGCGTACTACGGCGGCGCGGGCCACGACCCGCAGCGTCCGGACGACAAGTTCTCCGAGGACGGCTGGCTGCGCACCGGTGACGTCGGCACCATCACCGCCGACGGCTACCTCACCCTCACCGACCGCGCCAAGGACGTGATCAAGTCCGGTGGCGAGTGGATCTCCTCGCAGGACCTGGAGAACCAGCTGATGGCCCACCCGGAGGTCGCCGAGGCCGCGGTGGTCGCCGTCCCGGACGAGAAGTGGGGCGAGCGCCCGCTGGCCACCGTCGTGCTGCGCCCGGGCGCCACGGTCGGGCTGAAGGAACTGCGCGCCTTCCTGGCCGGGCGGATCGCCTCCTGGCAGCTGCCGGAGCGCTGGGTGATCGTCGACGCGGTGCCGAAGACCTCGGTCGGCAAGTTCGACAAGAAGGTGATCCGCGCCAGCTACGCGGCCGACGAACTGGACGTCACGCTCCTCGGCAAGGAGTAGACCGGGGCGCGACGAGGGCCGGCCACCCACGGCGGGTGGCCGGCCCTCTCGCGTCGTCCGGGTCAGCCGGCGGCCGCGACGCCCGTCTCGCCCATGGCACCGATCCGTCCGAGCAGGTCGACGATCCGCGACTGCACGTCCGCGCTGGTCGAGCGCTCGGCGAGGAACAGCACCGTCTCGCCGGTGCGCAGCCGGGGCAGCTCACGCGGGTCGAGGTCGACCGAGGTGTAGACCACCAGCGGGGTGCGGTGCAGCCGGTCGTTGGTGCGCAGCCAGTCCAGCAGACCGATTCGGCGGCGGCGGATCTGGAACAGGTCCATCACCACCAGGTTCGGCTGGACGCTGCTCGCCCGGGCGACGGCGTCGTTCTCGTCCACCGCGTGCTCGACGTGCATGCCGCGCCGCTCCAGGCTGCTGATCATGGCGGCGGCGATGTCCGGATCGCCCTCGACCAGCAGGACCCGCGGGGCGTGGTTCTCCCCGTCGCGGGGGGCGAGGGCGCGCAGCAGGACGGCCGGGTCGGCGCCGTACGCGGCATCCCGGGTGGCCTGGCCGAGGCCGGCGGTGACCAGCACCGGGACCCGGCTGTTCAGCGCGGCGGTGCGCAGCGACTGCAGCGCGGTCCGGGTGATCGGGCCGGTCAGCGGGTCGACGAAGAGCGCGGCGGGGAAGCCGGAGACCTGGGCGTCCACCTCCTCGCGGGAGCGGACGATCACCGGGCGGTAGCCGCGTTTCTGGAGGGCCTGCTTGGTGGCCGGGTCGGGCTCGGGCCAGACCAGCAGCCGGCGCGGGCCGCCGTCCCCGGCGGGGGTCGCCATCGACGGGTGCTCGACCGAGTCCTGGCCGGCGGCCGGCAGCTCGGCCATCGGACGCGGTGCCGGCCGGGCCTCCGGCGCGGCGGGCGGCTGCGGCGCGCCGCCGGTCGGGACCGGCCCGGCGGACGGTGTGACGGCGGACGACGGCAGGGCGGCCGGGGGCAGCGCGGCCGGCGGGAACGCCTCACCCGGGCCGCCGGGCGTGCCGGCCTCGCCCGGAGCGCCGAGCGGGCGCGGCGGCGCGAGCTCGGCGAGGCCGGTGCCGACCGGCCGCGGGCCGTCGGTCCGGTCCGGCGCGCCGGGGCCGTCGCCACCGGAGCCGTTCCCGCCGGGGGCGGGCAGCGCGGGCCGGGCGGGCTCCAGCTCGGCGGACGTGCCGGAGGTGCCGGAGGTGACCCGGGCGTCCGGGCCCGGGCCGGGCGGGACGGCCAGCCGGCGCCGACGGCCGGTCGGCGCGGCGCCGGTCGGTTCGCTCGGTGCGGGCGTGGGCGCGGGCCCGGCCGGGAGGGCGTGCTCCAGACCGGGGTAGACCGGGAAGCCGGTGTCGGGGACGCCCGGCAGGGCGAATCCGTCGGCGGACTCCTCGTTGGCGGGCAGCGCCCGGCGCCGCCCGGAGGGCTTGGACTCCGGCTCGGCCGGGGCCTGACCGGACGGCCGGCCCGTGCTCGGGCCGGCCTCCCGGCCGGCGGCCGCGCCGCGGTCGCCGAAGGCCTCGGCGGGGGTCTCGGTCCCACCCGCCGGCGTGCTCGTGGCGGGCTCCGGAGCGGACCCGGTGCCCGGCCCGAGCACGAACGGGCCGCGCGGGCCCGTCGGCGCGGCCTGGCCGCCCCGGCCGCCCGGCTGCTCGCCGCCGACCGGCACCGCGTACGCCGTACCGGCCCGGCCGTCGTCCTTGCCCCATGGGTCGCGCTGCGCGGTGTCCGGGCCGCCCAGGCCCTGCCGGCCGTACGCGGGGTCGTTGCCGGTGCCGTTCCACTGCTCGGGAACGGCCCGCTCGACCCGCGCCGGGGCGTTCGGCCACTGGTCGGGGTCGGCCGGTACGGCCGGGGGCGCGGCCTCCTCGGCCGCGGCCCGGCCACGGCGTCCGCGCCGTTCGGCCGCGGGCTCCTCGGCGGACTTCTCGGCGGACTTCTCGTCGGGGCTCTGCTCCCGGTCCTTCCCCTTCCCCTGGCCCTGGTCCGGGCGGGGCGCCTTCTCGCCGGGCGCCGCCTCGGCGTCGTCCTCGGCCCCCTGCGCGGTGGGCAGCTGCGGGATGCCCGGCAGGTCGGGCAGCACGGCGCTGTCGCTCTCCTTGGGGCGGTCCGAGCGCCCCTCGGCGCCCGCGCGCTCGGCGGCGGCCTTGGCCGCGGCCGGGTCCAGCGGCAGCTCGACCACATAGGTGGTGCCGGCCTTGCCGGGCAGCTCGTGCGGCTGGAGCACACCGCCGTGGCGCTCGACCACGGCCCGGGCTATCGGCAGGTGGACGGGGCTGCCGCCGCGTCCGGGGCCGCGGATCTCCACCCGGGCGACCTCGCCGCGCTGGGCGGCCGCGAGCACCACCATGGGCGCGTCTCCGCCGCCGGGGGGCAGCGCGGGCGCGCCGGGGGCGGCCAGGCCGGGGGAGGAGGTCTCGGGGGTGGCGTCCAGCGAGAGTCCGACCCCGCTGACGTCGGCGACCAGGTGGGCCAGCGCCTGGGCGAGCCGCTGCTCGTCGGCGATCACCTCGACGGCGGCCGCGTGCACGGAGAACCGGACCCGGCCCGCGCCGACCAGCTCGCCCGCCTGCTCGACGGCCCGCCGGACGACCTTGTCCAGGGCGACCGGCACCCGCTCGGCGGTCTTCTTCCCGCCCTTGCCGTCGCCGGCCCGGCCGTCCTCGGCGGAGCCGGGTGCGCCGGACCCGCCGTCGCCGCCGGCCTCGGAACGCTGGTGGGCGAGCACGCCGTCGATCAGCTTGCCGAACCGGCGGCACTCGTCGGCGAGCCGGCGCAGTGTCCAGTTGGCCTCGGGCCAGAGCTGGCCGGCCGGGTCGGTGGCCAGCGCGTCGATCCGCCGGTGCAGCGCGGTCAGGGCGCCGCCCAGCTCGCCCTCCAGGACGGCGGTGAGGTGCTCGTTGCGGGCGACCAGGGCCAGCTCACGGCTGCGGTCGGTGAAGGTCATCACCGCGCCGACCAGCTGGTCGCCGTCCCGGACGGGGGCGGTGGTGAGGTCGACGGTGACCGGCCGGCCGTCCTTGCGCCACAGCACGGTGCCGCGCACCCGGTGCTTGCGCCCGGAGGTCAGGGTGTCCAGCAGTGCGGACTCCTCCAGCGTCAGCGGCGTGCCGTCGGCCCGGGAGTGCTGGATCAGCGGGTGCAGCTCGCGCCCGCCCAGCTCGCTCGCCCGGTACTCCAGGATGTGCGCGGCGGCCGGGTTGACCAGGACGCAGCGGCCTTCGAGGTCCACGCCGAGCACGCCCTCGGCGGCGGCCCGCAGGATCATCTCGGTCTGCTTGTGCTGGCGGCGCAGCTCCGCCTCGACGCCGAGGCGGCTGGAGAGGTCGCGGACCAGCAGCAGGAGCAGGTCGCTCGCGGAGGAGCGCTCGCGGTACGGGTCGTACGGGACGAGCGGGGTGAGCGCGTAGCCGCGGCTGTCCCCGGCGCCGTCGTCGGCGAAGTCGTTGCCGGAGACCTCGACCGGGAAGGTCGTGCCGTCGGTGCGGCGGGCGGTCATCCGGACCGGCCGGTCGAGGGCGTCGTCCTCGCGGGGCGCCGGCCGCATCGAGCCGGGGATCCGGCTGGGGTCGAACTCGGGCAGGAGGTCCAGCACGCCCATGCCGACCAGCGAGGTGCCGGGGGTCTGGAGTGCGTGGACCGCCGCGTTGTTGGCGTCGACAACGGTGCCGTTGCTGTTCACCAGCAGCAACGCGTCTGGCAGGGCGTCGAGTATGGCGGCGAGGCGAGCAGCGCCTCGGATCGGCCTGCTGCTCACGTCGACAGGTCTCCTCGGCTCAGGGCAGCTCCTCCGGAGACGGCAGTATCTCATTCTTCTTTGCGGCGGGGACGACCCGCCTAGTAACGTTGGCGGCGGTTGGTGCCGGACCCTCGGGTTGTGGCATCATCACAGGCACACGGAACGAGTCCGCCATGCGGGCGCGGTCCATGTGGGGAGGCTTCGCCTAGTCCGGTCTATGGCGCCGCACTGCTAATGCGGTTTGGGTCTTAAAGCCCATCGAGGGTTCAAATCCCTCAGCCTCCGCCTCATGGGAGCCCCGTCGACGATCATGTCGGCGGGGCTCTTCGCATGGCTCCGCGGGGCGTCCGGATCAATCGATTTCGCCCCGCGTCGCAGGTCATGTAATGTTGTCCCCGCAACGCCCCGATGGCACGTTCACCAGGGCGAGCGCTCATAGCTCAACGGATAGAGCACTTGACTACGGATCAAGAGGTTGCAGGTTCGAATCCTGCTGAGCGCACCAATCCCCGCAAGATCGGGTTCGCCCGGTTCTTGCGCTCATAGCTCAACGGATAGAGCACTTGACTACGGATCAAGAGGTTGCAGGTTCGAATCCTGCTGAGCGCACCATCGAGAAGCCCCCGGCCACCGGCCGGGGGCTTCTTCGTCGTGTGCGCCCGGCCCGCGGGTGCCCGGGTCCTGTGCGCCCGGCCCGGGGACCGGGGCCGGCTGCCGGACGGCGGCGCCCGGTTGGGCTTCTGGGGCTCCGGCCCGATACCCCGCTTAATGGATGAAATGCATTCCTTTCGGGTACATCCTGTCCTGCCGGTCGGATGACCGCCAAACGGGTAGGACGCGGCCAAGAGTGCAGGTGTCGCAGTATTACCGGCCCAGGATCATGATTCCGTTTTGTCAGATCTTGTGCCCAGACTGCCCGGCCACCCTGGCAGCCGACACCGAAGGGAGAGCCGGATGGGCCGACAGCTTCCCCGCATCGCAGCCCCGCCCGCCCCGGCCCCGGACCGGCGCACCCGCCGGGCGCGGCGCCTACGACTGGCGTCGGCCGGGGCCTCCTCCGCACTGGCCGCCGGACTGCTCGTCGCCGGGAACCCGGCGCCCTCCGCCGCCCAGCAGTCCCCGGACGCCTGGTCGGGAGAACAGCGCGCGGTCCTTCCCTCCGGGCTCTCCGTACAGTTCGACTTCTCCGCCGCCCCGGGAGTGGCCGTCACCGCCGGGCCGGGCGAATTGGCCGACCGTTCCGGAGCGGGAAAAACCGGCGCGCTCTATGCCGACGGACTGCGGCCCGGAGATCCCGCGCAGACGTTCCGAATCGCCGAGGACCGTCCGTGGACGGACGGTTCCTGGCGCACCGTCGGAACGCTCCGGCTCGCATTCTCGCGCCCGGTCCGCAATCCCCGGCTGCACCTCAGCGGACTCGCCGGAATCGCCACCGGGAAAGGCGGGACCACCAGCACCGCCACCCGGCTGACCCTCACCGACGGCTCGCCGGGCTCGCCCACCCTGGTCGACCGCACCGACTGGCCCGGCTGGACGGTGCGGGGCAACACCCTCGCGCCCGCCGGGGCCGACGGCGGCACCGACGCCGTGGCCGGATCCGCCGCCGAGGGCAGCCTGGAACTGGCCGGCACCTTCCGCACCGCCGTCTTCCGGGTCGAGCAGCGCTCCACCGCCCGGGCCGGCAGCACCACCGCCCCCGCGGCACTGGCCCAGGCGTACACCGTCACCCTGGACGAAGGCGTCGGCACCGCGCCGCAGGGCTACGGCAACGCCTCCCACCTGGTCTCCGACCTCTTCCTGGGGACGGACGCCACCACCACGCCGGGCCGGCCCGCCCGGCGGGCCGCCGCGACCGCCCCGGGGGCGGCCGGGGAACCGCTCGTCCAGCTCGACCACGGCGCGGGCCTGCGCGGCGTCTGGTCCGACCCGGCGTCGTCCCGGCGCCGGCCCGGGCGCGGCGAGTACCCGGGCGCCGATCCGGCCGTCGGTTTTCCCGCCGAGGCCGCGATCGGCCGCTACTACCGGCTCACCGTCCCGGTGGCGGTCGGCGACGCGCCCGCCACCCTGGCCGGCTGGATCGACTTCGACCACAACGGGAGGTTCGACCCCACCGAGCGGGTGCAGACCGACCTCCCGGCCGGGGCGCGCACCGCCGTCCTGGAGTGGACCGTCCCCGGCAACGCCTCCTCGGGGGAGACCTGGGCCCGGCTGCGGCTCGGCCGGGACGCCACCCAGCTGGTGGGCGCCGACGGCTACGCCGACTCCGGCCAGGTCTCCGACCAGCGGGTCAGACTGACGGTCGGCGCCGCCCGCCTTGAGATCGCCGACCCGGTCGACGGCGCGGTGGTCTCCGACGCGCGCCCGCGGATGCGCGGCGAGGGTGCCGTCGCCGGGGCGGCGGTGGAGGTCCGCGACGGGGACACCGTGCTCTGCGGCACCCGGGTGGGGCCGGGCGGCGACTGGTCCTGCAGGCCCGGCAGCGCGCTGAGCGCGGGCGCACACAGCCTCACCCCGGTCGAGACCACCCGCGGCGGCGTGGTGCTGCGCGGCGAGCCGGTCCGGATCACTGTGAAGACGGCGCCGCCCGGCGCGCCCGTCCTCACCCTCCCCGAGTACACCAACGACCCGGGCCTCCAGCTGACCGGCACCGGGGAGCCGGGCAGCGTCGTCTCGGTCGCCGACCGGCCCGCCGGGGCGCCCGGCGACGCGGACACCGAGCTGTGCACGACGGCGGTGCGGGCCGACGGCGGCTGGTCCTGCCTCCCGGTGGAGAACCTGCCGGACGGGCGGCACCGGCTCACCCCGTCCGCCGCGGACCAGGCCGGGAACCGGACGGCGGGGCGCGTCGCCGAGCTGGTCGTCGACACTGTTGCGCCGGACCGCCCGGTGCTCACCGCGCCGGCCGCCGGCGAGACCGTACGGGTAGCCCGGCCGAAGCTCGCCGGGCGGGCGGAGGCGGGGGCCAGGGTCGTCGTCACCGCCCGGGCGGGCGGCTCGGCCCCGGGCTCCGGCGAGCCGGTCGTGGCCTGCGGGGCGACCGCCGCCGTCGACGGCAGCTGGACCTGCACGGCCGACCGCGATCTGGCGGACGGCGAGCAGCGGCTGGTCGTCACGGCGACCGACCTGGCGGGGAACGGAACGGCGGCCGACGCGGTCCCGATCCTGGTCGCGACTGCGACTGCGACTGCGACTGCGACTGCGACCGCGAGTACGGGTGCGGCGGTGCCGACGCCGTCCCAGCCGACGTCGCCGTCGCCGTCGGTGCCCACGTCGTCGCCCACGTGGGCACCCACGTCGGTACCGACAGCGGTGCCGTCCTGGACGGCGTGGCCCTCGCCGTCCCTCTCCCCGTCCCGGCCGCCGGTTCCCGGCCGACCGGCCCCGTCCGTACCGGTCGCCAGGCCCACGGGGCCGGCGAGTCCGGTACCGGCGCCCGTGGCGTCGTCGGCCGCGGCCGTACCGCCGGAACAGGCCGCCCCGTCCGGCCGGCCGGTTCCGTCCGGTCCTGTCCGCGGGCCCGGCCTGCCGGGGCTGCTGCCGATCGCCGTGCCACCGGCGGCCGTGCCGGACCCCCGTCCGGCGCTGCCCCCGGCGTCCGTCCCCGCCCCGGCGGCGCCCGCGCTCGCGGTGTCCGTCTCGCCGAGTGCGGCGGTGGGCCGGAGCGCGGCACCGGACCCGAGCCCGAGCGCGGGTCCGGCCGCGGGCGCCGCCCCGGCCGCCGCCGTCACCCTGGAGTCCGGCGCCGGGAACGCGCCCACCGAGGCCTCCCGGCAGCCGGCTGCACCGCCGGCTGCACCGCCCGCCGTATCGCCGCCCGTGTCGCCAGTGGCGCCCGTGGTGGAGGAGCCCGTGGACGAGCCGCCCGTCGAGGCGTCGCACGCGTCCGGCCGGACGGGATCGGGCGGCTGGCGCGGCGGGCTCGCCGGTGTCCTCTTACTGCTCACCGCGGCCGGCCTGATCACGCGACGGTTCGTCGCGCGGAGGCCCGGCGCGCAACGAGGTTGAACCAATCCGACCATCCGACCATGTGCCTGCGCGTCAGGTCAGCCTCGGACGATTCGTCAGGAAATGTCGACACGCACTACCTCAAATGTCGCATTTGATGACGTATGAACTTAGCCTGACTCTGGCACTGCCCGTCAGATCCGGGCCGCCCGTTGCGCGACACACCGACCCCGAGGATCCGTGCATGGACGTCACCCGCGATTCTTCGCAGCGACCCGACAATCTGCCCAAGGCGCTCCCCCCGGTGCTGCCGGAACGTTCCTCCAGCGGCGCCAGCCCGCTGGTCAAGCCGGCCAGGACCGCGGGCCCGGCCGACAGCGGCCCGGCCACCACACCGCTGGCGGTCGTCCCCGGCCCGTCGACGGGTACCCCGATCGACCTGCGCGACCCGCTGGAGACGGCCGGCCCGGCGAACCTGGACAGCCTGGAGGCCACCCCGGCCGGCGCGGTCCCCGCCACCGCCTCCCGCCGCCCCCCGCGTGCCGACCAGGCACTGCGGGAGCACAGCGCCGCCGCCCTGCCGGGCTGGATCGCCCTGCTGACCCTGCTGGTCGGCGTGGCCGCCGTCCTGCTGGTTCTGCTGCGCGACGGTGTCATCCCCTACTGGGACGCGCTGCCCGACCTGCGCGGCACCGCCGCGAGGGAGAACGGCCACGCCGAGGTGACCGTCCAGTCCATCGCGGCCGTCACCGCCGCCGGGCTGCTGATCGTGCTCTCCCTCGCCGGGCTGCTGGCCAACGCGGGCGGCGAGACCCGGGTGCTCACCCGCTGGGGCCGCTACCGGGGCACCGTCCGCCGGACCGGCCTGGTCTGGGTGAACCCGCTGCTGCGCCGCCGCCGGGTGGACGTCCGGCTGCGGCACTGGCGCAGCGAACAGGTCAAGGTGGTCGACCGCACCGGCACACCGATCGTCGTCCGGCTGCTGATCGTCTGGCGGGTCAAGGACACCGCCCGCGTGCTGCTGGCGATCGAGGACCACGAGAGCTACCTGCGCGAGCAGGTGCAGGCGGTGCTGACCCGTACCGCGTCCACACTGCCGTGCGACAGCAACGCGGCGCCCGGGCCCGCGCTGCGCGACGGCCAGTGGTTCGCCGACGAGCTGACCCGGGGGCTGGCCGCCGAGGTCGCCCCGGCGGGCATGGAGGTCTACTCGGTGCAGCCGCTGGCACTGGACTACGCGCCCGAGGTGGCCGAGTCGATGCGCCGGCGCCGGCTGGCCGACCTGGACGCGGGCCTGCGCACCGTGCTGGTGGACGACGCCGTGGAGGCGGCGGCGCTCGCCGTCCGCCGGCTGGAGCGCGCCACCACGCACGAACTGGACGAGGCCGCCCGCAGCGCGCTGATGGAACAGCTGCTGGTCGCCTTCGTCGCCCCGGCCGGAGTGGCCGCCTCGGTACCGTCCCCGGCCACCCGGGCCGGGCGGAAGGAAGGACGACCGGCATGAGGATAGCCACCGGCACGGAAGCCGGCTTCGACGCCGACACCGCACTGATCGGCTTCGAGGAGAGCCTCGGCGGCATCCCCGCGATCGAGGGCTGCGCCTGCCCGAACTGCGCGGCCCGGCCGCGCACCGCCCGCCCCGCGGCGGGCGGTGGCGGCCGAATACACCGCGCCGTGCGAAATACCTGCCTTGCCACCACCGTGCTGGCCGGCGCCGGCGTGGTCGGTCTGACGGCCGGCGCCGGGTCCGCGCAGGCCGCGGCCGGCAAGCAGGGCTGGGACGGGTCGAAGTACTGGTTCAAGAACGCCGACGGCGAGTGGCGCTGGACCAGCCACTACGAGGTCTACGCCGGCCGCACCGGCAAGTCCGCCGGCTCGGGCGGCTCCGGCGGGGCCGCCGCCTCCAACGGCTCGGCCTCCTCCTCGGGTATCACCCAGGGCTGGGACGGTTCCAAGTACTGGTTCAAGAACGGCAGCGGGGAGTGGCGCTGGACCAGCCACCACGACGTCTACCTGAGCCGCACCGGCCAGTCCGGCGGCGGTTCGGCCCCCGCTCCCGCCCAGCCCGCCACCCGGCCCGCCGCCGACAGCGCGCCCGCCTCCGGCAGCGTGGAGACCGCGATCGACTACGCGCTCGCCCAGCTCGGCAAGCCGTACGTCTGGGGTGGCAACGGCCCGTCCGGTTACGACTGCTCGGGGCTGGTCCAGCAGGCGTACCGGCGCAGCGGGATCAGCCTGCCGCGGGTGGCCGACGACCAGTACGCGGCCACCACGCCGATCAGCGCCGGGCAGCTGCGCCGCGGCGATCTGGTGTTCTGGTCGGACAGCGGCCGGGCCTCCGGCATCCACCACGTGGGGATCTACCTGGGCGGCGGCAAGTTCGTCGAGGCGCCCAGGCCGGGGACGACGGTGCGGATCTCCAGCCTGAGCCAGGGCTACTACCCGACCCACTTCGGGCGTCCGTAGGACGTCGCGGCCCGGGCCCTCCGGGGACACGGCCCGGGCCCCCGCCGGGGCCTGACCCGGCGAATGCTCCTAGCTGTTCTCGCCGCCGCGGCCGAGGGCGGTGGCGGCGTCCGAGCGGCCGGTGTCGTAGACCGTCCGCATCTGCTGCTCGTCCCAGTCCACGTCGAGGGCGTCGGGGCTTTGCCGCCGTCGTTCCGTCTGCCACGTCTCGACCATCGCGCTGATCCCCTCGTGGCCGCTTCCGCCGTCGCCGCCGGTGAGGGTGTTCCGCTCGATCCGGCCGGCCGCGGCCGCGTTGATCTCGTCGGTGGCGCTGCTCTGCCACTGGGTGAGCCCGGCGCCGAGGAGGCGCTGGGCGGCCTCGCCCATCCCGGGGACGGGGACGAGCGAGAGCGGGGTGCCGACCCCGGCGTACATGGTCTTGGCCTTCCAGGCCTCGACCTTGGTGTCGTCGTCGCGCTGGTCGAGGATGGCGTCGGCCTGGACGGCGTCGATGACCCCGAGGGCGACGGAGGAGTTGGCCATCAGGCCCTTCCATTCCTTCTCGGCCGTGGTCGGCGGGAGCTGGGAGAGCTGCTGGGCCACGTGCGTCAGCTCGGCCCGGCGGACGGTCTGGTGGGCGTCCGGGTCGTCGGCGACGCCGCGCAGGAGCCGGATCAGCGAGCCCTTGTCGGTGGCCATCCTGGTTCCGCCGGTCTCCTGGTCGGTCCAGACGCCGCCGGTGTTCCCGCCCGCGTGGTCCTTGGCGGCGCGGTTGGTGCCGGAGAGGATGTCGTGGGTGTCGGCGGCGTAGTCGGCCAGCGCGTCGGCGAGCGGGCGCCGCAGGCCGTCCGGGAGCCTCTCGTGGCCGATGCCGGCGTCCAGCAGACCGACGGTGTCGCGCATCACCCGGGCCTGGGCCTCGGTGTGGTGCCTGACGGCGTCCTCCCGGCCCGGGCGGTCGCCGGTGGCGGCCGCCTCGACGGCCAGGCCGAGCGAGTGGTGGCCGGTGGCGCGGGCGCCGGCGACCAGCTCCTCCGGCCAGTGGCGGCCGTTCAGCAGGTAGGCCAGGTGGTCACCGCGACGGGGGTCGCCCGGGTCGAGGAAGCGGGTCGAGGCCTGCGGGTTGCGGCCCAGGGCCGTGAGGAAGCCGGCCACCGCGTCGCCGCCGCGGCCCTCGCCGAGGTGGTCCCACGTCGGCTGGGTGGAGTCCGGGGCCCAGATGGCCTGCGGGCCGATCCCGGAGCCGCGCTCGAAGGCGAGCAGGCTCTCGCCGTAGGCGTTGAGGAAGTCGGAGTCGTACGCCCCGGAGCGCAGCAGGCTGCTCATCAGCTGGTAGCCGTAGGGTGTGGGGCCGCCGCCCGGGCGGTTCCGGACCCGTGGTCCGAGCCTGATGATCTCGTGTTCCCAGTCCCGAATGGCCCGGCCGCGGCTCTGGGTCGCGGTGCCGAGGGTGGTGCCCAGCGAGGTCTGGAGGCGCCGGACGGCCTCGCCGCGCCCGCCGCCGTACGCGCCGGCCTTCGCCGGGTCGTTGACGTCGCGCCAGAAGTCCAGGGTGCCCTGCGGGCCGAGCGTGACGGCGAACTCCTCGGCGAAGGCGGGGTCGCTCCCGCGCCGGTCGAGCAGGGCGTTCAGCCTGGTCAGCTCCGCGGTGGAGAGGGCGCCGCCCTTTCCGGCCAGGGCGAGGGCCTCGCCGAGGTCCGCGCGGGCCGCCCGGGCCTCGTCCAGGCTGCGGCAGCCGCTGGTGTTGAAGGAGTCGTCGGCCGCGCCGTTCGGGTCGGAGCGCAGGGCCCAGGCCGCGGCCTCGTCGGCCTCGGTGGCCTGCCGCAGTGCCGCCTCGATGCGGTGGGCCAGGTCGTCGACCGCCTGCCTCCGCCCGGGCAGGAAGGCCGTCCGGAAGTCCGGCTGGTGCCGGGCGGACTCGTCGTGCAGGAGCGGGTGGACGTCGGTGACCGTCCCGTCGGGCGCCACCTTCAGATGGCCGGCGGGGGCGTCCTCGTCGGCGAGCCGCCTGAGCCGGCGCTGGGCCTCGCCGAACTGCCCGGCGGCGTCGGCCAGCAGGCCGGCGAGGTCCGCGGACTCCTGGGCGGCGGCCTCGATCTGTTCGGCGGCCCGCCGGATCAGCGCCCTGGCCTCGGTCGCGGCCTCGCCCTCCCAGCCGCCGGCCAGCGCGGTCACGACCTCGCCGGTCAGCCGGTCCTTCAGTCCGAGGTAGCGGCCGCGCAGCGCCCGCCACTCCTCGGCGGCTCCGTTCAGCGTGTCGAGTCGGGCCGTGGTCACGGCTTCGTAGCTCAGCATGGTCGGCCCCGTCACCGTTCGCCGGAGAGGTTCCGCCCGGTCGCGTCCTCCGTCGCCGTGTAGGCGTCGGCGGTGGTGCGCAGCCGCCGGGCGATGTCGTGGAGCGTGTTTCCCAGCGTCGCCACCTGGTTGTCCCAGCGGATCGCGCGGGCCCGCAGCTCCGGTCCGGTCCGCCAGCCGCCGAGCGTGCCGTACGCGGTGGTGGTCCACTCCTGGGCGCGGTCGTCGACGGCGGAGAAGCACGCGTGGATCTCGTCGACGGTGCCGGCCCGGGCTCTCAGCTCGGCCGGGGTGACGGTCACTTCCGGGCCGGCCGTGGTGCCGGGGCCCGGCCGCGGGTACGTCGTGCCGTCCGCGCCGTCGAACAGGCCGCCCCGGACGGGTTGGCCGGCCGACCGGCGCCAGGTGGCCGTGTGGTCGGTGAAGTCCTGCTCGGTACCCGGTCGTTCGTGGACCATGGTTCATCATGGCGCGTTCCGGCCGTGAACGGCTGGTCCGCGTGCGCGAAAACGCCCGCAGGCTGCGAACAGGACCCGTACGGGGGGCGTGTTCGCAGCCTGCGGGGCGTGCGGGGACCTGCGGTGCGCTCAGGCGGAGGCCCTGTCCAGCAGAGCCGTCTGCTCGGGGGTGAGCCGCAGCGAGGCGGCGGCCAGCAGCGGCGGGAGCTGCTCGACCGTACGGGCGCTGGCGATCGGGGCGGCGACCGTCGGGCGGGCGGTCAGCCAGGCCAGGGCGACCGTGGCGGGCTCGACGCCGTGCTCGCCCGCGACGGTGTCCAGCGCCTCCAGCACCTTGGGGCCGCGCGGGTCGTCCAGGTAGCGGGCGGCGCCCTCGGAGCGGGCGCTCGCCACCCCGGCACCGCCGAGGCGGTACTTGCCGGTCAGGAAGCCGGAGGCGAGCGCGTAGTACGGCACGGTGGCCAGGCCGTGCTCCGCGACCACGTCGGCGAGCGGGCCCTCGAAGGTGGCGCGGGAAACCAGGTTGTAGTGCGGCTGGACCGCGACGTACTTGGCCAGGCCCTCGCGCTCGGAGAAGGCCAGCGCCTCGGCGAGCCGTTCGGCGCCGATGTTGGAGGCGCCGATTTCGCGGACCTTGCCCTCCTTCACCAGCTCGTCCAGCGCGGTGACGAACTCCTCGACCGGGGTGTCGTCGTCCTGGTGGGTGTAGTAGAGGTCGATGCGCTCGATACCGAGACGGCGCAGCGAACCCTCGACGGAGGACTTGATGTTGGCCGCGCCCAGGCCGAGCGCCTCGGGGTGGAGGCCGACCTTGGTGGCGATCACGATGTCGTCGCGGTTGCCCCGGCTGCGCAGCCAGTTGCCGATGATGGTCTCGGACTCGCCGCCGGTGTTGCCGGGCACCCAGGAGGAGTAGACGTCGGCGGTGTCGACGAAGTTGCCGCCGGCGGCGGCGTAGGCGTCGAGCACGGCGAAGGACTGCTCCTCGTCGGCCGTCCAGCCGAAGACGTTGCCGCCGAGGGAGAGCGGGTGGACGGTGAGGTCGGAGGTGCCGAGCTGCACACTGCGCCCGGCGTCACTGTGGTTTTCGGTCATGGTCGGAGTCAACCCGATCACGGTGGCCCGCATTCCATGATCCGGACAGGCTTCACCCGCTTGTCGCACCGTTGTTGCACTCGCGGGTGGTGAGGGCCGGAGGAGGGTCCGGGGTGTCGGCCGGGCGCGCGGATTCGTTAGAGTCCGTGCCATGGCTGACAACGACTACGACCCCGCCGGCAGCACCCAGATGTTCCGGGCGTTCGTCGACGAGACCCCGGCACCTCAGGCACCGGGCTCCGTCTCCACCTACGGCAGCAGCAGCGGCGGTGGCAACCGCACCGGTGTGATCGCGCTGATCGCGGTCGTCGCGGTGGCCGTTCTGGGTGCCGTCATCTGGCTGGCGGTCAAGTAACCCCCTCGGTGGACCGCCTGGCGGCGCCCGCCATGTCCGTGGCTCTCAGCAGGGCCGTCGCCAGGCGTCCAGTTCGAGCTTCTTCTGCATCGAGCTGAAGCCCAGACCCTTGGTCCGGGCGCAGAACTTCTCCGTGCCGAGCTTGTACTCGACATGGAAGACCGCCTTGCCCGCCTGGATGAAGGGCGAGAGCCGGTCGCACTCGTTGAACTCGGCGCATTCCTCGTTCACCGCGAAGTCGAACTCGCCGACCAGCGCCGGGATCTGCTCCAGGTCGTTCTTCAGGCCGATCGCCATCCCGCGCTCGTGGGCGAGCGAGGCCAGCATGCGGTTGTACCGGAGCTGGTCCTCGGCGGTCAGCGGGAAGCCGCTCTTCTGGTTGTACGCCTCGATGGTGTCGGGCTCGATGGCGTCGAAGCCCTTGGCCCTGCACATGTCGAAGCGGGCGGCCATCAGCGGCTTCAGCTGGTCGATCTTCCGGATGTCGAACCACTTCTCGCCCTTCCAGCCGTTGCCGGAGCCCTGGAGGGCCTTGGCGAAGGCGGCGGAGTCGGGGCGGAAGTCCTCCCAGGAGCCGGCGTTGATGTAGCAGATCACCTTGCGGCCCTTGGCGTGCAGCGCGGCGACCACCGAGGCGTCGTTCTCGAAGCCGTCGATGTCGTAGACCGGTACGTCCACCGACTGGTCGACGCCGTCGCCGAGTTGCCACTGCCAGGCGAGGCCGGGCGCGGGCTGCCAGCGGGCGCCGGCGGGCTGGGGCGGGGTGGCGCCCGGGGTGGTGGTGCCCGGCGCGGTGCCGCCGGGGGTGCCCGGCGTGCCGGTGGCCGGGGTGCCCGGGGCGGTGGTCGGGGTGCTCGGGACGGTGCTGGGCGGGGTGCCCGGGGTGGACGGCGCGTCCGGGGTGCCGGGGGTGCCCGGGCCGCTCGACGCCCCGGGGTCGGGGGTGGCGGTGGCCGCGGGCGGCTGGGCGCCGGTGGCATCGGCCGAGGGGTCGTCCCCGGTGTCCGAGCCTGAGCTGCACGAGGTCGCCAGCAGGGCGGTGGCGAGGGCGATGGCGGCCGGCAGGGGCCGGGTGCGGCGGGTCACGGGTGCTCGAACTCCGGTTCGGGTCAGGCCAGTTCGGCGGCGGTCAGGCCGTACGGCAGGGTGCGCCAGGGGTTCTCCCCGGCGCCCGGGACGGCGCAGCCGACGCCGGCCCGGCGGGCGGCGATCAGCGCGGCGGCGTCCCGGGCCTGCTCGGCGGGCACGTCGTACACGAGATGGCAGAAGCGGGCGGCCGCGTGCCGGCCGGTCCACACCGGCAGGGCCATCGAGCGGTACGTCTCCCAGTCGCCCTCGAAGGTGACCAGCAGGTCGGCGAGTCCGACCTCGGCGTAGCCGGGGTCGGGGTGGTCGCCGTGGCCGAACACCACGGTGCCGCACCCGGCGGCCCGGGCCGCGGTGGCCAGCCGCCGGTAGTGGGCCAGCGCGCCCGGGTGGGTGGCGACCTGGTCGAGGTAGACGCCGGTGATCCCGTGCCGCTGGCGGTAGGTCAGCACGTCGGCGACCACGGCCGCGTGCGGCCTCCGGCCGTAGTCGGTGTCGGCGTAGCCGAGCAGCGGCAGGCCGGCCGCGCGCAGTTCCTCGGCGGCCTCGGCGAAGACGTTGTCGGGGGTCTCGCCCGGGCCGTCGGCGAGGTTGAGCACGACGGCGGCGATCCGGCCCGGGTCGGCGGCGGCGACCGCCTGCCAGGCCGCCGGGTCCACCGCGGGGTGGACGTACAGCGGCACCAGCAGGCGGCCGTCGAGGTGGCTGCCGCCCGTCATGCGACGGCCGGGGCGGGGACGGGCTCGGCGGTGCCGAGCCAGAGGTCGCGCAGGGTGTCGGCGAGGCCGGTCTCCGGCTGCCAGCCGAGGGCCCGGGCGGCGGCCGAGACATCGGCCTGCTGCCACGAGACGGCGGCCGAGCGCTCGGAGCCGGCGCCGCTCTCGTCGATCCGGCCGGTGAAGCCGGCCGCCGCGACCAGGCCGTCCGCGATCGCCCGGACCGGCTTCGCCCGCCCGGAGGCGAGGTTGAGTACCCGGGGCAGCGGACCCTCGGCGGTGACCGCCAGACCGACCGCGCGGGCGATGTCCCGGGCGTCGACGAAGTCGCGGTGGGCCGAGAGATCCCCGACCTTCACCACCCCGTCGGCCCCGTCCGGGGCGGCCCGGCGCAGTTCCGCGGCGAGCCGGCCGGGCAGCGAGCCCGCCGGTGCTCCCGGGCCGACCGGGTTGAACACCCGCAGCACCACGGCGTCCAGCGGTGAACCGGCCACCGCGAGGGAGCCGGCCAGCTTGGTGGCGCCGTACACGCCGACCGGGCGGGCGTCGGCGTCCTCGGCGAGCGAGCTCCCGGGTGCGCAGACGCCGTACTCGCCGGCCGAGCCGATGTGCACCAGGCGCGCCGCCGGGGCGCCCTGCCGCAGGGCCTCGGCGAGCACGGCCGGGCCGCGCGCGTTGACCTCGGCGAGAGTGACGGCGCTGCCGGCCACCGCGCCGGCGAAGTTGACCACCGCGTCGGGCGCCAGCGCGGCCAGTTCCTCGCCGAGCGGGCCGGTCCGGGCGGTGGCGAGGTCCAGCCGGAGGTCGTGGTCGGGCCGCCGCCCGGCGGTCAGCACGGTGGCACCGGGCAGCGACCGCAGGACGGCGGCGGCGTGGCGGCCGAGGAAGCCGTCCGCGCCGAGCAGCAGGATTCTCACGCGGCCCGTCCGTCGTTCTCGGGGCCCGCGGCGGCGGTCGCGGGCTGTTCGACGGCGTCCGGCGCGGTGCGGGCGGCCGGGATCGACAGCTCCGAGCCGCTTCCGGGGACGGCGTACAGGCCCTCGACCGGCTCGCCGGGCAGCAGCAGCGAGCGGTTGACCGCGAACTCCGCGTTGGCCCGGTCGTAGTCGTCCGGGCGGCCGATGTCCAGCCAGTAGCCGCTGAACTCGTAGGCGGACGGCGGGGTCTGCGTGGCCAGCAGGTCCAGCACCAGCTCGTCGAAGCCCAGTGGCAGGCCGGGGGTGTACGAGGCCAGGGCCGAGCGGGACACGCCGTACACGCCCATCGAGACCCGGTAGTCGATGCTCGGCTTCTCCTGGAACCCGGTGATGCGGCCGGCCTCGGAGGTCAGCACACCGAAGTCGATCTTCACCTGGCGGGCGTAGGTGGCGATGGTGAGCGGAGCCCCGGACGCCTCGTGGTGCCTGAGCACCCCGGCGAAGTCCAGGTCGGTGAGGATGTCGCCGTTCATCACCAGGAAGTGCTCGGGCAGCCGGTCCTGCATGGTGAGCAGCGGGCCCATGGTGCCGAGCGGGCTGTCCTCGACGGCGTAGCCGACCCGCAGGCCCCACTGCGAGCCGTTGCCGACGTAGGCGCGGATGATGTGGCCGAGGTGGCCGATGGCGAGGGTGACGGTCTTGAAGCCCGCGGCGGCGAGCTGGCGCATCACGATCTCCAGGATCGCGTGCTGGTCGCCGATCGGGACGAGTGGCTTGGGGAGCGCGGTGGTGTAGGGGCGAAGGCGTACGCCCTTACCGCCGGCCAGGATCACTGCGTGCATGGTGTTTCCCCCACGGATGATGGTGCGACAGGAGCCTTGGAAATCGGTGCTGGCAGGGAGGGAGGAGCGCGGCGGGGTCAGACGTTGTAGAGACCGGTCTTGTAGCGGGCCAGGTTGGCCGGGTCCCGGAAGAACTCGATCGTCTGCTCCAGGCCCTCCTCCAGGGAGAACCGCGGAGCCCAGCCGGTGGCGGCGCGCAGCCGGGTGGCGTCGGCGACCAGGCGCATCACCTCGGAGTTGGCGGGGCGGATGCGCTGCTCGTCCTCCTTCACCGTGAGGTCGACGTCCATCAGCTTGCCGACCAGGGCGACCAGGTCGCCGACCGAGATCTCGCCGCCGGTGCCGGCGTTGAAGGTCTTGCCGACGACGGTCTCGGCGGGGGCGGTGCCGACCGTGCGGAAGGCGTTCGCGGTGTCCTTCACAAAGGTGAAGTCGCGGGTCGGGCGCAGGTCGCCGAGGGTGATCTCGCGCTCGCCGGCGGCCAGCTGGGCGATCACGGTCGGGATGACGGCGCGCATCGACTGGCGCGGGCCGAAGGTGTTGAACGGGCGCAGCGTGACGACCGGGGTCTCGAAGCTGGCGTGGTAGCTGTCGGCCAGCCGGTCCCCGCCGGCCTTGGAGGCGGCGTACGGGGACTGGGTGTTGATCGGGTGGTCCTCGGTGATCGGCACGGTCTGCGCGGTGCCGTAGGTCTCGCTGGTGGAGGTGTGCACCAGGCGGGGGATCTCCAGGTGGCGCACCGCCTCCAGCACGTTGAGGGTGCCGGTGACGTTGGTCTCGATGTACGAGTGCGGGGCCCGGTAGGAGTACGGGATCGCGATCAGCGCGGCCAGGTGGTAGACCGCTTCGGTGCCCTTGACCAGGCCGTTGACCGAGCCCGGGTCCCGGACGTCGCCGAGGACGATCTCGACCGAGTCCAGCACCTCCTCGGACAGGGTCTCCAGCCAGCCGAAGGACGAGAAGGAGTTGTACTGCACCATGGCGCGGACCTGATGACCGTCGGCGACGAGGGTCTCGACGAGGTGGGAGCCGATGAAACCCTCGGCTCCGGTGACGGCGACGCTGCTCATGCTGGGAGTTCGCTTTCTGGGTTCGGGGACGGCCGAGCGGGTTCGTGGCGGCTCGGCCGTGTTCGGTGCTGTTCGGTTCGGCTGTCGTGTGTGTTCAGCGGTGCTGGGGCCAGCGGCGCTGTCGTTCGGCGGTGCTGTCTCAGCGGTGCTTGGTGGTGCGGCCGAGCACAGGCCCGGCGATGGCGGTGAGGACGACGGCCGCCGCCCCGCAGCCGAACAGCTGCAGGAGCGTCGGATCCACACCGGTCAGCAGCCCGGCGCACTCGGCGCCCGCGGCGGCCAGACAGATCAGGGCGGTGCTCCAGCTGAGCCCGAAGGCGTTCAGCAGCAGCGCCAGCCAGAGTGAGCCGCCGAGCAGCAGCAGCGCACCGAGCGCCGGTACACCGAGCGCCGGGGCGCCGGGCCAGAGCACGGTGGCGGCTGCGTCCAGCGCGGCCACGGTGGTGAGGTAGATGAACAGGCAGCCGAGCAGCACGCCGCCGGTGCGGCGGGTGAACTCCCCGGCGGTGTGGCTGGTGCGCAGCGTGGCCACGGCCATCGCCCGGTAGCGGAAGAGCAGCCACTCGGCGAGCCCGAGGCTGAGCGTCAGCGCGATCATGGCCGGCCCGGTCGGGCTGGCGGACGCCCCCTCGGCCGCGCCGGTGCGGACGGCCTGGTGAATGGTGGCACCCAGGCCGGCGATCAGCGTGAGGGTGCCGACCGCCAGGCCGAACAGCAGGTGCGGCAGCTCGTGCCGCAGCGGCAGCTTCAGCACGGTGGCGTCCTGCTCGCTGCGCAGGCAGCGGACGATCTCGCGGGTGGCCAGCCCCGCCGCCAGCCCCAGCGAGGCCAGCAGGACGACGGTCCGGACCACTTGCGGCACGTCCACGGCGAGCACCACCCCGGCGCCCAGCGCGGACGGCGCCAGCGCCAGCAGCAGGAACTTCTCCCGGCCCAGCACCAGCAGCACGGTGGCGGCGGCCAGATAGCCGGACTGCCCGGCGGCGAAGCAGAGCGAGCCGAGCGGCCCGCCGACCACGTACCCGGCGGTGGCCGCGATCAGCGCGCCCAGCGGCGCGCCGACGGCCAGGCAGATCCCGGCCGCCCGGCGCCGGCCACGGCCGAGCCAGGCGTACGAGCGGTGCGCCAGTGCCTGGTTCCAGGACCAGCTGACCAGGGTGGCGACGGAGAGCGCGAGCATCCCCGACGGCAGGCCGAACCGCATCCGGGTGGCCGCGAACAGGTTGGCGCCGAGCAGGTAGCCGAGGCCCGGCAGGGCGAACACCAGGCCGCGCACCACACAGCGCCAGGGGTCGGCCCGCCAGGGGTTGGCGAACTCCGAACTCGGACCGGGGTAGCGGCGCTGGACCTTCTCGAACAGCTCCTCGGCGACGGTGAAGGCGTCGGGGCGGCCGTACAGCAGCCCGGCCTGCTCGTCGGAGAGGCCGTCGGACTCCAGGAAGGCCGCGATCTCGTACGGGTGGACGGCATCGGCGCAGACGTCGGCGAGCCGCTCGGCGAGCTCGTCCAGCGGGTCCGGGGAGAGCTCCAGCTGCTCCTCGGGCTCGGGACGCTGCTCAGGCAGCACCGGCCGGCGGCGCTTGCGCGGCAGGGTGCGCAACTGGACGGTCTGCTCGGCCCACTCGGGGCCGGCCTCGTCCGGAACCAGGCGAAGAGGACCGCTCATGCGCCCACCTCGCTGTGCTCGGCAGCCGCTGCGCGGTACACGCACCTACTGATGATTCGCTTGCTGCGCGCGCTCATGTGCCCACCTCGCTGTGCTCGGCAGCCGCTGCGCGGTACACGCACCTACTGATGATTCGCTTGCTGCGCGCGCTCATGCGCCCACCTCGCTGCGCCGCGCAACCGCCAGCGGGTGCGCCCAGTCCGCGGCGGGTGCGCCGTCGTCGACCGGGATGGCGTCGTCGACCGCGACCACGCCGTTCGGCAGCCAGCGGGCGGTGCCGAGGAGTTCGGTGTAGATGCCGCGGAAGCCGTCGATGTTCTGCCGGAGGGTGAACTGCTCGATCACCCGCAGCCGGGCCTGCTCGCCCAGCCGGGCCCGGCGTTCCGGGTCGCGGAGCAGTTCGAGGGCGGCGGCGGCCATCGGTTCGGGTTCGCGCGGCGGGACGACCAGACCGGTGTCGCCGACGGCCTCGCGCACGCCGCCCACGTCGGTCGAGACGGTGGAACGGCCGCAGGACATGGCCTCGATCAGGGTGAACGGGAAGCCCTCGCTGATGCTGGAGAGCATCACCACGTTCCCCGCCGCGTACGCGTCGGTGATGTCGGCGACGCGGCCTTCGAAGGCCACCGAGTCGGCGATGCCGAGCTCGGCGGCCAGGGCTATGCAGGTGTCGCGGTACGCCTCGCCACCCTTGGGCGTGCCGCCGAACAGGCGCAGTCGCGCCTCGGGTATCTCGTGCCGGACGATCGCGAAGGCCCGGATCAGGGTCTCCAGGTCCTTGATCGGGTCGACCCGGCCGGCCCAGCTGAGCGTGGGCGTCTCCGGCTCCGGCCCGGCCGGCGGGAAGGCGGCGGGGTCCACGCCGTTGTACACGGTGCGGATGTGGGCGGACGGCGTGCCGCCGCGCTCCTCCCAGCGCCGGTTGTACCGGTTGCCGGGGGTGACCAGCGCGGCCCGCCGGTAGCTCTCCTCGGCGAGCATCCGGTAGAAGCCGAGCAGCAGCGCCTTGACCGGCCAGCGGTAGGGGCCGGTGCGGTAGCCGAGGTAGCGCTCGCGCAGGTAGATGCCGTGCTCGGTGAGCAGAAACGGTACGCCGTACTGCTGTGAGGCGATCAGCCCCGGCAGCGTGGCCAGGCCACCGCTGGCGGCGTGCGCGACGCCGTCCTGCGGCGGCTCGACCGAGAGCGGGCGCAGCGCGTGCTCCAGCAGGTCGGTGGCGTTCAGCGCGTCGTGCAGGGTGGGCCGGGAGACGGCGGTGGAGAGGTAGTCGCGGGTCCAGACGTGCTGGAGGGTGCGCAGGGCGCGCTCGCTGCGCAGCGCCGGGCTGAGCAGCCCGCGCCGGGCGAGGTCGGCGAAGCCGTACAGCTCGGTGCCGAAGTGGGTGGTGTAGACCGGGTCCAGGATGGAGTGCAGGAAGCGCTCGTACGCGTTGAGGAAACGGCGCATCTCCTTGCCGCGTGGCGCCCTCGCCTCGGAGGGCGGGCCCCACAGCGGCGCGGTCGTGACGGACCGTACGTTGGCGGGCAGCTCCCAGGCCAGCGGTTCGTGGCCGGTGCCGGTGACGGCGATGACGTCGAAGTCGACGTCCGGCATGCCCTGGACGAGCTGGTCGCACCAGACGCTCACACCGCC
This sequence comes from Kitasatospora sp. NPDC088548, assembly GCF_044753005.1. Classification (NCBI taxonomy): domain Bacteria; kingdom Bacillati; phylum Actinomycetota; class Actinomycetes; order Kitasatosporales; family Streptomycetaceae; genus Kitasatospora; species Kitasatospora sp. NPDC088548. Next base: position 27,363 of record NZ_JBIVMI010000008.1, read on the forward strand.
GTGCTGGTGTGGATACGTTCCCTCGGTGAGCAGGGTGACGCGCATGCTTGTCCCCCCTCCTGTCCTTGCGTCAAGCGTCCGGCCTGGGTGGCCGGTCCGGGTGCCGGTGGTGGGGCCGGGGGACGGCCCGCCCCCACCACCGGTATCACCTGTTAGCGGGTGCCGGGCTGGCCGGCGGTCTTCCTGGCGGGTTCGGCCTTCCCCCCGGAGGCCTGACCGCCCTTGGCGCCGCCCTTGGCGTTGCCGTTGGTGCTGCTGCTCGTGACGACGCCCTTGCCCGCCACCGGAGCCCCGCTGCCGGGGACCAGCGTCGGGGCGTCGGTCCGGGCGGTGTCGCCCGGGCCGGCCGGGACGGCGTCGACGGTGCCCTGGGGCACCACCTTCTTGTCGGCCGGCGCCGGAGCCGGCACCGCCTTGGCGGCGGCGGACGGCGCGGCGACGGCCGGGGCCGCCGGGGTTCCGGCCGCGGTCAGCTTGAGCGTGACACTGCTCTGCAGCTGACCGGGCTTCACCCAGCCGGACAGCGTACCGGCGTACGCGGTGCCGAACGCGGCCGACCCGATGGTCATCGTCTGGGTGGTGCCGGCCGGCATGGTGGCCTGGACCTGGACGCCGGTCGGGGCGACCACCGTGACGGTCTCGCCGACCCGGTAGGCGGTGACCTGGCCGGAGGCGAGGGCCGTGTTCCAGGCCGCGCGGCGCTGGAACTCCGCGCCGATCTCGCGCTGCGGCAGGTTCACGATCGGCGCGTTGTCGGCGTGCAGCGAACGGTAGGTGGAGAGCACCTTCTCCAGCACCGGGTAGACGATCCGGTCCTCGGACAGGTTCGACTGGTGGACGAAGTGCGGCCGCGGGTCGTTGCTCAGCACGTGGCCGAGGTCGATCCGGGCCTCCAGCGGCACGATGTACGACTGGTAGCCGGTGTTGACGTCCAGCGGCGTGGGCAGGCAGGTGGAGTTGGCGTTGTTCTCGCAGACGCCGCTGCCGCCGTTCGCCGTGCTGGTGTAGATCCAGTTGTACTCGTCCGTCTGCTCCTTCGCCGTGCCGGCGTTGTAGAAGACGTTCATCGGGTAACGCGGCACGGTCAGCACGGACGAGCCGACGGCCCGCTGGGCGGACTCGCGGGAGGCGTCGCTGGCCGTCCACTTGACGCCGTTGGCGGCCAGCGCGGGCGCCAGGTACGGGTTGTCGCTGGTCTCCTGGGGAGCGGTCAGCAGGCCGGAGTGCTCACCGGTGACCAGCTCTGTCTTATCGATGCCCAGGCTGTGCGCCGCGGCCCAGTCGATGTTGTTCTTGACCTGGGACGAGATGGTGGCCTGGTCGACCCAGACGGTGCTGCCGGAGGCGTTCTTGGTGCACTTCCACGGCACCACCGAGACGTCCTGCAGGCAGCCCAGGTACGGGTGCGTGTAGGTGTGGTTGATCCACCGGTAGCTGGTCTGGTCGGCGATCATCTGGTTCACCACCGGGTCGGTGGTGGTGTTGTGGTCGGCCTTCCAGTCCTCGCTGCCGCCGCCGTTGAACACCATGTCCATGGTGAAGTCGTTGTCGGTCTGCCACTGCTTGGCGTGCTGCGCGTCGGCGGTCGTCATCCGGATCGGGTTGGCCGTCTCGGGGGTGCCGGGCGGGCAGGTGACGTCACCGGGGGTGCACTTGAGCACGGTGTCCCAGCGGTCGTCGGCCAGGAAGACGTCGTCCACGTGGGCCGCGAAGTAGTTGCGGTCGTAGCCGAGGTGGACGCCCTGGGTTATCCAGTCGACTATGCCGCGTGCCAGCAGCCGGTACTGCTGCTGGTACTGGTTGTAGACGAAGGTGACGACCAGTTCCTTGCGGCCGTCGTGGCTGTACTCGCCGACCAGCGAGCCGCGGGCGGTGGAGCCCGGGATCGGCACGTCGACCAGCGGCGTGAAGGACGCGCCGGCCGGCAGCGAGCCGAGCGGGGTGGCCAGGTAGCCGTAGCTCTCGCTGACCGCCGGGTCGTTGTCCTCGAACGGGACGGCGCCCTTGAGGTAGCCGAACGGGCCGGCGGTGCCGGCGGTGGTGACCGCCGCCTGGAAGCCGTCGAGGCTGCCCATGTAGCCGGGGTTCTGGGCCCAGTTGAGACCGACGTCCGGGCGGGCGTAGGTGTAGGCGTCGACCTGGCGGACGCCGAAGGCGGCCTCGTAGGTGGCGAGGGCCGCCATCTCGGCCGACCCGGCCGCGAACGGGTTGTCGTTGGGCATCACGACGCCCTGGAACTTCCCGCGCGGCTGCCCGTTGACGGTGTCGCTGAGGAACGCGGCGTCGATCACCGGGCGGTTGGCGTCGTTGAGGTTGATGAGCTTGTAGGGCGTGCCCTGGCTCTTCAGCTCGGCGGCGATGGCCGCCGTCGCGGGCCCGCCGTCGTCGATCACCAGGACCGTGAGGTCGATCCTGGGGGCCGTGGTGACACCGTGTGCGAGGGACGTCTGCAGGCCACCGGCCAGCAGCACGGCCGCCGCGCAGACGGCAACTCTTCGGGTCGCTCGACCCATGTGTGTTCCTCCCCTGGGCAGAGCGCTCCGCTGCTCGGCACTCGCCTGCCCTGTCGCTGTTCGCGGGGCAGCAGACTGCCCGCGCCCATCCTGGTGGAGACTCCGCCCCGATTGGGACCGAAAAGGCGGGAGTGCAGCGAATCTGTTACCAACGTTCATGGCGATGCCATGGAGGCGCCGATTGTGGCCGGAACCGCACTGGTTGCGCAAATAACGAATTGAAAATTAAAGACCGGAGCCGGAGTGTTACCGCTGGTCACGCATCGTATGGCGGAGGCGGTTCGGCGGCACCCTGCACTGGCGGCGTCGCGCATGACACTCTTGCACATCTGCCGCTTCCAGTGGGCAGGTTCATGCAATATCCGGCGGCTTGTGCCATGCCGGAGCCCGAATATCCAATGGAGGCCGTCGCGTGACCGAGCAGCAGACCGAGACCCCCGCAATCCAGCACGCCGGGAAAACGACGCAGCCGTCGGCGCGGGCGGCCGAGGCCGCCCGGACCCTCGGCCTGCGCGGGGCCGTCAACGCCCGTGACCTCGGCGGCTACCGGACGGCCGACGGCCGGCGGTTGCGGCACGGCGTCGCCCTGCGCAGCGACGGCCTCAACCGGCTCACCGACGAGGACCTCCGCCTGCTCGGGGTGCTCGGCCTGCGCCAGGTCGTCGATCTGCGCAGCCTCGACGAGGTCCGCGAGGCCGGACCGGACCGCATCCCCGGCCTGCCGGTCGCCGAGATCGCGGCCGCCGAGCTGTCCGCCACCCCGATCACCGTCGAGCGCACCACCCCGGACGGTGTGACCCTGCACCATCTGCCGGTCTTCGCCGCCCACTTCGACATCTACGTCGCGCTGCGCGACGCCCTGGCCGACCGCAGCCCGGAGAGACAGCGCGCGCTGCTCGGCGACGGCCGGGCCACCGCCATGATGACCGGCCTCTACCGCTGGTTCGTCACCGACCCGGTGGCCCGCGAGCGCTTCGCCACCGTGCTGCGCCTGCTGGCCGCGCCGGACGGGCCGCCGTTGCTGTTCCACTGCTCGGCCGGCAAGGACCGCACCGGCTGGACGGCGGCCGTCCTGCTCACCGCTCTCGGGGTGGACCGCGAGACGGTCTTCGCCGACTACCTGCTGACCAACGAGCGCTCCGCCGCGATCGTGGAGGCCGTCGTGGACGGCTTCGGCACCCGCGGTCTGATGCGGGAGCCGGAGCTGCTGCTCCCGGTCTTCCGGGCGGAGCGCTGTTACCTGGAGGCGGCCTTCGAGGAGGTCGCCTCGGGCTGGGTCACCTTCGACAAGTTCTGGCAGGACGGCCTGGGGCTGGACGACGAGGTGCTGGCGGGCCTGCGCGCCAACCTGCTGGAGCCGTAGGCCGGCCGGGAGCCCGCCCGCCCCGGCCCGGCCGTCGGTTCAGCCCTCGCTGATCAGGCCCTCGCGCAGCTGGGTGAGGGTCTTGGTCAGCAGCCTGGAGACGTGCATCTGGGAGATGCCGATCTCCTCGCCGATCTGAGACTGGGTGAGGTTGCCGAAGAACCGCAGCATGATGATCCGGCGCTCGCGCGGCGGCAGCTTGGCCAGCAGCGGCTTCAGCGACTCCCGGTACTCCACGCCCTCCAGGGCGAGGTCCTCGTAGCCGAGCCGCTCGGCCAGCGGGCCGTCGCCGTCCTCCTCGCCCGGGCTGGAGTCCAGCGAGCTGGCGGTGTACGCGTTGCCCACCGCCAGGCCCTCGACCACGTCCTCCTCGCTGACGCCGAGGCAGCCGGCCAGCTCGGCGACGGTGGGGGAGCGGTCCAGCCGCTGGGCCAGCTCGTCGCCGGCCTTGGTGAGCGCCAGCCGCAGCTCCTGGAGCCGCCGCGGCACCCGGACCGACCAGCTGGTGTCCCGGAAGAAGCGCTTGATCTCGCCGACCACGGTGGGCATCGCGAAGGTGGGGAACTCCACCCCGCGCTCCGGGTCGAACCGGTCGATCGCCTTGATCAGGCCGATCGTGCCGACCTGGACGATGTCCTCCATCGGCTCGTTGCGGCTGCGGAAACGCGCCGAGGCGTACCGGACCAGCGGCAGGTTGAGCTCGATCAGGGTGTCGCGGACGTACGTGTGCTCCTCGCTGCCGGCTTCCAGGGCGGCCAGCCGCAGGAAGAGCGAGCGGGAGAGCGTCCGGGTGTCCAGCCCGGCGCCGGGTGGTGCCTCCGGAGCGGGCGCGGCTCCCGGAACGGCCTCGGGCTCCGGGCCGGTCCCGGGCGGTGCGGCCGGGCCCCGCTGGAGCGGGATCCGGTCGACGGCGACCGCCGTGCCATTGGCCTGACCAGCGTGGATCTCCGCAGTGCCCAGTTCGCCGGACATGCACCCACCCCCTCGTGACTGACAGTTGAACGGGTGCCGTCGCGCGGTGGTTCCCGGCGACGCCCTCCCCCTCCATACCGGAACACGGTCCACGGCAAACCCGAACGTCGCAAGATGTCACGCCTCGGTAACGCGCAGCAATCTTGATCCGGCCGGTCGGTTCGCCGGGTTCCGGCGGGTTTGCGGGGCCTACTCCTCCCAGGAGTTGCCGGTCCGAAGCCGGGTCAGGATGCGTGAGAGCAGCCGTGAGACATGCATCTGGGACATCCCCAGCTCGGTACTGATCTGCGACTGCGTCAGGTTGGCGAAGAATCGCAGCATGACGATCCGCCGCTCCCGCTCCGGCAGCTGGACCAGCAGGTGGCGGACCATGTCCCGGTGCTCGACCTCGGCCAGCGCCGAGTCCTCGTAGCCGAGCCGGTCGAGCAGGGCGAGCCCGCCCTCGTGCTCCTGCGCCGCCTCCAGTGAGGCCGCGTTGTACGCCCGTCCGGCGTCGAGGCAGGCCCGGACGTCCTCCTCCGGGATGCGCAGGCTGGCGGCGATCTCGGGCACCTTGGGCGCCCGCCCGTGGACCACCGTCAGCTCCTCCATCGCCCCGCTGACCTGCACCCAGAGCTCCTGGAGCCGGCGTGGTACGTGCATGGTGCGGACGTTGTCCCGGAAGTACCGCTTGATCTCCCCGAGGATGGTCGGCAGCGCGTAGGTCGGGAACTGCACCCCCCGGGTCGGGTCGAACCGGTCGATCGCGTTGATCAGGCCGATCGTGCCGACCTGGACCACGTCCTCCATCGGCTCGCTGCGGCTGCGGAAGCGGGTGGCCGCGTAGCGGACCAGCGGGATGTTGACCTCGATCAGCGCGGCCCTGACCCGCTCCCGTTCGGGGGTGTCCGGGGGCAGCTCGGCGAGCCGCTCGAACAGCACCCGGGTCAGGGTCCGGACGTCCACGACGGGGCGGCCGCCGGGGCCGCGCAGGCCGTCCGGCCGCAGTTCGCCGGCCGGGCCGATGACGGCGGCCAGCACCTCGTCCCCGGGCTGTGCCGCCGGGCGTACGGCGGCCTGCGCGGGGGGTTGCGCAGGCGGTTGCGCAGGTGGCTGCGCGGCGGATGGTCCGGTGCCGGTGCCCGGCGCACTCCCTGGTGTCCGCACGGACACGTCACCCCTCCCGAAGTCGACAATGATGGGACCTGCGGAGCGGGTGTCGCGTCTCGTTTCACCACCTCGCCATGTCCGGCAAAACCGGTCATAGCATCACAAGGCGGGCGCAGGCGGGCAAGCACCGCGCTGAGGTGTGTTGGTGCCGGGCCGGCGCCGCGCCGGGCCCGGCGGAGGGTGCCCGGAGGGGCGTTCGCGGACAGGGCGAGGCGCCCCGCCCGGGTCTCGGGCAGGGCGCCGCAGGCCGTCCGGGGGGTGCTCCGGGATCAGACCTCGATGTCGGCGATCACCCAGGTGGCGAACTCGCGCCACTGGCCGGCCGCGGCCTGGTGCGCCGGATGGGCGATGTAGGACTGCAGCGTCTCGCGGTCCTCGACCAGGCTGTTGATCGCGTAGTCGTAGGCGATGTCACGGTCGGTGGTGTTCCAGCCGCACTCCCACTCGCGCAGCTCGGGGATGACCGAGCCGAGCGCCTCGAACGCCTTGGCGCCGGCGACCGCGCGCTCGTCGTCCTTGCCGACGCCTTCGTTGAGCTTGAACAGGACCAGGTGCCGGATCACGATGCCGCTCCTAGCGGACGGGGTTTGAGGGTCCCGCCCACCGTAGCCGGTGCCCCCGGGGCCGAACGAGCGACCCCGGCTACTTCACCAGCCCGGTCATGAAGGTGCCGACCGCCTTGGCCGCGTTCGAGATCCCCTCGAACCCCAGCTGCACGAGCTCGGCGGCCCGGGTCGGCGAGGTGATGATCGTGTAGAGCACGAAGATGAGCAGGAGAACCATGCCGATTTTCTTCGCCTGCGCCATCTGATGACCTTCCTCCCTGCCGTGGGTCGCCGCCATTCGGTCCCCGAACGTCCCTCTGCAGTGGCAGCTTATCCACCGGACGGCCCATCAAGTGTGCGACGCGTTCACCCGGCGGGACGAAGGTCCCCGTGAGTGGGGCCTTTCTCCGGGTGCCCGGAGGCGGGTGGTGAAGCAGGATGGGTGATGTGCCGAGGATCTGGCAGGAATCCCCCGGCACGTGGATCCGGAGTTCCCCGCTGTGGGACCGGGCGCCGCGACTCCCCCCGACGCGGCCCCGGTTGTGGGACTCCGCCCGGGGGAGCGGTCATCCCCCCGAACCGCTCCCCCCTCCAGGCTCCGTACTCGCCGGGCGTTGGTGGTCATCGGCCCCGGGTACGGAGCTTTTCCATGTCCGGCGGTCGGCGCGGCGCACCGGCGTGGCGCGGAACGAACGGTGGAACGACGAAGGGCCCCGACCGTCTCCGGTCGGGGCCCTTCGTGATGCTGGCGGTAGCGGTGGGATTCGAACCCACGGTGGAGTTGCCCCCACACACGCTTTCGAGGCGTGCTCCTTTGGCCGCTCGGACACGCTACCGAGGGGAACTCTACCGGACGGGTGGCGCCGTCACGAAATCCGTATCGGGGCGCCCGTTCAACGGCGGGTGTCAGTGGTGGGCGTCAGCGGTGGGTGTCGAAGAACCCGCGCAGCTGCGCGCCGCACTCCTCGGCGAGGACGCCCCGGATCACCTCGGGGCGGTGGTTGAGCCGGCGGTCGCGCATCACGTCGAAGAGCGAGCCGGCCGCACCGGCCTTCTCGTCGAGGGCGCCGTAGACCACCCGGTCGATCCGGGACAGCACGATGGCGCCCGCGCACATGGTGCAGGGCTCCAGGGTGACGACCAGTGTGCAGCCGGTCAGCCGCCACTCGCCCTCGCGCCGTCCGCCGGGCGTGGCGCGGGCGGCCGTCCGCAGGTTCTCGGCAGCCTGCCGGATCGCGACCACCTCGGCGTGCGCGGTCGGGTCGCCGACCGCCTCGCGCTCGTTGTGGCCGCGTCCGATCACCTCGCCGTCCGGGCCCAGGACGAGCGCCCCGACCGGGACGTCCCCGGTGGCCGGCGCCAGCGCGGCCTCGGCGATGGCGAGGCGCATCGGCGCCGCCCAGCGGTCACGGACCGGGTCGGGGCGGACGGGGGCGGGCAGCGGGGCTATCCGCGGGGCTATCTGCTGGAGGTCTGGCTGCGGGTCTGTCTGCGGGGCGGAGGCGGACTGCATGGCATCCAGTGTCCGGCATCCGGCGATGGGCACCGGCCGCTACCGGACCGCCTCCAGGACCTCGCCGCAGCCGAGGGCCTCGGCGATCTCCTCCAGGGCGTCGCCCGGCACCGCGCCCTCGCCGCTGAGGGCCAGCAGTTCGTCGGAGGAGAGCCCGAACTCGGTGAGCAGGTGGGCGTCGCCGAGCGGGCCGACCGGGACGCCGCCCCGCAGGGCGGCCTCCTCCTCGTCCTCCTCCTGCGCCTCCGTCTCGTCCTCCAGCTCGGCGACCAGGTTGTCGAGGTCGCCGAACTCGCTCTCGCCGGCCTGGTCGACCAGCTCGTCGGTGAGGACGGAGCCGTAGGAACTGCGGGCGGCCGCGGCGCCGTCCGACACGAAGATTCGAGGATCCTCCTCACCGTCCACCCGGACGATGGCGAACCAGGCATCCTCCTGTTCGATGAAGACCAGGACGCTGTCGTCGCCCTGCGAGGCCGCGCGGGCGAGATCCGCCAGATCGGCCAGGGTTTCGACGTCGTCGAGCTCCGTCTCGCTCACATCCCACCCGTCCTCGGTGCGAGCAAGCACTGCAGCGAAGTACGCCACCAGGGACACTCCCAGATCTCGGTCTCGGCTGTCGGCGCGTTTGGGCAACGCGGAATCTGGCCGCCCCCGCGCCAGAGGCGGTCCGCTGTTCGGACCGTCCCATCGGAATCGTGACAGAAAGCCCGCCTTTGCGGGGGGTGTTCTGCAGCGCGTCTTTGCAGGTCGTGTCGGAAGCGCCGGCCGGGAGCCGGTGGACGGCCGTCGGGCCCGTCAGATTCGGAAGGTTCGCATCCGCATGGCTTCGCGCATGCGGCGTTCCTTGGTCCGCCGGGGCTGGACCCGCTCGCGCAGCTCGCGTGCCTCGGCGAGTTCGCGCAGGAACACGGCCCGCCGCTTGCGGCGTTCCGCCTCGGTCTCCGGATGGTCCGGGGGCGGGGCCGAGAGGCCGCCCGACGGGCCCGTGGGCTCGTCCGCCGAGCCGTCCCCGGTCCTCGGGTTGCTCGTCATAAGAGGTCACATTCCCAAATCGGCCCGATTGATACCACAGGAGGCCTTTCCGTCCTCACCTTCTCGGTGCGTCACGGCGTGTCATGACTGAGTGAGCCCGGCGGGGCACCGGGTCGGCCGCCGGGTCATCCGGGCGGGTCGCGGCGTGTCGTACGGGTGTCCGGTCCCGGGCTATCGTCGAGACATGCGGATCCACCTCGTCGACCACCCCCTGGTCGCCCACAAGCTCTCCACCCTGCGCGACGAGCGCACCGACTCACCGACCTTCCGTCGCCTCACCGACGAGCTGGTGACCCTCCTCGCGTACGAGGCCACCCGGGACGTCCGCACCGACGAGGTGGAGATCACCACGCCCGTGGCGGTCACCACCGGCACCCGGCTGAGCTACCCCCGCCCGCTGGTGGTGCCGATCCTCCGGGCCGGCCTGGGCATGCTGGACGGGATGACCCGGCTGCTGCCGACCGCCGAGGTGGGTTTCCTCGGCATGGTGCGCAACGAGGAGACCCTGGAGGCCTCCACCTACGCCACCCGGATGCCGGACGACCTCTCCGGCCGCCAGGTGTACGTGCTCGACCCGATGCTGGCCACCGGCGGCACGCTGGTCGCGGCGATCCGGATGCTGATCGAGCGGGGCGCCACCGATGTCACCGCCGTCGTGCTGCTGGCCGCCCCCGAGGGCGTCGCGGTGATGGAGAAGGAACTGGCCGGGATGCCGGTCACCGTCGTCACCGCCGCCGTCGACGAGCGGCTCAACGAGAACGGCTACATCGTTCCCGGCCTCGGCGACGCGGGCGACCGCCTGTACGGCACCGCGGGCTGAGCACCTCTTCCACCTCGTCCTCGGACACACGAGAGCCCCCCGGCCGGCCGGGGGGCTCTCGTCCGTTCGAGCGCGGGGTGCGGGCCGGGGCTCAGCAGCTGCCCGTGGTGCTGGGGGCCGGGGTGGGCTTGGTGGCGAGGGCCAGGGCGGCGGCGGCCTGGGTCTCGTCCAGCAGGGCGTTGTAGCTGTCGCCGATCACGAAGTCCACGGTGGCGTCGGTCCGGGCGTCGGCCGTGGTGGTGGCGCCGGCGATCTGTGAGCCGAGCAGGGTGGACGCGCCCACCCCGGCCGGGCCGGCGATCACCTGGGCGGTGCCGGGCACCTTCTTGTCCAGTTCGGCGGGCGCGTTGCCGACCTTGCCGATGGCGAAGCCGCGCTTCTTCAGCTCCTCGGCGGTCCGGGCGGCCAGCCCGGCCTTGGCGGTGGCGTTGTAGACGTTCACCGTGACGGTGGCGGGCTGCGGGATGGCGTGCGGGTCGGCCGGTGCGGCGGAGGCGCCGGGCGCGTCCGGGGAGGCGTCCTGGGCCGGTGCGGCCAGCGCCTTGCCGGAGGGGGTTTCGCAGGCCTGGGCGGAGGCGTTCCTGCCCTTGCCGCTGAAGATGTCCCAGAGCTGGACACCGCCGAGGCCGATCAGGGCCAGCGCGAGCAGAGCACCGATCAGGGCCAGTACCTTGCGGCTCTTCTTCGGCGGCCGGCCCAGCCGCGGATAGGCGTTGCCGGTGATGCGGTACTGCTTCCCCTTCAGGCCTTGGGGAGTCAACATGCTCACGGTTTGTCTCCCCCTCGTGCCGGGGCGGGGTTCGAGTGACGGGTCCGGCCGACGCGTGGGGGCGAATCCCGCCCGGAAGGTGGGAGTTCGCCGCGGGTCGCGGCCGTAGTCAGCAGATTAGTGCCGTACGCCTGCGAAGGTACTAAACGATCATCATCTGGAGTACGTCGGTACCCGAAAGGAGGTACCGGCGTATGAGTAGACCGCCCTCCGGAGGTGGCCGGAGGGCGGTACGGGGGTTGTGCGGGCGGGACCCGTCACTCCATTTCGAGGACGCGGGCGTGCAGTACCTGCCGCTGTTGCAGCGCGGCCCGTACGGCGCGGTGCAGCCCGTCCTCCAGGTAGAGGTCGCCGTGCCACTTCACGACGTGGGCGAAGAGGTCTCCGTAGAAGGTGGAGTCCTCCGCCAGGAGTGTTTCCAGGTCCAGTTGTCCCTTGGTGGTCACCAGCTGGTCCAGCCGCACCGGACGCGGGGCGACGTCCGCCCACTGGCGGGTGCTGGTCCGGCCGTGATCCGGGTACGGCCGCCCATTGCCGATGCGCTTGAAGATCACACGGAAAGCCTACCGTTAGGGCGGCGGCCGGCGCAGCAGCCGTGGCGCCGCCACGCGCTCCCGTGTGAGCTGCGAGCGGGCGATTGCGGCTGTTTCATGGGAAATGTCGCGAACGTCGTCCCTGTTCTGCCCGGGAGTGTGCCCCGATGTCCACCGCCGAGCCGCCGTCCTCCGCCCCCAATCCGCCCGCCGCGGCCCCGCCGGCGGTGGTGCCGCCCGCCGTCCGGGAGATCGCCGCCGGGTACGCCTTCGCCGGACCGGCCCTCGACCTCGGCGCGGTGCTGCTGGACGGCACCGCCTACCCGGACGCCCAGGTGCGGATCCCGCTCGGCGTGCTCAACCGGCACGGGCTGGTCGCGGGCGCCACCGGCACCGGAAAGACCAAGACCCTCCAGCTGATCGCGGAACAGCTCAGCGAGCAGGGCGTCCCGGTCTTCCTCGCCGATGTCAAGGGCGATGTCTCCGGGGTCGCCGCACCCGGCACGCCGAGCGCGCGCACCGCCGCCCGCGCGGCCGAGGTCGGCCAGAACTGGTCGGCGCGGGGCTGCCCGACGGAGTTCTTCTCGCTCGGCGGCCGGGGCGCGGGCATCCCGATCCGGGCCACCGTCACCAGCTTCGGGCCGCTGCTGCTCGCCAAGGTGCTGGACCTGAACGAGACCCAGGAGTCCTCGCTCGGTCTGGTCTTCCACTACGCCGACCGCGGCGGGCTGGAGCTGGACGACCTCAAGGACCTCACCGCCGTCATCACCTTCCTGACCTCGCCCGAGGGCAAGGAGGAGCTGAAGGGCATCGGCGGCCTCTCGGCGGCGACGGCGGGGGTGATCCTGCGTTCGCTCACCATGCTGGAGAACGAGGGCGCCGGGGCCTTCTTCGGGGAGCCCGAGTTCGACACCGCCGAACTGCTGCGGACCGCGCCGGACGGGCGGGGTGTGGTCTCGGTGCTGGAGCTGCCCGCGGTGCAGGACCGGCCCCGGCTCTTCTCCACCTTCCTGATGTGGCTGCTCGCCGACCTCTACCAGGAACTGCCCGAGGTCGGGGACCTGGACAAGCCCAAACTGGTGTTCTTCTTCGACGAGGCGCACCTGCTCTTCAAGGGCGCGTCCAAGGCCTTCCTGGAGGCGATCACCCAGGCCGTGCGGCTGATCCGCTCGAAGGGGGTGGGGATCTTCTTCGTCACCCAGACGCCGAAGGACGTTCCGGCCGATGTGCTCGCCCAGCTGGGCAACCGGGTGCAGCACGCGCTGCGCGCCTTCACACCGGACGACGCCAAGGCGCTCAGGGCGACCGTCTCCACCTTCCCCCGGTCGGCGTACGAGCTGAGCGAGGTGCTGACCTCGCTCGGTACCGGTGAGGCCGTGGTCACCGTGCTCTCCGAGAAGGGCGCGCCGACACCGGTGGCGGCCACCCGGCTGCGGGCGCCGCGGTCGCTGATGGGCCCGGTCGAACCGGCCGCGCTGCAGGCGCTGGTGGACCGATCCGAACTGACGGGCCGTTACAAGGACGCGATCGACCGGGAGTCGGCGTACGAGAAGCTGGCCGCCCGGGCGGCCCGGCCGGAACCCGCGCCGGTGCCGGCCCCGGAGCCGGGGGCCGGGCGGACCGGGCGGCCGGCGTCCCGCAAGGGGGCGGAGCCGGAGGGCGGCGGGCTGCTCGGCTCGCTGCTGAGCAGCCCGGCGCTCAAGTCCTTTGCCCGCACGGCCGGGACGCAGCTCGGGCGGGAGATCTCGCGGAGCCTGTTCGGGACGTCCAAACGCCGGCGGTGACCGGCCGTCCGGCACGGGTGCGCGGCGGCTTCGACCCGGCCGGGGCGTGGGTGGCCGTGCGGGTCAGCCCAGGTAGACGCGGGCCGCCGAGATCGGTCGGTCGGCGATCCTGCGGGGCGTCGACGAGTTGACGCTCCAGCGGTAGCCGGCGAACAGCTTGGTGGCGGCGTCCGCGTAGAAGATCATGTGGCCGTAGCCGGCGCCGTTGTGCTCCGCCCAGACCGGCTGGCCGCTCGGGTCGGCGCTCTCCTCGATCCGGGTGTCCGGGAAGGCGCGGTAGAGCTCCGTGGCGCCGCTCGGCTTCGGGTTGCCGTGCGGGTCGCTGGTGCAGTCGATGATCTCGAAGATGTACGGGACCACGCCGGCGCCCACCTGTGCGTCCACCGGGTCGGGCCAGGTGCCCCTGCGTTCCCGGATCATGACGATGTGTCCGGTGTACGGGGTGGTGGTCGAGGCCGGGTCGTAGTCGAGGGCGACCAGGTCGCCCGGGCGCAGGTTGACCGGCTTGGTGACGGCGGTGAGGTGCGGGATGTCGGCCGCGTTCGCGAAGCCCTGCTGGAACAGCTCGGCGGTCGGGAAGGGCCGGTCCGTCCGGAAGTAGCGCTGGAAGTACTCCCGGGTCGCCCAGCCGTAGTTGGCGGCCGGCCAGGGGAGCGGGCGGTCGGGGGAGTCGACCGGTACGGTGCCGCCGTAGGCGCGCTGGAGCACCAGGGTGAGGAAGGACGAGCATTGGGAGAGGTTGGAGAACTCCTCCGGATGGCCGGCCGTGCCCCAGGTTACGCTGGTGTGGACGTCGTCGAACTCGCCCGCGGTCTTGTACTGGTTGGCGTTGTGGCTCCAGGGGCGCAGCCGCAGGTGGTCGATCAGCGTCTCGGCCTCGATCTGGTGCGGTGGCTTGAGCGGGTACGGGTTGGGCGCGGGGACGGCGGTTGCGGCGGCAGTGGCTTCGGAGGTGGTCGAGGCGGCGGCAGCCTCGCCGGTGGAGACCGAGGCGGCCAGGGCTGCTCCGGCGGTGCCCGCGGCTCCGGTCATGAGTGTGCGGCGGCTGATCCGGCCGTTCGACGGTGGCATGGGGGCTCCCCCTCGTTGGAAGATCACAACGAGGGGGAGCCTAGATTCTCAACCTTGACATGGCCAGGGCGGATTGCGCTGACCAGGGGCGTTATCCGGCCAGAGCGGCGCCGATCCGGTCCATCGAGGAGAGCCGCATCAGGCCGTAGTTGTAGAACTCGACCTCCGGCACCCCCAGTTCACGGAGGGCGGCGATCTTGGCGGCGAGGTTGGCGGGGCCGTCGCAGTCCGAGGCCATCGGCCGGAGGATGACCGCCATGTCCTGCGGGCGGACGCCGTGCAGAGCGAAGGCGGCGATCTTCTCGCGGACGGCCTCCGGGGTCTTCGCGTAGCCGAGCGTCTCGATCTGGTGGGCGGCCTTGGCGAGCGTGGGCAGGTCGATGCCCGACAGCCAGCCCTTGCCGGGGCCGCCGCCGTCCATGAAGCTCAGCCGCATGCCGTACCGCTCCGCGGCCTCGGCCGCCTCGGCGGCGAGCGAGGTCACGGTCGCGGCGGAGGCGTCGACGTAGGCGGCCAGGCCGCCGCCCGCCAGCTCGTCCAGCGCACCCGGCTCGGCGGCCGCGGCGTCGTCGGCCAGCCGGCGGCGCAACTCGCCCCGGACGGCCTCGGCCACCTCGTCGGCGGGCACGCCGGCGCGGGTGGCGGCGGCTCGGCAGTGGTCACAGAAGCAGATGCCGAGCAGCGCCTCGGCGACCGGGCCCAGCTCCTCGAAGTAGCGCTCGTGGTGGTAGCCGTGGCGCAGCCCGTGGAAGTGCAGCGACTCGGCCCGGATCGCGTCCACGCCGTAGCGGGCCAGTTCGGCGACCAGGGTCACCGCGTACTCGCGGACCTCCGGATTGGCCGGGCAGAGCTCGGTGAGGTGGCGGTCGCCGAAGGCGTTGGCGGGCGCGCAGTCCGGGTGTTCGAAGCCGAGCCGGTCGTTGTGGCAGAACACCGTCCAGGCGTGCAGCTTCAGCCCGCGGCGCCGCGCCTCGGCGGCGGCCTCGGCGAAGGGGTCGCGGTCGCCGATCGCGGTGGAGGGGACGGGCCGCAGCCGTCGGCCGGTCCACCGCGCCGGGTCGGGGCGGAAGTAGGCGGCGCCCGGCTCCAGGTAGCGGATCACCCGGTGCGGGTTGTGCGGGAAGACGTCCCTGGCCTCGTGGTAGACGGAGGCGAGGGTGACGCCGCCCACCCCGGCCCGGGCGGTGAGGTTGCCGAAGAAGGTGTCGGCGCCCTCGTCGAGCAGGTCGGTGGCGAAGGCGAGGACGGACGACTCCACGGTGCGGCTCCGGAGCAGGGGGACGGGTGCCCTCTCACGCTAGCCGCCGGGTGTGGATTGGTCTATACCTGGCGGAGACGGGCGCGGGCGGCGTCGCCCGAGGTCAGCGGCGTGAGGGTGGCAGCCCGAGGGGGGCGGCCCGAGGAGAGCGGTCGGCGTTCAGAGGCCGAGGTCGTCCAGTTCCTTGAGCAGGGCGGCGTTGGAACCGGGGGCGCCGCTGGTGGGAGCACCGCTGCCGGCGGCGCCGGACCGCGTCGGGAGAGCGGCCGCCTTGCCGTCGGCGGGCTTCGGGCCACGGTCCCGGAAGATCCAGGCGCCCGCGAAGCCGCCGACCAGACCGCCGAGGTGGGCCGCCCAGCTGATCCCCGGAGCGACGCCCGGCAGCGCGCCGGTGACCATGTAGGCGTAGGAGGCGCCCAGCACCAGGCCGATCAGCGTGTCGATCAGGTTGCGGTCGAAGAGCCCGCGCAGCACCACGTAGCCGAAGTACCCGAAGACCACGCCGCTCGCGCCGACGCCGATGGAGTTCGGCTTGTCGAAGATCCAGGCCGTCAGCTCACTGGTCAGCGCGACCAGCAGGGTCAGCCCGAGGAACTTCTTGACCCCCCGGTAGGCCGCCAGAAAGCCGAAGACGAACAGCGGCCCCGAATTGGCCTCCAGATGGGCCCAGTTCCAGTGCAGGAAGGGCGCCGTGACCACGTTCGGCAGCCGGTCGATCTGCTGCGGCATGACGCCGTAGTCCCTGCTCAGGCCGTAGTCGTCCAGCCAGTTCACCAGCTGCAATGCCCAGACGACGGCCATCACGCCGACCATCGTGAAGAGTGCCCGGCGCGCATCGGCGATCATGCGCGCGGGGTCGAGGGGGAGTGGGGAACCGGTGCGGTCGTCCGAGGCCATGGTGCCGACTCTAGGCCGAGCCCGATCCGGCCCGCACCCCCTAAAGTGAGGCGCGTCATCCGGCCCGATCTTCGGCCCGGCCCTCGGCCGGTCCCCCGGCCCGGTCTTCAGCAACAGCCAGCCTGTCGAGAGGTGATCATCCATGAGCGTTCGTCCGCCGCTGCCGTACGAGTTCCTGCCGCAGGTGCCGTCCTTCGAACTGACCAGTGAGGACATCACCGAAGGCGGCGAGCTGGCCGAGGAGTTCCGCTACTCCGGCGGCAACCTCTCGCCGCAGCTGGCCTGGTCGGGCCTGCCGGAGGGCACCCGGAGCATCGCCGTCACCTGCTTCGACCCGGACGCCCCGACCGGCTCCGGCTGGTGGCACTGGCTGGCGCTCAACCTGCCCGCCGACACCGCCGGCCTGGCGCGCGGCGCCGGTGCCTCGGACGCCGACCTGCCCGGCGAGGCCTCCTTCCACGCCCGCAACGACTTCCCGGCCAACAAGTACGACGGCGCCGCCCCGCCGCCCGGGCCGGCGCACCGGTACGCGTTCGCCGTGCACGCCCTGGACGTGGACGCGCTGGATGTCGCCGCCGACATCCCGCCGGCCCAGGTCGGCTTCAACATCACCTTCCACACGCTGGCCCGCGCGGTGATCACGGCCGAGTTCGGCGTCTGAGGCTGTCGGCCCGGTCGTCTGCTTGGTCGCCCGCCTGGTCGCCCGCCCGTCCGGCGCGGGCGGCGCGGGCGGCCAGCTCGCGCAGAAGGGCGGACATCTCCGGAGGCTCGTGGACCTCGAACTCGCAGCCGAGCATCAGCAGCCGCATCGCCAGCCACTCCAGTGAGTCCGCCCTGGAGCGGAGCCGACAGCTGTGCTCGTCGATCGGTTCGATCTCGCAGTCGCCGTGGCGGTTCAACCAGCGCCCTGCCTCGGCGGCGGGCAGGTGCAGGGTCGCCACCAGGGTGTGCGTCGGAGCGAGCCGGCGGAGCTTGCTCGCCACATAGGCCGCCGCGTCCTCGGCGGGCAGTTCGCGCGGGGTGATCCGGGCGCCGGTCGCGAACGGTTCGCTGATCCGGTCCACCCGGAAGAGCCGCCAGTCGTCCCGGTCCAGGTCGTACCCCACCAGGTACCAGCGCCGTCCGGCCGAGACCAGGCGGTTGGGCTCCACCTGGCGCCTGGTCTCGGCACCGTCGCCGGCCCGGTAGCCGAAGCGCAGCCGCTCCCGGTTGGTCACGGCGTTGGCGAGCACGGTGAGGTCCTCCGGCTCGACGGTCGGCCCGTCCCCGCTGAGCAGCGGCACGGTGGCCGTGTTCAGCGCGCCGACCCGCTGCCGCAGCCGGCCCGGCAGGACCTGGAGCAGCTTGCCCAGGGCACGGACCGACGCCTCCTCGATCCCGGCCACGGCGTGCCCGGCCGCCGCCCGCAGCCCGACCGCGATGGCCACCGCCTCCTCGTCGTCCAGCAGCAGCGGCGGCATCGCCGTCCCCGCGACCAGCCGGTAGCCGCCGACGGCGCCCATCGTGGCCTGCACCGGGTAGCCCAGCTCGCGCAGCCGGTCGATGTCCCGGCGGATCGTCCGCGGGCTGACCTGGAGGCGCTCGGCCAGCTCGCTGCCGGGCCACTCGCGCGGGGTCTGGAGGAGGGAGAGCAGGCTCAGCAGCCGCGCCGGGGTGTCGGTCATACCGTCCAGGATGCCGGACAAGTGGGTCAGGATCTGGCCTATATCCCCCCTATCGTCGCCGACGTGCCGAAGAGCGAGAACGAGGAGCAGCGAATGAGGACGAAGGACCCGGCGGCGGTCGACCGGCGGAGGTGGATCGCCCTGGCGATCGTGATGACCGCCTCCTTCATGGACCTGGTGGACGTCACCATCGTGAACGTCGCGATACCGAGCATCCAGGAGGACACCGGCGCCTCCTTCAGCGCCATCCAGTGGGTGACCGGCGGGTATGCCCTGGCCTTCGCGATCGGCCTGATCACCGGCGGCCGGCTGGGTGACATCTACGGTCGCAAGCGGCTGTTCCTGATCGGAATCGGCGGCTTCACGATCGCCTCGGCGCTCTGCGGTCTGGCGACCGGCGCCGAGATGCTGGTCGCGACGCGGGTCCTGCAGGGCGGGACGGCCGCGCTGATGGTGCCGCAGGTGCTGTCGATCATCCATGCGACCTTCCCGGCGGAGGAGCGCGGCAAGGTGTTCGGCCTGTTCGGCGCGATCGTCGGCCTGGGCGCCGTCTCCGGCCCGCTGATCGGCGCGCTGCTGACGGAGTGGGATCTGTTCGGCCTCGGCTGGCGGCCGATCTTCCTGATCAACCTGCCGGTCGGGGTGGCCGGGCTGCTGCTGGGCCGCCGCTTCATCGGGGAGTCGCGGGCGGAGCAGGCGCTGCGGCTGGACCTGCTCGGCACCGTACTGGCCAGCGTGGGCCTGCTGATGCTGCTCTACCCGCTGACGCACGGCCGGGAGGCCGGCTGGCCGCTCTGGGGCCACCTCTCGATGGCCGGGAGCCTGCCGGTGTTCGCGCTGTTCGTCGCCTACGAGCGGGTCAAGACGCGGCGGGACGGCTCGCCGCTGGTCGAGTTGTCGCTGTTCCGGGTGAAGAGCTTCGCGGCCGGCATCGGGGTGCAGCTGACCTTCGGCGTGGTCACCGGGATCTTCTTCCTGGTCTGGACCCTGTACATGCAGATCGGCCTCGGCTGGAGCCCGTTGAAGGCCGGGACCACGGGTATCCCGTTCTCGATCGCGGTCTCGACGGCGGCCGGGCTGTCCGTGCAGAAGCTGGTGCCGCGGTTCGGGCGGAAGGTACTCCAGAGCGGCGCGCTGGTGATGGCGGCCGGCGTGGTCACGTACATCTGGGAGGCCGAGCGGTACGGGACGGCCATCACCGCCTGGCAGATGGTGCTGCCGCTGGTGGTGATGGGCCTCGGGATGGGGCTGATCGTCGCGCCGATCACGGACGCGGTGCTGGCGGAGGTGCCGCGTGAGCACGCCGGGTCGGCGTCCGGGCTGATCAACACCGTCAACCAGCTGGGGCTGGCGCTGGGGCTCGGGCTGGTCTCGGTGGCGTTCTTCGGCGCGATGGACGAGGCGCCGGCTCCGGACGCGGTGGGGACGGCGTTCAGCGGGGCGTTCGTCCATGCGCTGTGGTGGGTCGTGGGGGTGCTGACGGTGGTGTTCCTGCTGATGTTCGCGCTGCCGAAGCGGACGGGTGGCGCGGCGGCCTCCGGGGCGGGCGCCGCGGCGGGTGCGGCGGCGGGGTCCGAGTCGGCCTCCGGGGCGGCCTCCGGCGAGCCGACGGCGGACGTGGAGCAGACGCCGGTTCTGATCTGAGGCGGGTGCTCGGGGGCCCCGGTCGCGATGCGCGGCCGGGGCCCCCGTGCACACACTGGGAAGGCCATGAACCGTACGCCGGTGGACTCGTCGCTCCTGCTCTCGGTCGGCTACGACCGGTCCGCGCGGGCGCTGGAGCTGGAGTTCACCGGCGGGCACGTGTACACGTACGCGGACGTGCCGGCCCGGGTGCACCGGGAGTTGATGGCGGCGGAGAGCCACGGGCGGTACTTCAACCGGGCGATCCGGGGGCGGTACGTGTACCGGCGGGTGTCATGAGGGGCTCAGGGGCGGCGGGCCTGGGATCCGGGGCACGGGCCCGGGTCCGCGATTAGGCGCGGGGTGAGGTCTCAGGCGGTGGCTTTGGCCTTGGCCTCCTTGGCGACGCGCTTCACCTCCTGCTTGTGGGCGCGCACCTTCTCCAGGGTCTCCGGGCCGGTGATGTCGGCCACCGAGCGGTACGAACCCTCCTCGCCGTACGCGCCCGCCGCCTCGCGCCAGCCGTCCGGCGTCACGCCGTACTGCTTGCCGAGCAGCGCGAGGAAGATCTGCGACTTCTGCTTCCCGAACCCGGGAAGGGCGTTGAGGCGGCTCAGCAGTTCCTTGCCGGTCGCCGCGCCCCGCCAGACGCCGGCCGCGTCGCCGTCGTACTGCGCCACCAGGAACTGGCAGAGCTGTTGCACCCGCTTGGCCATCGCGGCCGGATAACGGTGCACGGCGGGCTTGTCGGAGAGGAGGGCGACGAAGGCCTCGGGGTTGTAGACGGCGATCTCGTGCGCGTCGAGGTCTTCGTGGCCGAGTCGCTGAGCGATCGTCAGCGGGCCGGTGAACGCCCATTCCATCGGGACCTGCTGGTCGAGCAGCATCCCCACGAGCGCGGCGAGTGGGCTGCGCCCGAGCAGTTCGTCGGCCTCAGGCTGCTGCGCGAGCCGCACGGTGACGTTCATGGGCAGGCCCTTCTCGGAGTGTGGAGACGCGGGTGGTCGCCGTCCAGTCTGGTGGACGGCGGAGGAGAGGAGGGGGTCAACACGCCCGTGGGCGGGGTTCGGCTTACCTGGCAACACCTTGAAATAACTGGTTGGTTCGTTGCAGAACGATCCATCCTCTGTGCTAGACCCGCCCGGAGTGGTCCGTCGGGCGGTTCGGGGGCGGTTCGTCGGGCGGTTCGGCGGGAGATTTGGCGGGCGGTACTCGGACCGTGCTCGGGCCGTGCTCAGACCGTGCCGAAGTCGCCGGAGTGGAGGCCGGTGAGAAAGGCCCGCCAGGAATCGGAGGGGAAGGCGAGGGCGGGGCCGTGGGGGTCCTTGCTGTCACGCACGGGGACGAGGAGGGGGAAGTCGTGGGCCACTTCGACGCAGTTGCCGCCGTTTCCGTCCGAGTGGCTGCTCTTGCGCCAGGTCGCGTTCGTCAGGTCGGGCACCTGGGACATGGATGCGAAGTCCTCTCATGACGCGGTGGATCAGTCGGACCGACTCGGCTTCCGACAGCGCCGCTGCCCTGATCCGATCGTAGTCGGCGGCCCAATTCCGAACCTGTTCGGGCTCGTCGATGAAGTGGCCCCGGGTCAGGCTCTCGGAATAGACGCGGCTGCGGCCGGACGGCATCTCCAGCAGCACCATCCCGGACATTCGCGCGCTTGCGGCCGCGTCGAACGGAAGGACCTGGACGACCACATTGCGGCGTCGCATTCTGGCCAGGAGATGATTCAGTTGTGCGAGCATGACGTCCGGGCCGCCGATCACGCGTTCCAGAGTCGCCTGTTCCTGGATCGAAACGAGTATCGGGGCGTCGCGGGGCAGGAGAAGGCGTTCCTGTCGGTCCAATCGCCCCTGCACCAGCGCATCGATCTCCGCGGTGCCCAGGTTTTCGTTGTGGGCGGCGAAGAGGGCCCTCATGTAGCTCTCGGTTTGCAGCAGTCCGGAGACGCGGCCGGTATGCAACTCGCGAATCACGCTCGCCTGGGCCTCGGACTTCGCGAACTCCTGGAACCAGTCCGGGTGATAATCGTGCAAGTAGGGGGCGACCAGTTCATAGCTTCTGATCAGTTGGCCGCCCGCGTGCAAAGCGTTGTCGAACCTTGTGGCATCTTCGAGCGTCGGTGGCGACTTGCCCAGTTCGAACTGGGACACGCGTGTCTGGTGAATGTTCATCAGCTTCGCCAGTTCGTCCTGGCGGAGACCGGATGCGCTTCGCCAGTAGGCGAGTTCATCTCCCCAGGTCCTCGGCCGATCGCCGGTGTCAGCCTTCCGGCGTACCACCTGCGCCCACCTCCCTGCCATAAGAGTGTCTGAAAGGTCTTGCGGAAACCCTTGGTTATTACACGGTCACAGGACGACACTCAATTCGCAAGGGATTGGCGAAACTTTGCCGCTTCCGCGTGACGGGCACCGCCTTCGGGGTGACATGGCATGTCCGCAGACAAGGCCGGCTGTCGAGGATCCGGGGTGGATCGTCAACGAACGGGGGTGGCGTAGATATGACGAACAATCAGTCTTGGTCTTGGTCTTGGGCCGGGGTGTGGGGTGGTCCGGGCGGTGTGAGTGGTCCGGGCGGTCCGGGTGGTTCGGGTGTCACGGGGGCGCCGCGCCGTGGGCGTGGATGGTGAGTGGTGGGGCTGCCCGCCGGTCGCCCGGCGTCGTCGTCGTGCGGCGCTTCGGTCCACTCCGGCCCGCCGGCCGGCAGCCGGCCGCCGCCAAGTCCTGACCTTCCCGGAAAGATCCGAGAAACCCGAGGAGTCTCCTCCATGAGCATGCTGGGCAGGATGACGGCCGACGAGCGCCGTGACAGTCGTGGACCTCTTCCGTCGTCGCCAGGCCACTCTCGAACGCGCCTTCTCTCTGATCGGACCGAGGGTTCGGGCGCGGAGCCGTCGGCCCGGGCGGAGGTGGCGGCGGTGCTGCTGGTCGTCGGAGCCTCCGTCGGGATCTCCACCGTCGCGGCCCTCCTGGTCGGCCCCGGCCAGCCGGGCCTGCGCCGCCTGGTCTGGTGGATGGTGAACGCGGCCGCGCTGATGGTGGGCATTCCCTGGGGCCAGGACTGGATGGCGGCCTGGAGCCGCCGTCGCGGCGGGGAGGACGACGCGCGGTAGGTGTCCCGTCGCGCCGGACCGGTCCGCCTTTCCGCTCCGGCTTTTCTGTTTCGGCCCTTCTGTTTCGCTCCGCCGGGTGCGCCTGGTCCGCCCGGGTCCGATCTCGTTCACCCGGGTCGGTGCTCGTTCATCCGCGTTCGCGAGGTGGCCGTCCGCAGGTGCCTGAACTCCGGTTCGGCGGGCGGCTCCCGGGCGGCTCCCCGGGCGTGAATTGGTGGCAGGCGCGTGCGCGGGCGCAAGCCTCGGCGCAGGTGGTGGCGCGCGCGCCGGGTGATCCCTCCGCCGGGCGCTTTGGGCTCTCCTCTCAATGGACTTGTCGCTAACTCCCTTTGTCCTCAGGCCGAGACGCCCCTAAATCGGCACCTGGAAAAGAGGAAACGGGAAACGCCGCCATTCCCGGTCCACCCCCCTCAGTCGCATGCCAAGATTCATGCGGAAGCGAGGGGAGACCGCTTCCGGCCCAGGACGCAGAACCACGGGCGGACGGTTCCAGAGAGGGGGTTGGCATGCACGCATCCAATGAGTTCGGTCCGGAACTGCGCAGACGGCGGCTCGCCGCCGGACTGACGCTCACCCGGCTCGCGGAGTTGCTCAGTTACAGCAAGGGCCATCTCAGCAAGATCGAACGCGGTCACAAGACGCCGCCGTTCGACCTGGCCCGCCGTTGTGACGCCCAGCTCGCCGCCGGCGGCGAGCTGGAAAGACTGGTGCCGTCCGAATCCCCCGAGCGCGGGACGGGGGTGGACGGCGCCGCGACCGACGACGAAGCCTGGCTGCTTCGGGTCGGCCGCGACGGCGTCCGCTGGCCCGGGGGGCTCGGACGGCGCCAACTGCTGACGGCGGGGGCAACGTCGCTGCTGGGAGCGGGGGTTGCCACTGCGGCCGGGGCGGCGGGGCCTGCGGCGGCTGCGGTGCTCGGTGGTACTGGTGCCGGAGTCGGGGCCGGTGCGGGGGCGGAGCCGTCGGGGGACAGCTCCCCGGTGGGAATCTTCCGCGCGCAGTTCGACCAGATGCGCAGGCTCGGCCAGACCACCGACCCCGGCATGCTGCTGCCGCTCCTCACCGTGCAGACGCACACCCTGCGCGAACTCGCCGTCCAGGCCGACGCGTCGAGCCGGCCGAGGCTGCTGGGACTGGCCGCCCGGTACGCCGAGTACGCGGGCTGGATGGCCCAGGAGAGCGGTGACAACCCGTCCGCGCTCTGGTGGACCGCCCGCGCGGTCGAACTCGCCGAAGCCGGTGGCGACCGGGACCTCGCCTCGTACGCGCTGGTCCGCCGGGCGCTGGTCACCTTCTACGCGGGCGACGCCGACCAGACCGTCCAACTCGTCGCCCAGGCCCAGGGCGGACACCTGCCGCCCAGAATCAGGGGCCTCGCCGCCCAACGGGAGGCCCAGGGCCACGCCCTGGCCGGCGACCACACGGCCAGCCTGCGCAGCCTCGACCGGGCGCGCGAACTGCTGGCCAGGGCGGCGGCGGAGGACGGACCCGTCGCGCCCGTCCTCGGCACGACCAACCTCGTCGACCCGGCAGCCATGGTCACCGGCTGGTGTCTCTACGACCTCGGCCGCCCCGCGCAGGCCGCCGAGGTACTCGACCACGAGTACACGCGGATCCCCCCGCACGCCGTTCGCAGCCGCTCCCGGTACGGCCTCCGGCGCGCCCTCGCGCACGCGGCCACCGGGGAGGCCGAGCACGCCTGCACGCTGGCGGCGGAGCTGCTGCCGCTCGTTCCCGCGCTCCGGTCGGCCACCATCAGGACCGACGTGGAGCGGCTGGCCCGTGAGCTGGCACGGTTCCGGGCCAACCGGGCCGTGCTCGACCTCCAGCCCGCGCTCGCGAAGGCATTGCACCCGTAGGCGCTCCACCCGTAGGCGCCTTGCCCGAGTCGCGCCGTCCGCAGCCGTCCTGCCGGTAGCGCTCCATCCGCAGGTGTTTCACCCACAGGCCGGTCGAAGCCTCGACACACCCCGGGCCCGACCCTGCCGTCACTCACTGGAGAGGTGATCCCTCATGCCCGACATCTTCGTGAACTACCGCACCACCGACGAGGACACCGGCGCCACCCTCATCGAGCGCGAGCTGTCGCGCCGCTTCGGCAGCGAGCGGGTGTTCCGCGCCAGCAAGTCCATCAAGGTCGGCCGCCGCTTCCCGCAGGAACTGCTGACCGCCGTCCGCCGCAGCAGCGTGCTGATCGCCGTCATCGGCGCGCACTGGGCGGACGCCCGTACGGCGGACGGGCGACGGGCGCTGGACGACCCGGAGGACTGGACCAGGCGGGAGATCGTGGAGGCGTTCGAGAGCGGTGCGCTGGTCGTGCCGGTCCTGATCGGCCGGGCGACGCGCCTCAACCGGCGCGACCTCCCGGCCGAGCTGGGCGAGTTGGCCGACTGCCAGTACCGCCGGCTGGACACCCGCAACGCGGAGGCCGACCTCGCCAGGATCGGCGACGACCTGGCCGAGGCGCTTCCCCAACTCGCCGAGGCGGAGCGGCAGATCGCCCAGACGATGGTGGAGCCGGAAAGCCGCGTCCGGACCGGCCGGGTGGACGGCAGCGTGGTGCAGGCGAGGGACTACGACGGGGGCGTCGGCAACGCCGGCCGTGACCTGGGGACCTTCGTCAACAACGCGAGCGGTCCGCTGCACACGGGAACGGGGGACCAGCACAACAAGGTGCAGCACGGGGGCGTGCAGTTCAACGGGGACGGCGGAAGCTACGTCGAGCAGGGCGGCGACATCAGGCATCAGTTCGGCGGACGCCGCCACGGCGAGGACGGCCAGCGGTGACCGATGGTGGTGACGGGACCTGGATCGGCGAGGCCCAGGGGCCGACGCACACCGGGCCCGGCGATCAGCATAACCACTTCCACTACCTGATCGCCGGTGCGGATCGGCTGGTCCGCACCGGCAGCGATCCACGGCGCATGGCCCGGGAGCAACGACGCTGGCTGAGTCAGAGATTCGTCCCTCCACCAGGCTACGGAGTCGCGGCCGAGCGGCTGGAGAAGGCCGGTACGACCGTCCTGCTGTCCGGGCCTCCCGGTAGCGGGCGGAGGACCGCCGCCGTCATGCTGCTGCACCGGCTGGGTGGGGATGACGACCGGTTCCGCGAGGTCTCCCTGACCGACAAGCGGGACGACATGACGGAGTTGGCGTCCGGAGACCGGCTACTGTTCGATCTCTCCGGGGCCTCCGAGCAGGAGTATCTGGACGCCCAGCCGCTGCTGTCCGCGTACTGGGACACGGTGGAGCGGCGCGGAGCCCGACTGGTGGTCGTACTGCCCTACGGGCATGAGCAGTTGCTCCGACCGGACTTCCGGCAGCTGATGGCGACGATCGAGCGCCCGCGCGGGGATGTGGTGCTGGCCCGTCACTTGGTGCACGCGGGCATCGGCATCCCGCCGGCGGATCTGCGGGCCTCGGTGCTCGCGGAGTTGCTGGAGCGCTCCGCGATGCGGGAACTGCAGCGGCTGGCCGACCTGGTGGCGCAGGCCCGCTCGGGGGGAGGGGCGGGTGGCGACTTCGAGTCCTGGGCCAAGCAGGCGGCCGAAGCGCTCAGCGACCGCAGCAAGGAGGTGGCCGAGCAGGTGGCCGCACTCGGCGAGGGCCGCCAGCGGGCGTTGCTGCTGACCGCGGCGATGCTGAACGGGGCGCCCGCCGACGTGGTGTTCCGGCAAGCCGACGACCTGCTGGTCACGTTGAGGCATCCACCCGACGAGCGGCCCCGGCTCGACCGTACCGATCTGACCGAACGGCTGAACGCCCTGCGAGTCGAGGTCGACCGCGACGGACGGGTCCGGTTCGACTCGCTGGCCTACGACGCGGCGGTCCGCTCCCACTTCTGGACGTACTACCCCGATCTGCGGGAATCCTTCCGGAACTGGGTGGGGGATGCGGTCCGGGGACAGGGGCTGCTGGGCCCGGACGACCGGCGGAATCTGGTCGCCCGGTTCACCGAACAGTCGCTGCGGGTCGCCACGTTGGGACCTCTCTACACACTGGCTGACCAGTGGGCGGCGGAGACCAGGCTGATGCCCGAAGCGATGGAGGTGCTCGCCCGGGGGCTGGCACATGAGCGGTTCGGCTCGGCCTTCCGGGCGAGGATCTACGACTGGTCGGTCACCTCGGGCCTGCATCCGAACCTGGTCCGGGTCCTCGCGCGGATCTGCCTGGACGTGATGGCGCCGACCCACCCTGACCAGGCACTCGTCCGGTTGCACCATCTCGCACGCGGGACTGCCGAGAGCGGACCCCCCGACGCCCGGGAGGCCCTGTTCGAGCTGGTCCGGCGGGATCCGCGGCTGTACGCGAAGCTGCTGGCCCGGTTGTGGGACGGGCTGGAGGCGGGGCGGCCGGACTCACCGGATGCGGGGCTCTTCCTGGAACTGGCCGATCCGTCGCTGTCGTGGGTGCCCGCGGCCGCGATGGTGCGGGGCTGGCGGGGCGTGCTGGCGGTGGCCCCCGCGCAGCGGTGGGGGCCGACGGTCGAGCGGTGGCTGTCGGCGATGCGGTCGGTGGCGCCGCAGGAACGGGAGCGGCTGATGGGTGTGCTGGTCGACGCGGCCGACGGGTGGGCCGACCGGCTCAGTCGGCTCTACCTGGTCGCGTACGACTGGGCGAACGCCCCGGACCGGACGGAGGGGCAGCCGAGCCGGGCCGAAGTGGCGGCCCGGTTCTGGCAGAAGATCGATCTCGCGCAGGGCATTGAGCCGATCGGCGCGTCCGGGGCGCGCCGCACCGAGGAGAGGACACCGTGAACTCCACGCACTCCAGGAACAAGGCCCGCACCGCCGCCCTGGCCGCCGCGGCCGGGTTGGTGCCCGTTGGTGTCGGGCGGGGGCTGGGCTGGCCCGTGTGGGTGTGGGTCGTGGCGGCGGCCGTGATCGCCCTGCTGGTCACGCAGTTGACCGTGCGCGGTCCGGAGGGGGAGGGGGTGGTCCCCTCGCCTCCGCCGTATCCCTCGGCGGTGGTTCCGCCGGAAGCTCCGGCCGAACTTCCGTACCAGGAAGCCCGGGTGGAGGGGGTCGCGTTGCCCAGCGGGGTGCCGGACTACGACTTCGTCTTCTCGGCGACGGTCTGGTGGCGGCCGCTGCACAACGGGAGCGGACTGGTCCACGCCAACCCGGGCAGCCTCGCCGTCGAGACCGTCCTGGCCCGCGCCCGTGCCGTCACCGAGTACGAGCACCCGGCGCGGCTGGACCTCGTCCGGCACCGGCTGGACGGGGTGCTCGGCACGCAGAGCCCGGACGCCTCCGGGCTGGTGGTGGCGATGGCCGGGCGGGTCGGGCTCGGCCTGCCGGAGGCGGACCGGGACCGGCTCGGCAAGCTCTCCGAGGTGCGCAAGGCCGAGGAGGTCTGGGAGCACGAGCGGCGGTACGAGCGGAACAAGCGGGCCTACCTCGGTGACGACGTGCTCAAGTCGCCCGGCAGCGCGGTGGTGTGGTGGCTGGCCCGGAACGACGAGGAGGTGACGCGGGCGGTGGACCTGATCGGCCCGTTGGCGCAGTTGTCGGCGGTCGCCAACAACCAGGCGGTGGACGAGTTGTACGAGCACCTGGTGGTCCGGCCGGTCCGGCAGCCGGTGCCGTTCCTCGACGGGGCGGCGCCGGGAGCCGGGGCGGCGCTGCACCATCCGGACGTGGACGGCGGGGGGCGGCGGGGGCCGTCGGTGGTGGGGCCGCTGAACGACCTGATGGACGATGTGAAGCTCAAGGAGGAGGACGGCGAACGGACCGTCTACGCCCACCGGGTGGCGCTGTTCACCGAGGCGATCGGGCGGCCGGAGGAGGCCGCGCTGATCCGGGCGGGCCTGGGGGATCCGGGGGACGGGCCGGCGGGGGGTGCGGCGGGGGGTGCGGCGGAGCCGGAGCAGCCGGGGCCGGAGCCGGGGACGGGTTCGGGCTCCGGGGCGGGCTCCTGGACGGGGTCGTGGTTTGTGCCCGGGCCGGTGCGGCCGGCTGCCGAGGACGTGGGAGGGGAGGAGGAACAGCGGCCCGCGGCCTGGGAGGTGTTCACGAGGGACTCGGCCGACGGCACCTCGCCGGGGGCGGGTCGGGCGGATCCGGCCGGCCGGGCGGAGCGCGGCGGGGAGGGCTGAGCCGGGGGAGGCACCACGGGCGGGGCGGGCGGTGGCGCCCGCCCCTCCCGTGGTGCCCCGGCCGGTGGCGCCTGCGCGGTGCCGGGCCGGATATCCGTACAGGTGAACCAGAGAAGGCCAGTAATTGGAGCAGGAGTTCGATCAAAAGGGTTGATCTCATATGACTGTTCCCGTTGTCCGGTGAAGATCGTTGCTCAGGGGTAATGCTGAGCCGACCGGGTGGCGGACTTATGGGCGGAAGCGTGGCTGGACGTACCGGCTTCGTCGCGCCGGTCGGCCTCCTCGACACGTCCAGAAAGGCTCGCCCGGTGACTCAGCCGTTCGAACTGCCCTCCTTCTACGTGCCGCATCCGGCGCGCCTGAACTCCCATCTGGAGGAGGCGCGCACCCATTCCAGCGAGTGGGCACGGGAGATGGGGATGCTGGAAGGGTCGGGTATCTGGACACGGGCGGACCTCGACGCCCACGACTACGGCCTGCTCTGCGCCTACACCCACCCGGACGCCTCGGCCGAGGCACTGTCGCTGGTCACCGACTGGTACGTGTGGGTGTTCTTCTTCGACGACCACTTCCTGGAGATCTTCAAGCGCACCAACGACCGCGAGGGCGGCAAGGCATACCTGGACCGCCTGCCGCTGTTCATGCCGGCCGACCCGGCCACCCCCGTGCCCGAGCCCACCAACCCGGTCGAGGCCGGCCTGGCCGACCTGTGGCGGCGGACCGTGCCCGCGATGGGTGAGGACTGGCGGGTCCGGTTCGCGGAGAGCACCCGGAACCTGCTCAACGAGTCGCTCTGGGAGCTCGCCAACATCAACGCGGGCCGGATCGCCAACCCCGTCGAGTACATCGAGATGCGTCGCAAGGTCGGCGGCGCGCCCTGGTCAGCGGGGCTGATCGAGTACGCGGCGAACGCGGAGGTGCCGAAGACGGTCTCCGGCTCGCGGCCGCTGCGAGTGCTGATGGACGCCTTCTCGGACGGTGTCCACCTGCGCAACGACCTCTTCTCCTACCAGCGGGAGGTCGAGGAGGAGGGCGAGCTGAGCAACGGCGTCCTCGTGCTGGAGACCTTCCTGGGCTGCTCGACGCAGGAGGCCGCGGACGCCGTCAACGACCTGCTCACCTCGCGGCTGCAGCAGTTCGAGAACACCGTGTTCACCGAACTCCCCTCGCTGTTCGCCGAGACCGGGCTCGACCCGGAGGGCTGCGCCAAGGTCCTGGCGTACGTCAAGGGCCTCCAGGACTGGCAGTCGGGCGGCCACGAGTGGCACATGCGGTCCAGCCGGTACATGAACGGCGGTGGGGCGGCGGCGGGTTCGTCGAACTGGTGGGACCCGTTCGCGATCGGTGGGGTCGGCACGTCGGCGCTGGACATCCTGCGGTCGGGGGCGGCGGGCGGTCGGGCCGGCGGCGCGTCCGGTGTGCCTGGTGGGCTGGGCGGCGGGTCCGGTGCCGGGTCGGCCGGGGGCGTCGATCCGGCTGTGCGGCGGGCGCGTTCGCACAGCCATGTGCCGTTCCAGAAGGTTGGACCGTCCCAACTGCCCGATTTCAAGCTCCCGTTCACCGTCTCGTTGAGCCCCCACCTGGATGCCTCGCGGCGCAACACGGTGGAATGGTCCGGCCGGGTGGGCATGCTGGAGCCGCAGCCGGGCGTGGCCGGATCGGACATCTGGACGGCCGAGAAGGTCGCCGACTATGACTTCCCGCTCTGCTCGGCCGGCATCCACCCGGACGCGACCGCCGAGCAACTCGACCTAACCTCGGGCTGGTTGACCTGGGGAACATACGCCGACGACTACTTCCCGGTGGTGTTCGGGCGGACGCGCGACCTGGCCGGCGCCAAGGCCGCCAACGACCGTCTCTCGGCCTTCATGCCGGTGGACGGCAGCGTGCCGCCGGAGCCGACCAACGCCCTGGAGCGCGGCCTGGCCGACCTCTGGGCCCGCACCGCCGGGCCGATGACCGTCGAGGCCAGGCGGAAGTTCCGCAAGGCGGTCGAGGACATGACGCTCAGCTGGCTCTGGGAGCTCAACAACCAGGCACAGCACCGGATCCCCGACCCGGTCGACTACATCGAGATGCGCCGGAAGACCTTCGGTTCGGACCTCACCATGAGCCTCTGCCGGCTGGCCCACGGGCAGGCCGTCCCGCCGGAGATCTACGAGAGCGGGCCGATGCGCTCGCTGGAGAACGCGGCCGCCGACTACGCCTGCATGATGAACGACCTGTACTCGTACCAGAAGGAGGTCGAGTACGAGGGCGAGGTGCACAACGCGGTGCTGGTGGTGCAGAACTTCTTCAACTGCGACTACCCGGCGGCCGTCCGCATCGTCGACGACCTGATGCACTCGCGGCTGGCCCAGTTCCAGCACGTCGGGGCGAACGAGTTCCCCGTGCTGTACGACGACTTCGACCTGGGGCCGGAGGCGCGCGCGATGCTGGACGGGTACGTGACCGAACTGGAGAACTGGCTCGCCGGGATCATGATCTGGCACCGGGACTGCCGCCGGTACGGCGAGGCGGACCTGCGGCGGCACTTCGCGGGTGAGCTGCCGGAGGGTGCGTCGTCGGCGGGCGCGGCGTGGGGCGGCTCGGTTCCGCTCGGGCCGACGGGGCTGGGGACGTCCGCGGCAAGGCTTGCGTCGGCGGCTCCGGCCCGGGCGGGTTCGCGTGCGGGTGATGTGGAGACGGTGCCGCGTCCGGGGCTCGTGCCGACCGGCCCGAGCGGGTTCGGGACGGCGGGTGCGCGGCCGCTGGTGCCGTCGCCGGCCGCAGGGGTGTCGACTTCGCTGCCGACGCCGGTGTCATCGCCGATCGGGTAGCGGCAGATCGGTCCAGCGACGGCCCGCCGGGTGCGAACCGGCGGGCCGTCGTCGTGCTTCGGTGGCCCGGCTGCGGTAGGGCGTGGCTGTGGTGGGGCGTGGCAACTGCTGTGGCGCCGCTGAGCTGGGGTAACGCTGAGCGCGCGGTGGGGCGGCGGACTGGCTACTGTGGCGAATCGGGGCAAATCGCCAGGGGCGAGTCGCCGCGATGTGCCTCCGGACAGGTGCCACCACCGCAGGAGAGGGCAGAGAGATGGCCGCGCGACTTGAGGGCACACCCTGTTGGGCCGACGCGATGTTCACCGACCTGGAGGGCGCCAAGGCGTTCTACGGTGACGTGCTGGGATGGACGTTCAGCGAGAGCTCGTCGGAGTTCGGCAACTACACGCAGGCGTATTCGGACGGCAAGGCGGTCGCCGCCGTGGTGCCGCCGATGCCGGGCCAGGAGACCCAGTCGGCCTGGTGCCTGTACTTCGCCTCGCCGGACGCCGCCGCCACCGCGGACCGGATCCGCGCCAATGGCGGTGAGGTGCTGATGGGGCCGCTCCAGGTCGGCGACTTCGGCACGATGGTGATCGGCAAGGACCCGGGCGGCGTCGCCTTCGGGGTCTGGCAGGCCGGCCGCCACGAGGGCTTCGAGAAGCAGGGCGCGCCGGGTTCGTACACCTGGGCCGAGGTGCTCACCCGTGACCCGGGCAAGGCGGACTCCTTCTTTCCCGCCGTCTTCCCGTTCAGCGTGAAGCGGATGGACACCGACCAGGTGGACTACAAGATCTTCCATGTCCATGGGGCGCCCGTTCTCGGCCGGATGAAGATGGGCCCGGACGATCTTCCGCCGGACGTGCCGTCGTACGTGAGCGTCTACTTCGCGGTGGACGACTGCGACGCCACGGTGGCCAGGGCGACCGAGCGCGGTGGCACGCTCCACTTCGGCCCGATGGACAGCCCGTTCGGTCGGTTCGCGGCGATCGGCGACCCGCAGGGCGCCGCGTTCGGCGTCATCGACCTGGGGAAGACGTCCGGCGACCTGCCCGTGATGGCGGACGCCTGATGGGCGTGGGGCGCCCGGCGCACCACGGCGAGTGAGCTGCGGCCGGACAGCTGGCGGGTAACAGGAAACAGATAACAGCTTTCAACATCTGTTATCTGTTTTCTGTTGGTTGTTCTCTGTCGGTTGTTCTCCGGTCGGCGGTGGGCCGCTGGCGGTCAGCCGTCGCCCCGCCCCGATTCCATCTCCACCCCGAGCAGTTCGCGCAGGGCCCGGTGGCCGTCCGCCGTCACCCGCAGTGCCCGGCCCGAGCCGATCCGCTCCACCCAGGCCCGGTCCAGCGCGGTACGGCACAGCGCGGCGCCCAGCGCGCCGCCCAGGTGACTGCGGCGTTCCGTCCAGTCCAGGCAGCTGCGGACGACCGGACGGCCCCCCTTGCGGCCCGTCCGGTCCGGCAGCTCGATGTCGACATCGGCCAGCCACGCCCGGCCGCGCCGGGTGATGGTGAGCCCGTCCCGGTCCGCGACCAGCCCCCGTTCCAGCAGTGCGTCGGTGACGGCCACGCCGAGGCGCCCGGCCAGGTGGTCGTAGCAGGTCCGGGCACGGGCCTCGGCGCTCATCCGGGTGGAGTCACGCAGATTGCGCGGTGGCGGCTGAGTGGGCGCGGTGGTGTCGGCGTACGTCGACAGGTCCTCGATCAGGGTTGCCGCCGCCGGGCCGGCCAGCCGGACATACCGGTGCCGGCCCTGCCGCTCCTCCGCCAGCAGCCCTCCGGCGATCAGCCGGGACAGGTGCTCGCTCGCCGTGGAGGGGGCGACGCCGGCGTGCCGGGCGAGTTCACCGGCGGTCCAGGCCCGGCCGTCGAGCAGCGCCGTGCAGAACTCGGCGCGGGTCGGATCGGCGAGCAGTCCGGCGAGCTGGGCGAGTGACATGCCTCCATGGTGCCCCCGGCACGGTTCGGCGCTCACCGAACCGTGCCGCCCCTAGCGTGACGCCCATGACCACCTCGGCCAGTCCAGCCTCCGTCACCCCCTCCGTCACCCCCGCCGTCACTCCCGTCGCCACCGACGCCACCGACGCCGTGTTCGAGGGGTACGAGGACGTCACGTCCGCCCTCGCCAGCCCCGACCTGGTGCCGCCGCGCGCCGTCCCCGGGCCTCCCGGCGGCGTGGCCTGGCTGCGCGCCACCGTGGCCCGGTTCAGCACGGGCGAGGTGCACGCCGCCCGCCGCGCCCTGGTGGAGGCGGACCTGGCCGGCCTCGACCCCGCCGCACTGCGCCTGGCGGCTGCGGCCGGATTCGAGCAGGACGCCCGGCTGCGAGCGGTCCGGGTCCTCGCACAGTCCCTCGGGCTGGCGGAGCCGGAGGCCGTCGCCAGGGCGGTCGCCGTGGTGGCGCGGGCGTACTTCGTCGAACTGCCCGACGACGCCGAGGCCGATGCGGCGGTGGCCTGGCTGCTGCCGCGGATGGATCCGGCCGGCGCCACGGAGTCCGCCGCCTGCGCGCCTGACGACCTCGCGCCCAACCCCCTCGCGTCCGGCCCCCTCGCCTCCGAACGGGCGGCCAACCGGATCGGCCTCCTCGTTCAGGCCTGTGATGCCACCGCTCTCCTGGTCGAGCACGCCCGCCGCACCGCCGCCCGGGGCGTTCTCCCGGCCGCGTTGCTCACGGAGACCCTGCGCCACGACCCGCCCGTACGGGAGATGCGCCGGGTCGCCGCCCGCGACACCACGGTCGCCGGGGTCGAACTCCCCGCCGGTACCCGGGTCGTCCTCGACATCGCGGCCGCCCAGAGCACCGCCCAGAGCACCGCCCGGCGCACCACCGGGAACGCCGACCTGCCCCCACTGTCCTTCGGCGCCCCGCCCCGCGTCTGCCCGGGCCGCGCGCACGCCCTCGCCCTCGCGGCGGGCATCCTGCACGGCGCCTCCGACCCGGCGGGCCCGTTCGCGGACGACACGCCGACGACCAGCGGCCACGTGCCCGCCGAGGTCGTCCCGGCCATGGTGGACCATGTCCTGGCCCTCGCCGCCACCTGGACGGACTGGGACGGCCAGCCGGTCGCCGTCGACGGCCGGACCTGCACCCCGCACAAGGCGATCCGTCGGGTCGCGGATCATCTCATCGACCATCTGGCCGAGTTGGAAGCCCGCCTCGCGGGCGAACCCACCCAGCCGGACCACTGGCACGCCTCCGCCGCCACCACCCCGTCGGATCTCGCCCCCTTCACCCCGGCCGACCTCGACGAGGCCCGCAGCCGTCTCACCCGGCTCGCCCGGATCTGGTCCAACCGTCTGGCCACCCTCACCCCGGACCAGCTCGACCATTCCCCGGGCACCGGCTGGACCTTCCGCCAACTCGCTTTCCACGTCGCCGAGTCCGCTTACTACGCGGACGCAATCGGAGCCCTCGCCCCGCGTGCCGCCACCACTGCCGGCCCCGCCGCCCTCGCCGCCACTACCGCCACTACCGCCACCGTGAACGCCAACACCGTTGGGAGTGAGGCCTCATGAACCCCTTCGCCGCCCTGCACCATCACCCCGGCCGACCGCTGCTGCTCCCGAACGCCTGGGACCACGCCTCCGCCGTCGCCCTCGCCGAGCAGGGGTTCACCGCGATCGGCACCACCAGCCTCGGTGTGGCGGCAGCGGCCGGCCTGCCCGACGGCGCCGCGGCCACCCGCCGGGAGACCCTCCGGCTCGCCCGCCGCCTCGGCCGGGGCCGGTTCCTGCTCTCCGTCGACGCCGAGTCCGGCTTCAGCGACGATCCGGACGAGGTCGCCGCTCTGGCAGCCGAGTTGTCGGCCCTCGGAGCCGTCGGCATCAACCTGGAGGACGGCCGCCCGGACGGTACGCTCGCTCCGGCCCCGTTGCACGCCGCGAAGATCGCAGCCGTCAAGGCCGCCGCTCCCGACCTCTTCGTCAACGCCCGCACCGACACCTACTGGACCGGCTTCGACCGCCCCGCCCCGGAGACCGTCCGCCGCCTCGACAGCTACCAACAGGCCGGAGCCGACGGCGTGTTCGTCCCGGGACTGGCCGATCCCGCCGCCATCGAGGTCCTGCTCGGCCAGCTCTCCGTCCCGCTCAACATCCTCTACACCCCCGCCGGCCCGCCCCTCGCCCGACTCGCGGCCCTGGGCGTCGCCCGGGTCAGCCTCGGCTCACTGCTCTACCGCGTCGCACTGACCGCCGCCGTGGAAACCGCCACGGCGATCCGGGCGGGAGCCACCGGTCCGGTGGCCGCCTCGACACCCGGCTATTCGGCGGTTCAGGGCCTTTACCGGGGTTAGCCTCACCGGGGTTGGCCTCGCGGGGCCGATGGTGAACCGGCCGTCGGCACCGGTCCCGACGCGACGACCGACTCGCCGCGCGGCGCTCAGCGGTTCTCGGTCCGGGCCCGGTGGGCGAGTTCGATCCCGTCCAGCACCAGCCGGATGCCGTTGGCGAAGCCGTTCTCGCGGGTGGCGGAGGCATCCAGACTCTGCTGCATGAGGTACAGCCGGTGCAGGCGCGGGTGCCCCCGGGCGGCCTCCTTGGCAGCGGGCAGCAGCTGCTCCACCCAGGCCTGTTCGTCCGTGCCGTGCCGGGCGATCGTGGTCAGCCAGGAGGCCTCGCTGGTCGCCATGCCGACGACGAACGCCATGACGACGCCCATCGCGTCGTTGGCCTCCAGCAGTTCGAAACCGGCCTCCTCCAGCACGGTGAGCATGGCTTCGGAGAAGCGCATCATGTTCGGTCCGAGGTAGGCCAGGCCCACGTCCCCGAGAACGGAGACGAGCCACGGGTGGCGCAGGACGGTCGCGCGCACACCGTCCGCGCACTCGGTGATGGCCGCCCGCCAGGCATCCGGGTCGGCGCTTCCGGAGCTGGCGCTGCCGGATCCGGCGGCACCCGAACTGCCGCTGCCCCGAAGGGCGGTGGTGTCCGGCAGTCGCAGCTCGCCGAGGACCTCGTCCACGACCAGCTCGATCAGCTCCTCCTTGTTGGCCACATGGGTGTACATCGAGGTGGCGCCGGCGTTGAGGCGGGTGCCGAGCCGTCGCATGCTCAGGGCCTCGATCCCGTCGGCGTCCAGGATCGCGATGGCCTCGGCGACGATCTGCTCCCGGCTGAGCGCGGGCTGGTCCCGCCGTCGGGCCCGCTGCGGGCGGGTCCACACCGACGGAATCTGCTCTTTCCTGGCCGCCACGGCGGCCTCCTCTCGATTCAGCGGGGCTCAGGCCTGGCGCGACGCGCGCCGGGCCGCCTCCCGGCCAAGGATAGCGCGAGAAGCGCACACCGTTCGGACTTTACGAACGGTGTGCGGCATCCATACAGTGTGCGGAGCGGCGCACACTGTACCCGTGGGGACGGAGGGCGGTGTGCCCGCGCCCTCTTTCCCGCGCCTCCCGCTCTCCCGCGCTCCTTCCGCTATCCGTCATCGCGTGTGCCCGGCGGCGCACGGACGCTCGAAAGGGTTCACGATGGACCGTCATCCGCGACGCTGGCTCATCCTGATCGTGCTCTGCCTCAGCAGCCTGGTGCTGGTGATCGACAACATGGTGCTCACGGTGTCGATCCCGCCGATCGCGGAGGACCTGAAGGCCGGCGCCCAGGACATCCAGTGGATCATCGACTCGTACATCCTGGTCTTCGCCGGCCTGCTGCTGACCTCCGGCAGTCTCTCCGACCGGTTCGGCCGACGGCGGGTGATGATCGTCGGGCTGACGCTCTTCGGAGCCGCCTCACTGCTGGCGGCCTTCGCCGCCGACCCGGGCCAACTCATCGCCGGCCGCGTGCTGATGGGCATCGGCGGCGCCCTGGTGATGCCCAGCACCCTGTCCATCCTCATCACCGTCTTCGACGACGAGGAACGCCCCAGGGCGATCGCCGCCTGGAGCGCGGTGGCCATGATCGGCCTGGTCGGCGGACCGGTCCTGGGCGGTGCCCTGATCGCCCACTTCTGGTGGGGCGCGGTCTTCCTGCTGAACGTCCCGATCGCCGCGCTCGCCATCCTCGCCGCCGTCGTCCTGATGCCGGAGTCCAAGGGACCGTGGC
Source organism: Kitasatospora sp. NPDC088548 (assembly GCF_044753005.1). Lineage (NCBI taxonomy): Bacteria > Bacillati > Actinomycetota > Actinomycetes > Kitasatosporales > Streptomycetaceae > Kitasatospora > Kitasatospora sp. NPDC088548. Next base: position 64,920 of record NZ_JBIVMI010000008.1, read on the forward strand.
GCAAGCCCGACTTCCCCGGAATGGTGCTCTCCATGGTCGGCATGACCGCACTGGTCTGGACGATCATCGTGCTCCCGAAGGACGGCATCTCCCATCCCGGCACCCTCGCCGCGCTCGCCGTCACCGTGCTGGCCCTGGCCGGCTTCGCGGTCCGGGAGGTGCGCACCTCGTCGCCGATGGTCCCGCTCGGCCTGTTCCGCAACCGGGTCTTCAGCGGCGCCAGCTTCTCGCTCGTCCTGCTGACCTTCGCCAACGGCGGGCTGATGCTGGTGCTGACCCAGTACCTCCAGTTCGTTCTCGGCTACTCGCCGACCGACACCGGTCTCTCCTTCATCCCGCTGGCCGTGGCCACCCTGGTCTTCAACGCACTGGGCGCCTCGCTCGGCAAGCGGATCGGCCCGCGGGTGATGACCGCCTCCGGCCTGCTGGTCATCGCCGGCGGGTTCGGTGTGCTGGCGACCCTCTCCGTCGACGAGGGGTTCACCAGGCTCGCCGTGGCCATGCTGCTGCTGGGGGCCGGCTGCGGCCTGGCGATGCCCGCAGCCGCCACCGCGATGATGGGGGCCATCCCGGCCGAGCACGCAGGGGTCGGCTCGGCGCTCAACGACACCGTCCAGCAGGCCGGCGCGGCGCTCGGCGTGGCCATCCTCGGCACGGTCCTGTCCAGCACCTACACCGGCGCGATGCCCACCGACGCCCCGGCCGCCGGCCGCCACGCGATCACCGACGCGCTCGCCCTGGCCTCGTCCACCGGCGACGACGGCCTGGCCACCGCGGCCCGGGACGCCTTCACCACCGCGACGTCCACCACCTTCACCGCGGGTGCCTTCGCCGTCCTGGCCGCCGCCGGGCTCACCCTGGTCCTGATGCGCGAGCGGTCCAAGCCGGCCGGTACCCCGAGGGACACCCCGGCCGGCCTCGCCGAGCCCGTCCCGGCCGGGCGCTGACCTGGTCCGTCGGCCCCGCGTGGCGCGGAAAGCCGCTACGCGGGGCCGACCCGTTCCGGCCCGCAGGCCGCCCTCCTCGGGCCGTCGCCCGCAGCCCGAGCGCGGTGCGAACGCCTCACGCGGGCGGCAGCCGTCCTGGCCCGTTTCGGCCGGGCCGACCGTACTCCGCCAGCAGCCGCTCGTAGAAGGGAACGACGAGCGGCACGGTGGGCGGGGCCGCACACCACCCCGTGAACGGCCGGACGGCGGCCAGGGCCCGGTCGCAGAAACCGGCGACCCGCGCCTCGGCCTCCTCCATGGAGTCGGCGAGCAGATAGACCCCCAGGACCGGGTGCGGCACCGCGTGCGGGTGGAGGACGACGTGCTCGATCCGGTCCTCGACCCGCGCGGCGGCCAGGAGAAGCTCGCGGGCATCCGGGGGGAGCGGGCCGCCGGCTGCCCCGGGCCGGAGGGCGGTATGAACGAGGTACATGGGACCGATCCTGCCCAAAGCCACAAATCATTTGGTAGACGCCGGACTTGGACGGTTCGGGCCATGGCCGGAACCGTCCGCGGGGGCGGTACAACCAGAACCGGGCTGCCGCGGCCGGTCAGGCACAGGGCTACCCGGGCGGCTGTCGAGAACGCCGGAGGTCCCGACCACTGTGTGGTCGGGACCTCGGAGTCGCCCTGGCGGACGGGGTGTGGAGGGCACGGGGTTCGAACTCGTGAGGGACGCGCCCGTAGCGATGTGGGTGGCGGCCCGCGCCGGCTCCCTAGCTCAGCGTCTTCAGCGCCTCGGCGTCGTACGGCTCCAGCTCCTCGAACCGGCCCCCCAGGACCTTCGCCGCCCACTCCGGGTCCTGGAGCAGAGCGCGGCCGACGGCGACCAGGTCGAACTCGTCGCGCTCCAGGCGGTCGAGGAGGTTGTCGATGCCCCGGACCGGCGCGCCCTCGCCCATGAAGGCACGGACGAAGTCCCCGTCGAGGCCGACCGAGCCGACGGTGATGGTGGGCCTGCCGGTGAGCTTCCTGGTCCAGCCCGCCAGGTTCAGATCCGAGCCCTCGAACTCCGGCAGCCAGTAGCGGCGGGTGGAGGCGTGGAAAGCGTCGACGCCGGCCGCCGCGAGCGGGGCCAGGATCGCCTCCAGCTCCTCCGGGGTCTCGGCGAGCCTCGCGTCGTAGGCCTCCTGCTTCCACTGCGAGTAGCGGAAGAGCACCGGGAACTCGGGGGAGACGCTCTCGCGGACCGCGGCCACGATCTCGGCCGCGAACTTCGTACGGGCCACGGGGCCGCCGCCGTAGGCGTCGGTACGGCGGTTCGTCCCCGCCCACAGGAACTGGTCGAGGAGGTAGCCGTGGGCGCCGTGCAGTTCGACACCGTCGAAGCCGATACGCTCCGCGGCCGCGGCGGCCTCGGCGAAGGCGCCTGTCACCTCGTCCAGGTCGCGCCGGGTCATCGCCCTGCCGGTGCCCTCGGTGCCGTCGACACGGATGCCGGAGGGGCCGACGGCGGGGGCGTCGGCGTAGGGCGGATCGCCCTGCTTGCGCACCATGCCGATGTGCCACAACTGCGGCACGATCGCCCCACCCGCCGCGTGAACGGCCTCGGCGACCTTCGCCCACCCCGCCAGCTGCTCCGCACCGTGGAACCGCGGCACCCGGTCACTCTGCCCGGCCGACTCGTGGCCGACGTAGGTCCCCTCGGTGACGATCAGGCCCACACCGGCGGCCGCCCGACGGGCGTAGTACGACCGCACGTCCTCACCGGGGACGCCGCCCGGGGAGAACATGCGCGTCATCGGAGCCATCACGATGCGGTTCGGGACGGTCAGCCCGTTCAGCGCGACCGGCCGGGACAGGATCTCGGCCGCGCGGGAGGCGGAGGACGCAGTGACGGTCACGGAGGTGCTCCTCATGGGTGCCGGACGATACGCACGCGTTCAGGAATGCGTACAGGTGCCAACCATTCCGGCGGCCAAGGCATTTCGCCCACCCAACGAGCCACCCTGTGATCCCGGACACTCGCCTGCTCCTCCAGCCGGACGTGGAGCCCCGAGGAGCGTCCCGGCTGTCCGACGGTGACCATGGGCCGGACCTCGTCGAACGGGGTGAATACAACCCGAACCGCAACCACCGCAAGCCCCGTGCGGCACGACCCGGGGTGTCGCGCCTCGCGCCGGATCCGGCGGCCTCCTCGTCCTGCGGGCAGGACGGTAGCCGAGGTCATCTGCGCCGGTCAGAGGTGGTGCCAGCCGCGCTGTCGGTGGCCTCGCCCAGTGTCGTGTGTCGTCAAGGCGAGCTGGGTTCTGCGGAGAGGTAGCCGGTGTTGCAGGAGAACGAGCAGGTTGCTCGTCTGGCCAGGATCCGACAGCTTGCGAACGCCGGCGATGTGACCGGCCTGGACAGGAACCTCTACCAGCTGTGTGCTGACATCGACGGTGACTGGACGTTCGACGGTGGCCAACTGATCAGCCTGCTGCGGGAGATGCCCGCCTCCACCCGGGTCCTGCTACTGCGACGGATGACCGATGGGCTGGAGGAGACGGCTGTTCACCACCCGGGTCGCTGCCGGGACCTCGCCTCGCTGGTCACCCTGGTGGCGCACGGGCTGCCTGTCGAGCAACTGGCCGCCTGGCAAGAGCCGCTGATGGCCCAGGCGGCGGCGAAGATGACGCTGTGGGAGGGCTGGCGGCTGACCTGCCTGGTCGAGGTGGAGCAGGCGGCGGGGCGGGCACTGCCCGATCCGGTGGTCGCCACCGTCCGCAGAACCGCGCTGACGTCCGAGACACCCGGTGAACTCCGTACCCTCGCCGCGAGGATCGTGGAGCCCGTGCTCAACCCCGGCGAGCCGTGGGCCGAGCGCGTGATCGCCGATCTGACCGGGGCCGAACCCGCGTGGCATGCGCTGGTCGCCCACGCGCTGACCGCCAAGGGCTCCCGCCCCACCGGCACGTGGCAGCGCCTTGGACGCGGACTGTTGGCGGACGTGGGACCTGACCGCGCCCGCAGGGCGATCACCTCCTGGCTTGCCCCGGTGGGTGAGCCCCGTACCGCGCCTGTGAAATCCCACCACGGCGCCGGTACCGCCGAGTTCGAACTCGACCCCTTCAACACTCGCGCGCTACAGGGCCTTGCGGCGCTACTGGCTCTCACGCAGGCCCATCCGCAGTCCGCGGCGGCCTTGGGCCAACTGGTGGAAGCGGCCCTGATACGGCTCCCCGGCATCGGCCCGCGATCACCCAAGACGGCCGGCGCCGCCGTGCACGCCCTGACCCAGCTCGGCGACGAGGATGCCTACGCCGAGCTCAGCCGTCTGGCCGCCACCGTGAAGTACCGCCCCGCCCTCAGGATCATCACCGCCGCACTCGCCTCCCGGACGGGTCTGTAAGAAGAACGGCTCTGTCGCGGATCGACTTTCCGACACGCTCGTCCTCAGGACGGCAACCGCAGTCGCACCATCCAGGGGCACGAGCTCTGCCTATCCGCCCCAGGGCGTCGGGCGGATCTCGAAGCCCACGAGCCCCTCGGGTTCCTCCTCGTGGACGCGGACTCGGTCCACCACGGCCGCGTACGGGCCATGCCGTGCCCACGTGACCAGCCGTTCGACGGCCGTGGCCTCGCCCTCGAACACGGCCTCGACCGTTCCGTCGGGGAGGTTGCGTACCCAGCCGGCCACGCCGTGCTCCCGTGCCACCCTCCGGCAGGTGTCACGGAAATACACGCCCTGGACTTCACCGGAGACGATCAGTCGACTGCGGATCATGCCTGCCTCACCGCCAGGTGCTGTGGCGTGCGGCTCACCGTCCGGCCGGCCCTGGCGGCCGCTCGGGCGAAGGCGACGGCGTCCAGGGGAGCCGCACCGCCGAGGTCGTTGTTGAAGTACGCGTACACGTCGGCCTCATCCGACCAGGCCTCGGCGACCCTGGCCACCCAGGTGGCCAGCGACTGCCGACCGTACCGGGGCGGCGGCTGCGCCAGGCCGGCGTGGAAGCGCAGGTAGCCCCAGTCGGCGGTCCGCCACAGCGGTGTGACCGGGCGTGCCTGCCGGTCCGCCCAGCAGAGGGCGGCGCCGCGCCGTTCGAGCACCGCCCGGATCTCCGGCACCCACCATGAATCGTGCCGGGGTTCGACGGCCACCCTCACCCCGGCCGGGAAGCAGCCCAGGCAACTGTCGAGGAGGCCGACGTCCGCCCGCAGGGTAGGCGGGAGCTGGAGGAGGACCGGTCCGAGCCGCGAGCCCAGCCCTTCGGCGGCCGACAGCAGCCGCTGCACCGGCTCCTGCGGGTCGTGCAGGCGCTTGATGTGCGTGAGAAAGCGGCTTGCCTTGACCGCCATCACGAACCCCTCCGGGGTTCGCTCCCGCCAGGTGGCGAAGGTCTCCGCCGCGGGCAGGCGGTAGAAGGCGTTGTTGTTCTCCACCGTGGCGAACCGCTGGGCGTACTCCTCCAGCCAGAACCGCCGCGGCATCCCCGGCGCGTACAGGACGCCACGCCAGTCGTCGTACTGCCAGCCCGAGGTGCCGACATACAAGACCACACATCCATGGAAGCACGGAGTGCCCGCCTGCCGGCGGGGGCCCTGAGGCAGGTCGTCGCCGTGGGCGCCGGTGTCGTGGAAGAGTCAACTGCGTGCGCGAAGCCGGCAGACAACAGCCAGCCGGGAACGACGAAGGCCCGGACTGGTGCAGTCCGGGCCTTCGATCAAGGCGGAGGATACGAGATTCGAACTCGTGAGGGGTTGCCCCCAACACGCTTTCCAATTCTCCCGAACCCTGTCCGCCGGGGTCCGTACCCGTTCTGACCTGGGGTGAAGCGGGGCGCTGCCCAGGCTCTGAACCTCGCTGGACTGCGGTGAATGAGACCAGAGCTGAGACCACGGGCGGCAACTTCACCACCGTGACGAGGTCGGCCCGGGCACGAGAAGCGTCCGGGCCGGCGCCGCGCGTGTGGATTCACGCGTCCCGCAGCCGCAGGATCGTGCCCCCGAGGAACAGCGCGGTCGCCGCCCAGAGGGCCAGAACGCCGAGGCCCGCCCAGGGGCCGATGGGGAGATGGCTCAGGTTCGTCGTCGCCTGGATCGCGAGGCCCGCCGGCATCGGGCCGAGCCGTGCCAGCAGCCGCTGCAGGTGCGGCTCGGTGACGACATGGCTGAGCAGCGGGAAGAGGTAGAGCAGCGCCAACACGACGCCCGCCGCGACCGCCGCGTCCCGAACCGCGACGGCGACGCCGAGGGTGAGCAGGCCCACTAGGACCAGGTAGAGCACCGAGCCGGCTGCCGCGCGCAGGGTCGGCCCGTCGGCGAGGGAGAGCTGGGTGTAGCCGTGGGCGGGCGTGTATCCGGCGCCCGGCAGGAGCAGGTGTCCCGCGAGGATGGAGGCGAGCACGGCGACGCTTCCGACTGCGAGGACCGTTCCGCTGAGCACGGTGGCTTTCGCTGCCAGCACCGTGCCGCGCCTGGGCAGTGCCACAAGCGTGGTGCGGATCAGGCCGGTGCCGTACTCGCCGCCCACGAGCAGGACGGCCGTGACAGCGGCGAGCACCTGGCTCACCGACACCCCGGCCAGGCTGAGTCGCACCTGGTCCTGACCGCAGCCCGACGCCGGGCACGGGACGCCCGCGGACACAGCCGCGCCGACGCCGACCGTGACGAGAACCAGGCCGAGCAGCAGCCAGCCGTGTCCGGCCTCGGTGCGGAGCTTCGTCCACTCGGCGCGGCAGGCCCGGCGGAACCCGATGGTGTCGACGCCACTCATGCGTCCCTCCGGCGCAGCAGCACGGCTGCCGCCGCGAGAGCGAGCACGCTCCAGGCACCGAGCACGGCGAGGCCTCCCCAGGGGGAGAGCGGGAAGTAACCCGACGAGGGAGCGTAGACGCTGAGCACCTGGTCGTGGCGCGGCAGGGTCTGCTGGACGGCGAAGCCCGCCGCCGGGGTGAGCCGGAGCACCCACTCGGCCGGGCCGCTCGGAAGCATGCCACCAGAGGCGAGTAGGTACGGGAACACCGTCGCGGCCACCACCGCGGTGATCGCTGTGGCGCTGCGCCGCAGCACCACACCGAGGGCCAGCGACAGGACCGCCGTCGCGGCCAGCAGCAGCCCCGTGCCGAGTACCGCGCGCGCCTGGACCGCTGTGGGTACGGTGAGCACGGCGAAGTGGGTGGCGTGCGCCCGCAGTTCACCGAGCGGGATGCTCATGGTGGCGGCTGCCGCACCGACGGCGAAGGCGACCGTCGCGACCACCGTGGCCTTTGCGGCGAGTGTCCTGCTGCGGTGCGGTGTCGCCGCGAGGGTCTGTCCGAGCAGCCCGCGGCGGTACTCGGTGGTGACGAACTGCACGGCCACCACTGTCAGTACGATCAAGCCCACGAACGTGCCGACGAGGAAGGTCTCCACGGTGAATGCCGGTCCGAGCGCCGGCCCGCCGACCACGGGGGCGATGTCGCCCGCGCCGGTGACGGTGAAGCCCTCGCCGGTCGTCGCCGTGCAGCCGCCGACGGTGCCGGGCGCGTAGCTGCCCGAGGTCCCGGCGTCGCCGCCCACCTGCCCGCCCTGCCAGCCTCCGGCCGCCTGCCCCCAGGCGCCGCTGAGCGTTACGCGACGGAAGTCTCCCGTGGCCGTGGCCGGACTGCTGCTGCCGCCACCACTCGCCTGTACCGCCGCCGGGGCGGCGACGAACAGCCCCACCTGCACCGTTGTCGCCGGCTCGGGGAGCCGCGCGGTGCCGACCTCGGCCCAACGCACGCCGTCGGATGAGTCGAGGCCGATGACTGTCCTGCCCGTCCGGACGAGCCGCAGCCAGCGCGGCTCGGCGGTCGAGGGGCTTCCGGCCAGGCCCGCGCGGTCGTGCGTGAAGTCGTTCTGCATCCGCACCCCATGCGCGCCGGTGACCATCATCGCCGCGTAGGGTGAACCCTGGTCGAGACTCTCCTTGACCAGGATCCCGGCCTTGGACCACGGGGTGACGCCGGACGTGCTTCCGCCCGGCCCACCCGCCGGATCAGCCAGTACGCCAGTCAGCGCTGTCACCAGGACTGTGATGCTGCCGTCGCCGGTCAGCGCCCGGTGCACGAAGTAGAAGCTGTCGTTGACCGCCTCGCCGCCGGGGCCGACCGGGAGCGCCGTCACGCCCTGTGGGTGCTGGTTCGACGAGGCCGTGCCGACCAGCAGGAACAGCACGGACGCCAGCATCGCGCCGACGGAGCCCAGTACCCAGCCGCGCACGGTGCGGAACTTGGTCCACTCGGCGTGCAGCGCCCTCATCGCTCCACCCCCGCCGCCGAGTCGGCACTCCGGTACTGGACGGCATCCCCGGTGAGCGTGAGATAGGCCTCCTCCAGCGTCGCGCGGTGGGTGGCCACTTCGGCGAACGGCACCGCCGCCGCGGTGAGGCGTGCAACGATCGCCTCGCCTGGCAGCCCGGTGATGCCGAGGGTCCCGGGTCCGGTCACCTGCACGGTGGCGCCGGTGTGCGACAACACCTCGGCGGCAGCGAGCGGTTCGGAGGTGCGCAGCATCACCCGGCCGGCCGCGACCCCAGCCAGCAGCTCGCGCACACCGGTGTCGGCCACGACCCGGCCGCGCCCGACCACCACCAAGTGGTCCGCGACGTCCTCCAGCTCGCCCATCAGGTGGCTGGAGACCAGTACCGCGCGGCCCTCGACCGCCAGCGAGGTGAGCAGGCCGCGGATCCACCGGATACCCTCCGGGTCCAGGCCGTTGAACGGTTCGTCCAACATCAGCGCGGGCGGGTCGCCGAGCAGCGCCGCCGCGATGCCGAGCCGCTGACGCATGCCCAACGAGAAGCCGCCCGCCCGGCGCCGTGCCGCGTCGGCCAGCCCCACCTGCTCCAGCACCTGATCCACCCGGCGCGCCGGCAGGCCCTGTGAATGCGCCAGCCACAGCAGGTGGTTACGGGCGGTCCGGCTGGGCTGCAGCGCTCCGGCGTCCAGCAACGAGCCCAGCCGCGTCAACGGACTGCGCAGGCTCCGGTACGGCCGGCCGCCGACCAGTGCGCGGCCCGCGTCGGGTGCGTCCAGGCCCAGCACCACCCGCATTGTGGTGGACTTGCCCGCGCCGTTCGGACCCACGAACCCGGTCACCCGACCGGGCCGGACCGCGAACGTCATCCCGTCCAGTGCCTGCGTCGCCCCGAAGCGTTTCCGCAGGCCCGCCATCTCGATCCCGACGTCGTCCCTCATCGCGGCCGCCTGTCCTCTCCCTCGGTCTTCGACTCCGGGCACCACGTTGCGTGCGCCTGCGTGACACGGGCGGAACGGGCGCTGTCATGCCGCTGTTAGGGCACGTCGCCTAGCCTGATCAGGCAGCCGGGTGGCGGGGGAGAGAGAGGACCGATGACGGTGGACCAGGGTTTGCTCACGCCATCGGTGCTGCGCCGCAGCAGCGTCCGTTGGCAGTTCACCACCCTGTACTCCACCCTCTTCGTGGCCTCGGGTGCCACGACGCTGGCGGTGGTCGGGCTGATCGCGGGCGGCTCGGTGGACGTCGCGCCTGCCCCGGACAACGGGACCGGGCCCGTCCCGCCTGGCGCCCAGGAGCGGATCGCCAGCCTTGAGCACCAACTCACCGAGGCCCACACCCAGCAGATGCACCAACTGCTCCTCGGCTTGGCTGTCGGCCTGACAGTGATGGGCCTGGTCTCGGTCGTGCTCGGCTGGTATGCCGCCGGGCGGGTGCTGCACCCGCTGCGCGCGATGACCGCCGCCACCCGCCGGATCTCCGCCGACAGCCTGCACGAGCGGCTCGCCGTCCAGGGCCCGCGCGACGAACTGAGGAACCTCGGCGACACCATCGACGGGCTGCTGGCGCGCCTGGAGGGCGCGTTCACGGCCCAGCGGCGATTCGTCGCCGACGCCTCCCACGAACTGCGTACCCCGCTGGCCACCATGCGGGCGGCAGTGGACGTGACGCTCGCCAAGCCGGGCCCCCTCCCCGAGCAGACGCGGATGCTGGCGGGCCGGGTCCGCGCTGAGCTCGACCAGGTCGACCGGCTGCTGGACGGCCTGCTGACCCTGGCCCGCGCCCAGCACGGCGTGCTGCCGGGTTCCGAGACCGTCCGATTGGACGAGCTCGCCGCCGAAGCCCTCGACGAGCGGGCCGACGCCATCGCTCGCCGCGGTCTGACGGCAACCCGCGAGAGCGGCTCCGCCGTTCGCGTGTACGGCAGCCGGACCCTGCTGCGCCGACTGGTGCAGAACCTGGTCGACAACGCGGCGCAGCACAACGAGCCCGACGGCTGGCTACGCGTCGCCGTCCACGCCGATAGCGACGCGCTCGTCCACCTGGTCGTGGACAACGGCGGACTGGCGCTGACGCAGGACGAGGCGGCACAGCTCGTCCGCCCGTTCCGCCGGATCGGCGCGGAGCGAACCCGCGGCAGCGACGGATCGGGTCTCGGGCTCGCCATCGTCGCGGCGGTCGCCGAGGCGCACGGTGGCACGCTGGAGCTGCATGCCCGCTCCGGGGGCGGTCTGCGGGCCACCGTCACCCTGCCGCAGGCCGGCGGCAACCAGGAGGCCACGGCATGAGGGTGTTGGTGGTCGAGGACGCGCGGGTGCTCGCTGACCTCGTGGCCGAGGGCCTGCGCGACCAGGGCATGGCGGTGGACGTCGCCTATGACGGTCTGGAGGCCGCCGCCAAACTGGACACCGCCGCGTATGAGGCGATCGTGCTGGACCGCGACCTGCCAGGCATCCACGGCGACGCGCTCTGCCAGATGGTCACCGACCGGGACGAGAGGCCGATGGTGCTGATGCTTACCGCCGCCGACTCGCCCGGTGACCGCGTCGGCGGCCTGAGCCTGGGGGCCGACGACTACCTGGTCAAACCCTTCCACTTCCCCGAACTCGTTCTCCGGCTACGGGCCCTGGCCCGCCGGCGGCCCTACGCCCGCGCCCGAGTGCTCCGCGCGGCCGGCATCGAACTCGACCCCGTCCGCCGCGCCGCCACGCGGGACGGGCGACGGCTCGACCTCTCGGTCAAGGAGTTCGAGGTCCTCGCCGCCCTGCTGCAGGCCAGCCCCGCATTCCTCAGTGCGGAGGTCCTGCTGGAGCAGGTGTGGGACGAGCACGCCGACCCGTTCACCAACACCGTCGCGGTGACCATCGGCAGACTCCGACGCAAGCTCGGCGAACCACCTGTGATCGCCACCACGCCCACGGTCGGCTACCGGATCGCCGACTCGGGAGAGTGACCGCCGGTTGCGAGCCGCCGACGCACTACTCGCGGCAGCGGCGACCCGCTGACGACGAAGGCCCGGACCGCTGCGCGGTCCGGGCCTTCTGCCGGCGGAGGATACGAGATTCGAACTCGTGAGGGGTTGCCCCCAACACGCTTTCCAAGCGTGCGCCCTAGGCCTCTAGGCGAATCCTCCGTGGGAGAGCTTAGTACATGTTCAGGGGTGGTTGCGACCACGTATGTGGAGGGTGAGCGGGGGGTGGTGCCTGCGGATCGGTGAAGGGGGTGGGTGGTGGAGGTGGGGGGTCGGGATCCGGTACTGTGGGTGTCAGCCCCTCGTGTGGCGTTATCTCTCTGAACCCCCCCAGGGCCGGAAGGCAGCAAGGGTAGGAGGGCTCTGGCGGGTGCGCGGGGGGTCTTTGCGTTCCCGGGGCCGGGAGGCGAGGGGCGACGCGTTTGTCGGTCCGTCCCGATATCGTCGGGGGTGTGTCCCTAGCCCTGTACCGCCGCTATCGCCCCGAGACCTTTGCGGAGGTCATCGGTCAGGAGCACGTGACCGCTCCGCTCCAGCAGGCCCTGCGTAACAACAGGGTCAACCACGCCTATCTGTTCAGCGGCCCGCGCGGCTGCGGCAAGACGACGAGTGCGCGCATCCTGGCCCGCTGTCTGAACTGCGAGCAGGGGCCGACGCCGACGCCGTGCGGTGAGTGCCAGTCCTGCCGGGACCTGGCGACGGGTGGGCCCGGATCGATCGACGTGATCGAGATCGACGCGGCCTCGCACGGTGGTGTGGACGACGCCCGTGAGCTGCGGGAGCGGGCGTTCTTCGCGCCGGTGCACAGCCGGTACAAGATCTTCATTCTGGACGAGGCGCACATGGTGACCTCGGCCGGCTTCAACGCGCTGCTGAAGGTGGTGGAGGAGCCGCCGGAGCACCTCAAGTTCATCTTCGCGACCACGGAGCCGGAGAAGGTGATCGGGACGATCCGCTCCCGGACGCACCACTATCCGTTCCGGCTGGTGCCGCCCGGCACGCTGCGTGACTACCTGGCGGAGGTCTGCGGCCGGGAGGGCATCCAGGTCGAGGACACCGTCTTTCCGCTGGTGGTCCGGGCCGGGGCCGGGTCGGTGCGTGACTCGATGTCGGTGATGGACCAGCTGCTCGCGGGTGCCGACGAGGCCGGGGTGACGTACCCGATGGCCACCGCGCTGCTCGGCTACACGGATTCGGCGCTGCTGGACGAGGTGGTGGACGCCTTCGCCGCGCAGGACGGGGCGACGGTGTTCCAGGTCATCGACCGGGTGGTCGAGGGCGGGCACGATCCGCGCAGGTTCGTCACGGACCTGCTGGAGCGGCTCCGGGACCTGGTGATCCTGGCCACCGTGCCGGACGCCGGGGAGAAGGGGTTGATCGACGCCCCGGCGGACCGGGTCGCGATCATGCAGGCGCAGGCGGACGCGTTCGGCGCCGCCGAACTGAGCCGGGCGGCGGACATCGTCAACACCGGGCTGACCGAGATGAGGGGGAACGCGGCGCCCCGGCTCCAGCTGGAGCTGATCTGCGCCCGTGTGATGCTGCCGGGTGCGTACAGCGACGAGCTGTCGCTGCAGGCGCGGCTGGACAAGCTGGAGCGGCGGGCGGCGGCCGGGGGATTCGCGGCAGCGGCGCCGGCAGTGGGCATGACGGGAGGCCCGGGTGCGGTGGCCGCGCCCGTGGCGGCAGCGGCTCCGATGGCAGCGGCTCCCGCGGTGGAGGCGCCGCCGGTTGTGGCGGCCCCCGCGCCCGTGGTTCCGCCGGTGCCGCAGGCGCCGCCCGCGCAGCCGGCCCCGGCCCCGGCCGCGCCCGCGCCGGGTGCCTGGCCGATTCCGCGCAGCTTCCCGCCGGCGGGCGGCGCCCCGGCGGCCGCTCCAGTGCCCGTACCCACGCCCGCCCAGACGCCCCAGCCGCAGGCAGCCCCGGCTCCGGCCGTGGCCGCCGTTCCGGCTTCCGCCGCCGGCGGGCAGCCTTCCGCGGCCGCCCAGCAGGGTGCCGGGCAGGTCCGGCAGCTCTGGCCGCAGATTCTGGAGGCGGTGAAGAACCGCCGTCGCTTCACCTGGATCCTGCTCAGCCAGAACGGCCAGGTGGCCGGGTTCGACGGCAGCGTGCTCCAGGTGTCCTTCATCAACGCGGGCGCCCGGGACAGCTTCGTCAGCAGCAACAGCGACGACGTGCTGCGGCAGGCGCTGACCGACGCGCTGGGTGTGGACTGGCGGATCGAGTGCATCGTCGACCCGTCCGGTGGGGTCGGCGGAGCCGGTGGCGCCGCCGCGGGCGGCCTCGCCGGTGGTACCGGTGGCGGTGGCGGTGGTGGCTGGGGTGCCCCGCAGGCGGCGCGTCCCGCCGCGCCCGCGCCCCAGATGCAGGCCCCCGCCATGCAGACCCCCGCTCCGGCACCCGTGTCGGCCCCCGCGCCCACGCCGGTCCCGGCCGCTCCGGCGCCCACGCCCGTACAGGCGCCGCCGCCGGCCATGGCCCCCGCGCGGCCGGTGCGGTCGGTGGCGCCGGAGGACGACATCCCGGAGGAGGACGACCCGGACCTCAACGAGGAGGCGTTCTCGGGCCAGGAGCTGATCATCCGCGAGCTGGGTGCGACCGTCCTGGAGGAGATCCACCACACCGGGAACTGACCACCACACCGCCCACCGCGCCACCGACGGGCGGCCGTACGCGGTCGGCCCGGGCAGCACGTAGGCTCGGTTCGACGACGCGAGCGAGACAACGCGAACACAGAACGCAAGGGAGTGAGCCGTGTTCCCCGGTGGTGGTCAGCCCAACATGCAGCAGCTGCTGAAGCAGGCGCAGAAGATGCAGGAGGAACTCGCCCGGGCCCAGCAGGAGCTGGCCGAGGCGAAGGTGAACGGTACGGCGGGCGGTGGCCTGGTCGAGGCCACCGTGACGGGCGCCGGTGAGCTGGTCGCGCTGACCATCGCCCCGGCCGCCGTCGACCCGGAGGACACCGAGACGCTGGCCGACCTGATCCTCGCGGCCGTCCGGGACGCGAACCAGACGGCGCAGAAGATGCAGTCCGAGCGGATGGGCCCGCTGACCCAGGGCCTGGGCGGGGGAAGCATCCCCGGGCTGCCGTTCTGACCTGCCGACCGGAGAGAACCCGCAGGGTCTGAGAAGGTCCGCAGGGCCCACACAGGGCCCCACAGAGCCCCGCAGCAGCCTCACCGAGGCCTGCGGGGCTCGAAGTAGCGTGAAGTAGCGCTCCGAAGTTCTGAAGTTCAGACAACGGACCTGTGTGATTTATGCGGGAGTCGGGCGTCGGCCGGTGTGTCCGACGCCCGATTCGTTGGATGATGGCACCGGAGCACCACCAACCAGGAGCACCACCATCCACACCTGAGGGAAGGCGCGACGTTGTACGAGGGCGTGGTTCAGGACCTGATCGACGAACTGGGCAGGCTGCCCGGCGTCGGGCCCAAGAGCGCGCAGCGGATCGCCTTCCACATCCTGCAGGCCGACCCGACCGACGTCCGCCGGCTGGCGCACGCGCTGCTGGAGGTCAAGGACAAGGTCCGGTTCTGCGTGGTCTGCGGCAATGTCGCGGAGGCCGAGCAGTGCCGGGTCTGTCTGGACCCGCGCCGCGACCTCGCGGTGATCTGCGTGGTCGAGGAGTCCAAGGACGTCGTCGCGATCGAACGCACCCGGGAGTTCCGCGGCCGCTACCACGTGCTGGGCGGCGCGATCAGCCCGATCGAGGGCGTCGGTCCGGACGATCTGCGGATCCGCGAGCTGCTGTCACGCCTCGCGGACGGCACGGTCACCGAGCTGATCCTGGCCACCGACCCCAACCTGGAGGGGGAGGCGACCGCCACCTATCTGGCCCGGCTCTGCAAACCGATGGGCCTGAAGGTGACCCGGCTGGCGAGCGGTCTGCCCGTCGGCGGGGATCTGGAGTACGCGGACGAAGTCACCCTCGGCCGCGCCTTCGAAGGGAGACGACTGCTCGATGTCTGACCGGACGATCAACCCGCAGCCCCACGCGCCCCACCAGCAGTCCCACGGGCAGCAGCACCAGAACGGGCAGCACCACGCCGCGGAGCAGCAGCACACTCCGCACATCCACGCGCACGGCTCGGAGCCGGACGACCTCGCGGTGCAGATCGCGGACTCGGTGGAGAGCTTCGTGCTCGCCGTCACCGAGGTGGCCAAGGGCGACGAGCCCGGCAGCGCGGTCTCGCTGCTCCTCCTGGAGGTCTCGCAGCTGCTGCTGGCCGGCGGCCGGCTCGGCGCGATCGAGGACGTCGTCCCGGAGGACCGGTTCGAGCCCGATGCCGGTCCGGAGCCGGACGGTGAGCAGCTGCGCGAGCGGCTGGCCGACCTGCTCGCGCCGATCGACGTCTACCACGAGGTCTTCGACCCGTACGGGCCGCCGGAGAAGCCGAACGCCTTCCGGATCTCGGACGACCTGGCCGGCGTGGTCAGCGAGCTCCAGCACGGGCTGACCCACTACCGCGAGGGCCGGGTCAGCGAGGCGCTCTGGTGGTGGCAGTTCTCGTACCTCTCCAACTGGGGCACGACCTGCTCGGCGGTGCTCCGGGCGCTGCAGTCGCTGATCGCGCATGTCCGGCTGGACAGTCCGATCGGGGCGGTGCCGGACGGTGCGGACACCGACGACGACGGGCTGACCGACGAGCAGCTGGAACAGCAGGCCGGCGATCTGATGGCGGCCGAACTGGGGCTCGGGCGGTAGACGGCGCAGGTCCGGACGGCGCGAGCCCGGAGAGTGCGGGCCCGGAGAGTGCGGGCCCCGGAGAAATCAGGCCCGGAGAAAACGGCCCCGGACAAAGCGGTGGAAGCCCGGCCGAAACGCCCGGGAACCCGGACGGGGCGAGGGAAACGCGGATTGTGACGCAAGCCTCACGGTTCCCGGCCCCCGGCGAAAACCGGGGGCCACCGCCCATTCGCCCGCCGATTCTTCGGGGCCGCGCCGGATCCCCCGCAGACCTGCCGGTCGGACCGCCCCGCACGGCGCCCACCTGCTGAAACATACGTCTCACCATATGGAAAGCGCCGGTCGCGGCACCCCTGCTCGGTAGACTGGCGCGGACCGCACAACCCCCTCCCCCCGGGGGTGCGGGGGCCCAGAGCCCCCGGAAACGACACAAGTCGAGGAGCGCACGTGGGCCTTGTCGTGCAGAAGTACGGCGGCTCATCCGTTGCGGATGCCGAGGGCATCAAGCGCGTGGCCCGTCGAATCGTCGATACCAAGAAGGCCGGCCATGAGGTCGTCGTCGTGGTGTCCGCGATGGGCGACACGACGGACGAGCTCATCGAACTCGCGGAGCAGGTGTCACCTCTCCCCGCCGGCCGCGAGTTCGACATGCTGCTGACCGCTGGAGAGCGCATCTCCATGGCCCTGCTGGCCATGGCGATCAAATCCCTGGGTCACGAGGCCCAGTCCTTCACGGGCAGCCAGGCCGGTGTCATCACCGACTCCGTCCACAACAAGGCGCGCATCATCGACGTGACGCCGGGCCGCATCCGCACCGCCCTGGACGAGGGCAACATCGCGATCGTGGCCGGTTTCCAGGGTGTCTCGCAGTCGAGCAAGGACATCACCACGCTCGGCCGCGGCGGCTCGGACACCACCGCCGTCGCTCTCGCCGCGGCCCTCAGGGCCGAGGTCTGCGAGATCTACACCGACGTGGACGGCGTGTTCACCGCCGACCCGCGCGTGGTGAAGAAGGCCCGCAAGATCGACTGGATCGCGTACGAGGACATGCTGGAGCTGGCGTCGTCCGGTTCCAAGGTGCTGCTCGACCGCTGCGTGGAGTACGCGCGCCGCTACAACATCCCGATTCACGTACGCTCGTCCTTCTCGGGCCTTCCCGGGACGATCGTCAGCAACGACAACCCGAACCAGCCCGAAGGGGGCGAGATGGAGCAGGCCATCATCTCCGGAGTCGCCCACGACACTTCGGAGGCCAAGGTCACCGTCGTCGGCGTGCCGGACAAGCCGGGCGAGGCGGCGCGCATCTTCCGCGCCATCGCGGACGCCGAGGTCAACATCGACATGGTGGTGCAGAACGTCTCCGCCGCGTCGACCGGGCTGACCGACATCTCCTTCACCCTGCCGAAGGCCGAGGGCCAGAAGGCCATCGACGCGCTGGGCCGGGTCAAGGAGGGCATCGGCTACGAGTCGCTGCGCTACGACGACGCGATCGGCAAGATCTCCCTGGTCGGCGCCGGTATGCGCTCCAACCCGGGCGTCACCGCGACCTTCTTCGAGGCGCTCTCCGAGGCCGGCGTCAACATCGAGCTGATCTCCACCTCGGAGATCCGCATCTCGGTGGTCACCCGGGCCGACGACGTCAACGAGGCCGTGCGCGCCGTCCACAGCGCCTTCGGGCTGGACAGCGACTCGGACGAGGCGGTCGTCTACGGAGGCACCGGGCGATGACCCGGCGGCCGAACCTCGCCGTCGTCGGCGCCACCGGCGCGGTCGGCGAGGTGCTGCTCGGCCTGCTCTCCCTCCGCCACGACATCTGGGGCGAGATCCGTCTCGTCGCCTCCCCGCGCTCGGCCGGCCGCAAGCTGACCGTGCGCGGGGAGCCCGTCGAGGTGCTGGCGCTGGCGGAGGAGGTCTTCGACGGGATCGACGTCGCGCTGTTCGACGTCCCCGACGAGGTCTCCGCCCAGTGGGCGCCCATCGCGGCCGCCAAGGGCGTCGTGGTGGTGGACAACTCCGGCGCGTTCCGGATGGACGAGGACGTCCCGCTGGTCGTCCCCGAGGTGAACGCGGCCGCGCTGCGGATCCGTCCGCGCGGCATCGTCGCCAGCCCCAACTGCACCACGCTCGCGATGATCGCGGCGATCGGCGCGCTGCACGCCGAGTACGGGCTCAGCGCCCTGATGGTCGCCACCTACCAGGCGGCCTCCGGCGAGGGCCGGACCGGCGTGGACACCTTGCGCGAGCAGGTCGCGCTGGTCGCGGGCACCGAGGTCGGCGAGCAGACCGGCGACCTGCGCGCGGTGATCGCCGACCACGGGCCGTTCGCGGCGCCGCTGGCGCTCAACGCGGTGCCGTGGGCGGGTTCGCTGATGGACGGCGGCTGGTCGTCCGACGAACTGAAGGTCCGCAACGAGTCGCGCAAGATTCTCGGCCTGCCGGCCCTGCGGGTCTCGGCGACCTGCGTCCGCATCCCGGTGGTCCGCACCCATGCGCTGGTCGTGCACGCGGTCTTCGAACGCGAGGTCACCCAGGAGCACGCGCAGGAGATCCTCCGGGACGCCCCCGGCGTGGTGCTGTACGACGACCCGGCGGCGGGGGAGTACCCCACGCCGAACGATGTCGTCGGGACGGACCCGGTCTGGGTCGGACGGGTGCGGCGGGCGTTGGACGACCCGGCGGCACTGGACCTCTTCCTCTGCGGCGACAACCTGCGCAAGGGCGCGGCGCTCAACGCCGTCCAGATCGCCGAACTGGTCGTGGGCGAGCTGTCCGGCTGAGGGGCCGGCAGACCCTGCTCCGCATTCCTGCCAGGAATCCCCCTCGGATCCCCTGGAGGGGGATTCGGCCATGCGCGAGAATGTCTCGCGGGCTGGGCAACCATGACAGGGGATCGAGTGTCCAACGGGCGTGGCGAACGTGATGGTGGGGGCAGGGGCGGGCATCTCGACGACGGTCGCGGTGACGTTCTCGCCGCGCGCCCAGTGGCCTGCGGATAGGCCGGAAGACAGCCAGATGACGGCGGTCGCACCCGGCGCGGCGGACTCCGGCGCGGACACCGACGCGGGTACCAGCGAGGACCTGCTCACCGAGACCTATCAGGCCCACTACCGCTCGCTGTTGCGGTTGGCCGCGCTGCTTCTTGACGACCTCTCGACCTGCGAGGACGTGGTGCAGGAGGCGTTCATCCGGGTGCACTCGGCCCGGCGGAGAGTGCGCGAGCCCGAGAAGACGCTCGCCTATCTGCGGCAGACCGTGGTGAACCTGTCCCGCTCCACGCTGCGTCGCCGCATCCTCGGTCTGCGGCTGCTGCCAAAGCCCATGCCTGACATGGCCAGTGCAGAAGAAGGCGCCTACGATGCGCTGGAGCGCGATCAGTTGAAGGCCGCGCTGCGGGGTCTGCAACGCCGTCAGCGGGAGGTTCTGGTGCTGCGTTACTTCGTGGACATGACGGAGGCGCAGGTCGCGGAGACCCTGGGCATCTCGCTCGGCTCGGTGAAGGCGTACGGCTCGCGTGGACTCGCCGCGCTGCGGGTCCAGATGGAGGCCGGGAATGGCTGAGGACCGGACCGACGCCCACGGCCCGGGCGGCGTACCGGGCGGCAGCGGCGTACGAGACGGCAACGGCGCACCGGGCGGGAGCGGCGCACGCGGTTCGGGTGGCGCACGGAGCACGCGGGACACCCGGGCCGCGCAGGACGCGTCGGTCGCATGGGACGTACGGGCCACGCGGGCCGCACGGGACACCGGCGAGCAGGACCGCGACCTGGACGGGCTGAACGCCGAGGAGCTGCTGGTCCGTTCGCTGATGCAGCGGGCGGTGGCCGAGGTCCAGCCCGACCCGGCCGGCCTGCCCCGGATCCGCCGTGCGGTGCCCCGCCGCCGGGCCGCCCGCCGGGGGGCCCTGACCGGGGCCGCCGCGCTGGTGGCCGCGGTGGCCATCGTGCTGCCCGCCCTGCGCTCCGGCGAGCGCCTCGACCTCTCCAGCGGCCCCGGCTCGCCCAGTGCCCACAGCGGTGCGGCCCCGGCGTCCGCGGGCGCCACGGCCGGCGCCGACTCCGCCGGGCCGGGCCGGCTGCCGCACCCCGACGCCGACGGGCCCGGCGACCAGGGCCGGCCGTCCGGATCCGCCACCGTCCCGCCCAGCCCCGGCGCGAGCAAGGCCGGAGCGGGGGCCGGAGCGTCCAGCCCGGCCCCGGCGCCCAGCACCGGCGACCCGCTGGTCCCGCTCTGCACCAGGGCGGATCTCGGCCGCGGGACCTCGACGGTCGGCGCGGCCGACGGCGGAGGGAAGATCTACGGGCACTTCACGGTGTTCAACACCTCCGCGCGCAGCTGCCGGCTCGGCGGTCCGGGCTCGGTGGCGGTCACCGCCGCATCCGGGACGGACCAGAGCCGGATCCGGGTGGCCGACCACACGGCGGGCGACCCGGCGACCGGGCTGCCCGCCCCGGACGCGGCCGCGGGGACGGGCGCCGCGAACGGGTCCGCCGCGAACGGGGGCGGCCAGGGCCTGGTGCTCGCACCGCAGTCCGGGTACCGGGTGGACTTCGGCTGGGTGCCGGACACCGGCTGCCCGGTGCCGGGCGGGGCATCGCCCAGCGCGCCCGCCGCCCCGGGTGGCTCGGGCACCTCGGGTTCGGGAACCTCGGGCACGGGCTCGGGTACCTCGGGCTCGGGCACCTTGGCGGGGTCGCAGCCCGACGGATTGGGCGGTACCGGCGGTGCCCCTGAGGTCGGCGCCTCGGGGGCACCGAGCGTGCCTCCCCCGGTGTCCGCCTCGCCGACGGCCGGGCCGACCTCGGCTCCCAGCCCCACGGCCACCGCCACCACCGCCCCGCCGCCCGCCGTCACCCTCGCCCACACCCCGGCCCCGGGCGGCCCGGTCGCCGCCGCGGCCGTCCTTCCGGGCGCCTGCGCGGGCACGGTCTACCGGACGGCGCCCCAGGCCCTGCCGGCGCCGAGCGCACAGCCGAGCGCCTCGCCGTCGGCGGGGTGAGGCCGGGGTGAGGCCGGGGTGAGGCCGGAGTGAGGCGGGGCTGAACCCGCGCCGGTCCTGCGCCGGGCCAGGCGGGTGCGGGCCGGACGGTGCGGGCCGGACGGTGCCCGGGAAGTCGGCCCGGCCGACTTTCCACTCCCGTCGGCGGACGCCCCGGCGGACGCCCCGGCAGCGGTTCCCGATGTTCGGGAGGCGCGGCGCGGCACCCCTGTGGTCGGGAGAGGTGTGAGGAGTGGTTACCGTGGGGGGTGTGTACCGGTTCCTCCTGACCCCGCGCTGGCTGAGTGGCACCGCGCTGGCCGTGACGGCCGTGGCGGTGTGTCTCTGGCTCGGCTCCTGGCAGCTCGGGCGGTTCGAGGACAAGGTCTCCTCGCACAAGGAGATCAGCCGGGCGGTCGACGACGCCGGCGTGGCCAAGCCGCTGGACGAACTGCTGGACGCCGCCCGGCCGCAGGTCACCACCGACACCGTCGGCCGAGCCGTCACGGTGACCGGCACCTTTGACGAGGAGCACCAACTCCTGGTGCCCAACCGGGTGGTGGACGGCAAGCAGGGCTATTACGTGCTCACCCCGCTGCGCACCGGCGACGGCCGGGCCGTCGCCGTCGTACGGGGCTGGGCACCGGGCACGCCCGCCGAGGGCGCGTCCGCCGCCGCCGTACCGCCCGTCGGCGAGGTGACGGTGACCGGGCGCCTGCAGGCCGGGGAGAGCAGCGGCAGCGGTGGCGCGGTGGCGGGCGGTCTCCCGTCCGGCCAGCTCGGCACGATCAACCGGGCCGCGCTCGTCAACGTGCTGTCCTACGACGGCTGGTACGACGGCTGGGTGTCCGCGGACGCCGTGCCGGCTGGGCTGAGCACGGTGCCAACGGTGCAGCCGCAGGGCGGCAACGGGCTCACCCTGCGCGCGTTCCAGAACCTGGGCTACACCCTGGAGTGGTTCGTCTTCGGCGGCTTCGTGGTCTTCATGTGGTTCCGCCTGGTGCGCCGCGAGGCCGAGGCCGAGCAGGACCGGGCCCTCGGGCTGGACCCGGTCCTGGAGTAGCGCCGCCCGTCCCGGCTCAACTCAACTCAACTCAGCTCGGCGGCTCGGCTCGGCTCAGCGGGACGGCTTCGCGGGTGGTACGACCGGCTTGGACGGCGCGCCCGGCAGGGACGGCGCCGGGACCGGTGACTGCGACGGCGGCGTCAGGGCCGGCGACGGTGACTGGGTCGGTGGTGCCTGCCGGCCGCACCGGCTGCCGCTGCCGCCGCCGTGGTTGTCGTCCGAGTCGTAGTGGTCGGTGTGGTGGCGCGTGGTGCGCCCGCCCTTGGACCCCTTCGAGCCGGAGGAGGACCCCTTCGACCCGGACGAGCCCTTGGCGAGCAGCACCGTCCCACCGTCCTCCCCGGCCGCGACCTCCGTCGTACGGAAGGCCGCCCGCACGACCGTGCCCCCCTCCTCCGCCACGGCCGCGGCCGTGGCGGAGGCCGTCGCCGCCGCAGTCGCCCGAGCCGAGGCCGAAGCCGTCGACTGCGGCGCGGCGGGCGGCGGACAGTCCGCCGAACTGCTGCTGTCCTGACCCGAGCAGCCGGTGAGCACGAGCGCCCCGGCCACCCCCACCCCCATGAGCGTCAGCAGACGTCTCACCCGTTCCCCCCGTCGGCCGCCCCGGCCTGGTCCTGATCCTGGTCCTGTCCGCCTCCGGCCCCGCCGCCCGTTCCGCCGAGGTGCCGTCGCACGAAGTCGATCTCCAGCCGCAGCTGCTTGATCCGCTCCTCCACCACCAGCGAGCCGTGCCCGGCGTCGTACCGGTAGACCTCGTGCGGCCTGCCCAGCCGCTCCAGCCGCTCGACGTAGTTCTCGATCTGCCGGATCGGGCAGCGCGGGTCGTTCACCCCGGCGCTGATGTAGACCGGTACCCGCACCTGCTCCACGTACGTCAGCGGCGACGAGGCCGTCCAGCGCTCGGGCACCTCCTCCGGCGTTCCGCCGAAGAGCGTGCGGTCCAGCGACTTCAGCGCCTCCATCTCGTCGTCGTACGCCGTCAGGTAGTCCGCGACGGGCACGGCGGCGACGCCGAGCGTCCAGTTCTCCGGCTGCACGCCGATGCCGAGCAGGGTGAGGTAGCCGCCCCAGGAGCCGCCGGTGAGCACCAGCCGGGCCGGGTCGGCGAGCCCGCTGTCCACCGCCCAGGCGCGGACGGCGGCGATGTCCTCCAGCTCGATCAGGCCGACCCGCTCGCGCAGCGCGTCCGTCCAGGCCTGGCCGTAGCCGGTGGAGCCGCGGTAGTTGACCCGGACCACCGCGAAGCCGTGGTCCAGCCAGGCGGCCGGGCCGGCGGCGAAGGAGTCGCTGTCGTGGTGGGTCGGCCCGCCGTGGATGTCGAAGACGGTCGGGAACGGGCCCGTGCCGGCCGGTCGCTGCACCAGGGCGTGCACCCGCCCGCCCGGTCCGTCCACCCAGACGTCCTCGACCGGCACCGAGCCGGGCGGCACCGCGCCGGGCGCCCGCAGCACCACCGTTCCGGCGGTGGAGCGGACGGCGGACGGCTCGGCGGCGGACGACCAGAGGAACTCCACGGTGCCGTCGGGGCGGGCGGTCGCGCCGCCGACCGTGCCGCGCGGGGTGTCCAGACGGGTCAGCACCCCGTCGGTGAGGTCGTACGAGAACAGCTCGCTGCGCGCCTCGTACTCGTGCTCGACCAGCAGCGCCCGCGCGCCGGGGCGCCACTGCGCCGAGACGTCGCCGGGCAGCTCGCGCCCGTGCTCGTCGCGCAGCGGCAGCGCGGTCTCGGCGCCGGTCGCGACGTCCCAGATCATCGGCTCCCAGCGGCCGGTGCGCTGGTGGGCGACCAGCAGCCGGGTGTCGCCGTCCACCGGCGCGAAGCCGAGGCAGGCGACCCCGCGCGGGTCCTCACGGCCGGTGACCTCGTCCAGCTCGGCGACGGTCGCACCGTCGGAGAGCCGCACGACCCGGATCGCCGCGTGCATGGCGTCGCCGTGCTCGGTGTGGTCGATGGCGAGCAGGGAGCTGTCGTAGCTGAGGTCGCCGACGCCGCCGTACTCCTCGTGCCGGTAGATCTCGACCGCCTCGGCCGCGCCCGGGCGGCGCAGGTGCAGCGTGGTGCCCTGCTCGTCGGTGGAGCGGCCGACCACGACCGTGCCGTCCCGGCCGAGCGCCAGGCCCGCCGAGTACGAAGGGGCGAGGCCCGGCACGGCCTCCTCGTCGGGGCCGTCCTCGCCGCCCGGACGCCCGGCGAAGGGCTGGCGGCGCCAGATGCCGAACTCGTCGCCGTCGTGGTCGTCGAACCACCACACCCAGGCTCCGTCGGGGGACAGTTCGGCGTCGGTGGTGCCGTTCGACCGGTCGGTGACCCGGCGGTGGGTGTCGGTCGCGCGGTCCCAGGCGTAGACCTCGTAGGTGCCGGTCGCGTTGGACACGTACAGCGCCCGCTCGGGGGCGTCCTCGGCCCAGTCCGGCAGTGAGACGCGTGCTGCCCTGAACCGCTGCTCCCACGCCGGTACGGCGCTCTTCTCCTCGCTCATCCGTCCATCCAACCCGATCGGGGGGAGTGAACGGAACGGGCGGGTGGGCCCGACCGGTGCCCGACCGGTGCCCGGCCGGGCCCGACCGCGCTCCCCGAGGACCGTGCGCTCCCCGGGCGGCGGGTCAGCCCGCCCGGCGGGGCAGCAGCTGCACCAGGCCCACCAGCAGCAGCTCCAGCACCGCCAGCGCCCCCACGCTCCGGCCGAAAGCCGCGACCGGGTCCCCGGTGCCGTAGTAGACGATGCCGATCAGCGCGATCCCGAGCGCCCCGGCGACCTGCTGGACGGTCGCCAGCACCCCGGCCGCCGAACCGGCCAGCCGCGGCTCGACCCCGGCCAGGACGACGGAGGTGACCGGGGCGATCACCAGACCCATCCCGAGGCCGTCCACGAACAGGCCGGGCGCCAGCCACCAGACGCTGCCGGTCGTCCCGCCGCCGTACGCGGCGAGGCCCAGCAGGCCCAGCCCGGCGGTCATCAGCAGCCCGCCGAGCGCGACCGCCTGGCGGCCGAGGCGGGCGGCGAAGCGGTGCGCGGTGGTGGAGGTGAGCAGGTAGCCGACGCCGATCGCGGTGAACACCAGACCGGCCCCGAGCGCGTCCAGACCGCGTCCCAGCTGCAGGTGCAGGGCGAGCACCAGGAAGAACGACGCCTGCCCGAGCCAGAAGGCGAGCTGGGCGAGCAGACCGGCACCGAAGGACCTGGTCCGGAAGAGCCGGGTGTCGACCAGCGGCGAGCCGGTGCCACGGGACCGGTGCTGGTGCGCGGCGAAGGCGGCCAGCAGCGCGGCCGCGCCGCCCAGGCAGAGCCAGGTCCACCGCGGCCAGCCCTCCTCGCGGCCCTGGATCAGGGGCAGCACCAGAGCGGTCAGCGCGACGGTGATCAGCAGCACGCCCACCGGGTCCAGGCCGGGCCGGTGCGGGGAGCGCGACTCCGGCAGACAGCGGCGGACCAGCGCGAGGGCGGTGAGGCCGACCGGCAGGTTGATCAGGAAGCAGCTGCGCCAGTCCAGGCCGAAGAGGTCCGCCCGGATCAGCGCGCCGCCGATCAGCTGGCCGAACACCGCACCGAGGCCCATGGTCAGCCCGTACCTCGCGAACGCCCGGGCCTGCGCCGCGCCACTGAACGCCGTCCGCAGGATCGCCAGCACCTGCGGGCCCATCAACGCGGCCGCCAGGCCCTGGACCACCCGGGCGCCGACCAGGGCGGAGGCCGTCGGGGCCAGGCCGCAGCCCGCCGAGGCGAGCGTGAACAGGGCCAGGCCGAGGGCGAACACCCGGCGCCGTCCGTAGCGGTCGCCGAGCCGCCCCGCGGTGACCAGGCCGGCCGCGAGCGCCAGGCCGAAGCCGGCGACGACCCACTGGACAGCGGCCGGTCCGGCTCCGAGATCGGCCTGGACGGACGGTATGGCGACGTTGACCACGAAGGCGTCGAGGGCGGTCATGAAGGTGGCGGTCAGGACCACCGGCAGCAGGCCCCTGGGGGAGGGGGCCGGGTTGTCCCCGGTGACCGGCCGGGTGCGCAGGGCGGTGCTCATCTCGGTTTCTCCTCACTCGGTTTCTCCTCGGGGGAGTCGGGCGCCGGTCGCGGGCGGGGCGTTTTGTCTTTGGGGCCCGTGGCGCGGGGGCGGACCGGGTGTGTCCGCCCCCGCCGTCCGCGATGGCTCAGGCGCCCGGCACGCGGTCCAGGAAGCCGTGCACCGAGGCGATCCGGCCGTCCGGCCCGGCGACCAGCACGTCGAAGCCGATCACCAGGGCCTCCGCCCCGGCCGGTCCGAGGTTCCAGGTGAACCGGGCGATGTTGTGGTGGGCGTCGACCGGTCCGAGGGTGAACTCCAGGCCGGGGAACTGCTCCTGGGCCGCGCCGATCAGGGCGTCGACGCCGTCCCGGCCGGTGACCGCCGCCAGCGGGTCGGTGTAGCTGCCGTCCTCCGCCCACAGCTCGTCGATCAGCTTGCGGCGGGTGGCCGGGTCGGTCTCGTTCCAGGTGGCGACGTAGCGCCCGGCAAGCTGCTGGAGGTCGGCCGGCTGGATGTCGTTCATGGTCATCTCCCTTGTCCTGCGGGGTGGTTCGGCGGGCCTTCCCCGCTGCTCGGTCCCGCTGGTCATGACGGTACGGAGATCGCGGGGCGGCCGAATCCGTCACGCATAGGTAGCGGCGTACGTACCTGGCCGGTGGCCTGCCGGTGCGCTGTCGGCGGGCGGGTGGGCGAGCAGACCGGCCAGGGGCGGGCCGGCGGCCGGATCGGTAGGGTCGGGGGATGGGGACGCTGTACGGCAGGGAGCGGGAGCAGACCGCCGTGGACGGGCTGCTCGACGGGGCGCGGGGCGGCCGCAGCGGGGTGCTGGTGCTGCGGGGCGAGCCGGGCATCGGCAAGACCGCGCTGCTGGACCACGCGGTCGCGGCGGCGGGTGACGCGTTCCGGGTGATCCGGGCCACCGGCGTCGAGTGCGAGGCCGAACTCCCCTTCGCCGGGCTCAGTCTGCTGCTTGCGGCCGGCCTGGACCGGCTCCCCGCTCTGCCGGGACCGCAACGCCGGTCACTGGAGGCCGCATTCGGGCTCAGCGAGGCCGCCACCGTGCCCGCCGACCGGCTGCTCACCGGCCTTGCCACCCTTGGCCTGCTGGCCGAACTCTCCTCCGAACAGCCGCTGTTGTGCGTGGTGGACGACGCACAGTGGCTGGACCGGGCATCCCTCGACGCGCTGCTGCTCGCCGCCCGTCGGCTCCAGGCGGAAGGAGTCGTCCTGCTGCTGGCCGCCCGGGACGTTGGCCCGCCGGGCGGCCCCGGTGAGGCGTTCCCGGTTGCCGGTCTGCCCGAGCTCCGGCTGTCCGGCCTCGACGAGCCGGACGCGGCCCGACTCCTCGCCTCCCGCGCCGGGCCGGAACTCCCCGGCGAGGTCCGGCGACGGCTGCTCGCCGAGGCCGCCGGCAACCCGCTGGCCCTCACCGAACTCCCCATCGCCCTTTGCGAGTCCGCCACCGCCGGAGCCGGAGCGGGCGCCGCCGCCACCGCGACCGGCACCCCCGGCGTCCTGCCGCTCACCAGTCGCCTGCAGATCGCCTTCCACGGCCAGGTCACCGGCCTGCCGCCGGCCACCCAGAACCTGCTGCTGGTCGCCGCCGCCGAGGGGAACGGCGACCTGGACGTCATTCTCCCGGCCGCCGCCGTCCTCGGGGCGACCGCCGAACACCTCGCGCCCGCCGAGGAGTCGGGCCTGGTCACCACCACCGCCGACCGCCGACTGGCCTTCCGGCACCCGTTGCTGCGCGCCGCCATCCTCCAACGGGCGCCACTCCAGCAGCGACTGACGGCTCATCGGGCGATCGGTGAGGCGCTGGAGGACGGCGACCGCCGCACCTGGCACCTCGCCCTCGCCGCCACCGCCCCCGACGCCGACCTCGCCGACGCGCTGGAACGCACCGCCGTACGGGCCGAGGCCCGGGGCGGCCACGGTGGCGCCGCCGCGTACGAGCGCGCCGCCCGACTCACCCCCGACCGCGACGGCGCCACCCGCCGCCTGGTGCTCGCCGCCGAAGCCGCCACCGAGGAGGGCAAGCTGGCACAGGCCGAGGCGCTCGCCGACCGGGCCGGAGCCCGGACCGACAACCCCTTCGCCCACGCCCTGCTCGACCAGGTCCGGGCCACCGCGCACTTCTGGCGCGGCTCCTACCCCACCGCCTACCGGCTGCTGCTGGACGCCGCCGGTACCGACATCGAGGCGCCGCACGCGGCCCGCATGCTCCTCCAGGCCTTTCACACCGCCTGGTACGTCGGCGAGGAGCCGGTGGCCGTCGTCCTCGACCGGCTGGCCCGGCTCCCGCTCGCCGAGGGCGACCCGCTCACCCCGCTGGCCCGCCATCTGCCGGCCGCCGTCCTTCCCGCCCTGGGCCACCCCGCGCCGCCGCTGCCCGCCGCCAGGGACACCGCGGCCGTGGCCCGCCGGGCCGGTGCCGAGACCCCGAGCGACCTCGTGCAGCTCTGCGGCGTGACCCTCGTCCTCGGCCGGGACGCCGAGACCATCGAACTCGCGGGCGAACTCATCGCCGAGGCCAGGGCCAAGGGCACCATCGGGGTGCTGCCCACCCTCCAGTTCTTCCTCGCCGAGGCGGAGCTCTTCCACGGCCGCCACCGTGACGCCGAGGTGACCGCCACCGAGGCGCTGGCCCTCGCCCGGGACACCGGCCAGCACCAGTGGGTCAGCCAGCTCAGCGCCCTGCTCGGCTTCCTGGCCGCACTCGGCGGCGCCGCCGAGGAGTGCGCCGCCCGCACCGCCACCGCCCTCACCACCGCACCGCGGTCCGCCGCCCCCGCCCCCGGCGAGCCCTGGGCCCAGTGGGCGCTCGCCGTTCTCGACCTCGGCCAGGGCCGGGCCGCCGGCGCCGCCGACCGCCTCCGAGCCCTCACCACCGGCCGCTACCGGCACCATGTCAGCGCCACCCGCGCCGTCCCCGACCTGGTCGAGGCCGCCGTCCGCCTCGGTACCCCCGAGCGTGCCGCGGAGCCGTACGAGCGCTTCGCCCGCTGGGCCGGCGCCGCCGCCCAGCCCTGGGCCGAGGCGCTACGGCTGCGCTGCCAGGCCCTGCTCGGCCCGGACGAACTCGCCGAAGCCGCCTATCGCGCCGCCCTCCGCCTCCACGACGGCACCCACCGCCCCTTCGAACAGGCCCGCACCGCCCTCCTCTACGGCGAGTGGCTGCGCCGCGAACGCCGCCGCACCGACGCCCGCCCCTACCTGCGGGCCGCCCTGGAGACCTTCGAGCGCCTCGCCGCCCGCCCCTGGGCCGACCGCGCCCGCACCGAACTCACCGCCACCGGCACCACCGCGCCCACCCCGCCGACCGACGGCTCCCCTCTCACCACCCTCACCCCGCAGGAACTCCAGATCGTCCGGCTCGCCGCCCAGGGCCTCACCAACCGGGACATCGCCGCCCAGCTCTTCCTCAGCCCCCGCACGGTCGGCCACCACCTCTACAAGGCCTACCCCAAGCTCGGCATCACCTCCCGCGCCGACCTCCCGGCCCTGCTCTGAACGCCGCTGGTCGCCTCGGCCCGCCAGTCGTCGCAGAGCAGCGGCGCGGCGATCGGTATCCATGAGAGACCGACTGGAACACGGCGGGTTTCTGACCCGAAGTGAGCAGGTCGCGCGGCAAACCCGTTGGTGGGGGTGTGAAGGTCTCATGGATACTGCTGTGCGCGTCGTCGGTACGAACCGATCACCGTTTCTCCTCGAAACGGCCCGAACGATGTCATCTCAGACCCTTGGGGGATCAACTGTGTCAATTCGCCGTAGCGTTGGCATCGCCGCCGCCATCGTGAGTTCGGCCGTCGCCGGTACCGCGCTGCCGTCGGTGGCCCAGGCCGAAGCCTCCGTGCTCTACGTCGACAACAGGACGTCCGCGAACTGTTCGGATGCCGGGACCGGCACGACGGCCCAGCCGTTCTGCACCATCCAGGCAGCCGCCGACGCGGCCCGGCCCGGACAGACCGTGCAGATGGCTCCGGGCGGGGTCTACTCGGAACAGGTCACGGTCAAGCGCTCGGGTACCCCGGGGAAGCCGATCACCTTCCGGGGCGCCAGGCCCTACTCGCCGCAGCCGGACGTCCTGGTGGGTTCCCGTTGGAAGGCCGGCGACGTGAAGAAGCTGCCGTACGCCTTCGTGATCTCCGGCGTGCACGACATCGTCGTGACCGACCTCTACCTCAGTGCCCAGCAGGAGGGCGTGCTGATCCAGGACTCCGAGCGGATCGTCCTGGACCGGAACACCGTCAACCGCTCCGGTCAGCCGGATTCTGTCGACGGGACGCCCACCTTCCCCGATCCGGCGCCGGGCGTCCGGGTGACCGGGAAGACCGCGAACACCACGATCAGCCGCAACCGGATCGACGGCAACGGCACGGTCGCGGTCGCGGTCGACGCCGGTGTCACCGGTACGGTCGTCACCACCAACCAGCTGGCGAACAACCAGGCCGGCGGCGTCGTCGTCACCGACGCTCCCGGCACCGTCGTGACCGGCAACACCGTCGTGGTCTGCAAGGGCGTCGGCGTCGCGCTCGTGGGAGACTCCCCTCGCGCCACGGTCGAGAACAACATCGTCACGGGGGTCAACAGTCTCCTGGACTGCTTGGCCAAGGGCCCCGGCACCGGTGTCGCGGTCGCCGCGGGCTCCACCGAGGGAACCGTCGTCGACTACAACGTGGTCTTCCCGAAGGCGGACTTCACCGGCTACTCCTGGGGCGGTACGGCCTACGCCTCCGCGACCGCGTTCCGGGCCACCGGGCAGGGCACACACGACACGTCCGCCGACCCGCAGTTGACGGAGATCGCCCAGTTCTACGTTCCCGCCGCCGCCGAGGGGGTGACGGACGCGGCCGATGCCAACGCACCCGGTCAGCTGGACACCGACCTGTACGCGCTGCCACGTGTCGACCACCCGGGGATCGCCAACACCGGTACCGGCGTGGGCTACCACGACCGGGGCGCGGTCGATCTGCACGACCCGATATGGGCCTCCCTGTCGGCGACCGACTCCCCCTCGGACGGCCACCCGCTGAAGGGGACGGCGACCGGATCGGTCGATCCGGGCTGGTCGTTGGCGAGCGCGACCCTCGACTTCGGTGACGGAAGCGCCCCGCTGACCTCGGTCACCACGAAGACCTTCCCGGCCGAGCACGACTACCCGGCCGCCGGCACCTACACGGTGACGCTCACCGCCACCAGCACCGCAGGGGTCACCAGGACGGCCACCCGCACCCTGACGATCCGTCCGGTGAGCGACCTCTACGTGAACTTCCGGATCTACCAGGAGGACCGGATGAACACCCGGCTCTCCTTCGAGGGCACCAGCTACAGCCCGTGGCCGATCGCCCGGTACGTCGTGGACTGGGGCGACGGCACACCCGCCGCGGTGAGCTACGGTCCGAAGCTGCCGACCGGCCTGACGCACGACTATCCGACGTCGAAGGTCTACACCGTGACCGTGACCGTCACCGACGACCACGGCCGCACGAGCAGCAGCACGCAGTCGCAGTACGTCGCCGGCCCCCGGGCCGGGCTTCCGTTCACCGGCTACACCGGCGGGCCGACCTCGCAGGTCGGGCTCTTCTACAACGGCGAATGGGCCTTCGCCTACGGGAAGTCGACGGCCCCGGCGGGAACGGACAGCCTTTTCGGGGACCCCGGTGACCTCCCGGTCTTCGGGAGCTGGGACGGCAGTGGCCCGTCCCGGCCGGGGATCTACCGCCCGAGCAGCAGCACCTTCGCGCTCCGGCATGCCGACCGCTCGGTCACTTCGGTGCAGTTCGGTGATCCGGGCGACCTCCCGGTGGTCGGCCGCTGGGACGGCGGATGGGCGGACGGACTGGCGATCTACCGCCCCGGCGCCGGCCTGTTCGCGGTCCTGCACGCCAACGGGAGCGTGACCACGCTGCGCTTCGGCGACCCGGGCGACATCCCCGTCGCCGGCGACTGGGACGGTGTGCGGCACGCGCAGTTCGGCCTCTTCCGGCCCGGCCGGAACCCCGGTGACCCGAACCTCTTCATCCTCCGGCACGACGACGGAAGCGTCTCCACCGCCGCCTACGGCGTCAAGGGCGACCTTCCGGTGGCCGGTGACTGGCTCGCCCGGGGCCGGGCGACGTTCGGTATCTACCGTCCGAGCAGCCGCACCTTCGCCCTGAGCAACGCGTACGCCGGGCAGGCCGACTCGGTCTTCCAGCTCCTGTAACCACCCCAGACAGGGGAGCCGGAACGGGCCGGGGGCGGACCACGCGGTCCGCCCCCGGCCCGTCCGGTGCCAGGCGTGCCGCCCTGCGCCCCGCCGTCCCGCAGCCCCGGTTGCCGGGCAGCCGGGGGCCGGGTCACCGGCGGCCGAGCCGTTGGGGCCGGTGAGGCGGCGTGGAGTCCATGAGCCGGATCTCCCAGGCCCCGGTGGCGATCTCCACCCGGTTGCGGACCCCGAGCTTGGCCTGGACGGCCGCCAGATGGCTCTTGACCTGCTCAGGGAGATGAACAGGGCGGCGGTGATCTCCTGGTTGGTGCGGCCCTGGCGATGGTCCGGACGACCTCCGTCTCGCGCTCGGAGAGCGGCTGCGCGGGCCCGGCCGCGGGCGCAGTCCGGGCCGGGGCGAGGTTCCGCAGCAGCCGCAGGGTGATCGACGGGGAGATCAGGGCCTCGCCGGCGCTCGCGGCCCGCACCGCTTCGACCAGCGGGGCAGGACCGGCGTCCTTGAGGACGAAGCCGACGGCCCCGCGTGCAGGGCGCCGTAGACGTACTCGTCGAGGTCGAAGGTGGCGACGATGACCACCCGCAGCGGGTCGGCCACGCCGGGGCCGGCCAGGGCGCGGGTGACGTCGGTACCGTCCGGTCCCGGCATCCTGGTGTCCACCAGGCACACGTCCGGGCGCAGACGCCATGGCGGTCGCCCTGGCCGCCTTCGCGGTGCTCCAGGTCCGTCGTGCCCACCCTGAGCCGGCCGCACTACGTCCCGCCCGTCCGCCCCTCCGTGCCGCTCACCGCCGAACCGGTCGGCGGACTGGCGAAGATCGGCACCTACGGCGACAGCGGTGGACTGCGCGTTCCCGGCGGCCCCTCAGGGGCTCAGATCACCTTGGCCGCCTGGAGGATCTCGTGCCACTTGGAGAGCTCCCCGACCTCCGACTTCCGGTGCACCCCCTTCGGGCGCACCTTCAGGTAGCCCTTGACCAGCCGCTCGGCTGTCCGGCGGGTCAGCTCGGGCACCTCGTGGTCGTGGATGCGCTCCCATGCCGGGGCGTCAGGTGCCCGTTCATCGTCATGCAGCCGATCGATCGGCAGGTTGCGGGCAACCGCCCAGACCACGAGGTCGGGCGCGTCCTCCAGCAAGTGCCAGTGCCGGTCCGACCGGACGCGGCTCATCTCCGCGAGCACACGGTGAACGGTCCGACGGATCATGATGGCGATGCGGACGCCGGTCGCCTGCGTCTTCTGGTTGAACAGTGCCCGGAACGCCGGCGCGGACGGCTCCCACCAGATCTCCTCACGCCCGCTCTCGTCGAGGGCGAGATGCCCCAGAGCGGGGAGGGCGTCGCAGGAGAACAGCGCGAGAGCCGTCGTCGCCTCGTCGACGGAGTACCCGGTCCGGTGGGGACCACGTCGCTCACCACGGTGCAGCCGGAAGTAGAGCCGGTCCCGGTCGAACTGCTTGACCAGCCGGCACATCACCGGCTCGCGGGTCAGCAGATCCTGCGCGGTGGTCGGGTGGTGGTAGAGGTACGCCCGGTCGTGCTCGGCCCGGGCCTGTTCACGGGCCGGTCCGGTGACGATCCGGACATCGAGCACCGCCCGGTCCAGGTGCGCCGGCGAGAGGTCCGTGGCCAGGCGGGCGACCAGCGCGATCCGCTGGTACCCGTCGATGCACTCGGGCCCGAGAAGCTGGACCGTGCCGCTGGTCCGGCTGCCGTCCGGAACCCAGAGGACGTTCTCGGCGCCGAGCACCAACCGCCCGACGACCCCGTAGTCCTCGGGCCGCTCCCGCAGCACCCGTTCCCGCTCCAGGTTCTGGGGCGAACCCGCCAGGAAGTCACGCCTGGCCGCCAACCGCTCAGCCGCGTCGAAGGCTTCGCCAAGCCCCACCAACTGCCCGGCCGGCACCCGCGCATCCCAACGATCGGTGTCCAGCCGCTGCAGGTGCGTGGTCTGAATCTGCTGGCCCACATACGGAAGCGGCACGCTCGTCGGCCCATGATGGCCAGGGAAGGGCCGCGTTTCAGCAAAGGAGTTCATACTCCTCCCAACGGCCCCGCCGCCACCCAGGTGACGGCGGCACCGGCAGCCGTCCCACCCGACCGCCCTCAGGTCGCGACAGCAGCGGGCAACACGTCAGGGGAGGAGCAGCTCATCGACCGAGTCGACCGTGTCGGCGGTCGGAGGACGGTGTGCGCGCGGTCGTGTGCGCGCTCTCCCATGTCCTGAAGGAGAAACGGGGCGAGCGGCCGGCCCGGCCCGGCACGGGCGGAGTAGCGTGGGGACATCGGGACGACCCGAGCCGCCGCAACGCCGCCGCAACCGAAGGGGCGCCCCCCACGTCAGCAGGCCCGACCTGCTCCTGCGGATAGGTGGCGAGCCATGTCGGACGAATCCGGTGCTCCGCACCCGGGGCTTCTGCCGGACCGGTTCCGGCAGTCGGCGAGGCCGGGTACGGTGCTGCTGCGCCTGGAGACCACGCGGTCGCGCGAGGGGCTGCTCGACGGCGCGTGGTGGCCTCGTTCGCGTGACATCGGCGCCGAGTTGCCCGGTCTGGTCGCCGCGCTCACCGAGCATCTGGGGCCCGTCGCGAGCGTTGGTCTGGACGCGGAGGCGTGGGACGACGTCCCGGCCCGTTTGGTCGTCGACGGCCGGTCGGTGCGGATCGACCGGTATCCGGTGGGTGACGACACGGTGATCATCACGCGGGGCGACCGCGATCATTTCAGTCTGCTCGTCGTCCCCCCGCAGGCGAGCCAGGAAGCGGCCCTTGCCGCGATGACGCGAGCGGTCCAGGCCGACGGTACCGACTCGGCCCGACAGATCCTCATCGCCACCGGCATCGGCGCCGAGCCTCCGGCCGAAGCGACCTGAGGGGGACGGTCTCCACCGCGGACTCCTTGAACGCGGACTCCTCGAAGACAGAAAGGCGAGGCGGCGAAATGTCCGTCTACGTGAAACTCTCGACCGACGCCCGGTCGCCATCGGAGCCGTCGAAGGGGCCGCTGGACATGCAGTACCAGGACACTGCCGACGGCTCGACGTACGAGTACGACCTGCACCCGAGCGGGGCACTGCGGATCCTGCGCGTCTTCGAGGACACTCCGCACGCGGTCGAAGCGTGTTTCAGCGCCTCGGCGTGGCTCCAGGTCGCGGGCACCTACTTGCGAAGCGGCTCCGAGTACTAACCGGCACCGGACGTTCACCGGTCGCCGTCGCCCGGTCCGGACCTTACGGTCTGTCCTGGGGCAGGTTCGTTGTCACAGGAGGCCAGGATGCCGCGCTACCGGTGGGTTCTCGAGACCCAGGACGACGACGGCCGCTGGTCCCGGCACGACGACGCCCCCCTGCCGGACCCGCTGGAGTACGACGGACCGCCCCAGCGGGCGGCCAACCACCTGCGGGACGTGCTCGTCCGCACCCTCTCCCGGCCCGCTCCCGGCCCCCGGGCGATCAGGATCCGCCTCTGGGACGGGCCCGACCCCACCGGCGAGCCCCAGGCCGAAACCGAGTGGTCACGCGAGTGACGCGCCAGGCCCCGACCGGACGAGGGTCCGCGGGCTACGCCGGTACCGGCCAGGAAGCGGCCCGGCTCCGGGCGACGTCCGCGCGCCTTCCCGCCTCGCCGGGGCCGTCGCCCGGCGCGGCGGCCGACGGCAGGAAGTCGGGGCGGAACTCGTGCCCTGCCGCACCGCTGTCCGCCTCGGCGGCGAGCAGCTCACTCGCGGTCCGGGTGTTGGCGGGAGCGGTCGCCTCGGACATCAGCCGGGCGGCAACGACGGCATCCGTCGCCGGCGGGACGACCAGCAGGTTCAGCCGACGCGGAGCGTAGGAGTAGACCGCGATCGTGTGCTCGTCCTGCTCGGTGGTGAACCAGCCCGCATGGACGGTGTGCCCCGTGACCGGGATGCGCCGGGGGATGACGGGCCACTGCGCGGGATTCACGGTGATCCGGGTGATCCGTCCCCACCGCCCGTCGATTTCGGCTGCCAGGGAGGGGAGTTCGAGAAGAAGATCACGCGAGCGGGGCCACCAGGCTCCGTCCAGGCGTCCGGCCCGCGCGCCGTCGGGCGCAAGGGCGAGCCGCACGGCGGGTTCCAGGGCAGCGGGCGTCGTTGCACGATCGAGCGTCGCAGTCATGATCAAGGACCTGTCCCCGGACCCGCCCGGGGCCGGATCCGGCATTGCCACTCGCCGGAGACGACGCCAGTGTCCGGTGCCGGCATGCGAAGTGCCTTCGGTGATGTCCAGGCTACTCTCGGTCCGGCCCGGTCCTGGCATGGTCGCGATAACCACTTTGCTGCGGAGCGCCGCGCCGGCGGGCGTCCCGTCGATCACGGGCGCCGCGATCGGCCCCCAGAGCCGCAGACGGACCGTCAGCCACTCGGGCGCCTTCGCGCAGACAGGGATGGTCGGACCTCCGCCCGGCCTCCGCCCGATCGACCCCCTGTCAGGTCGGCTGCTCCGCAGGGCGGCCGGGCCGACAGCGGGTGAAGGCCGCCAGCAGCCACAGCAGTTGCTGTACTTGCATGCTGGCACATACGTCAGAGGCCCTGTCGGATCTCTCCGATAGGGCCTCTGACCTGGGTCGGGGTGGCGGGATTTGAACCCACGGCCTCTTCGTCCCGAACGAAGCGCGCTACCAAGCTGCGCCACACCCCGGTCCTGCGTTTTGTTGCTCTGTCTCCTTCGCAACGAGTAGAACTCTACCGGACGCTCGCCGAGAGACGAAATCCGATTCCCGGCGGGCGTCCGTCGCAGGTCAGCGGGGTGGGGTGAGGGTGAGGAGGGTGGCCTCGGGCGGGCAGGCGAAGCGGACGGGGGTGTAGCGGTTGGTGCCGCAGCCGGCGGAGACGTGCAGGTAGGAGCGGCGGCCGCCGGCCTGGTGGGTGGAGAGGCCCTTGACCCGCTTGGCGTCGATGTCGCAGTTGGTGACCAGCGCGCCGTAGAAGGGGACGCAGAGCTGGCCGCCGTGGGTGTGGCCGGCCAGGATCAGCGGGTAGCGGTCGGCGGTGAAGGCGTCCAGGACGCGCAGGTAGGGGGCGTGCACGACGGCGAGCGAGAGGTCGGCGTCGGCGGACGGGCCTCCGCTGACCTCGCTGTAGCGGTCGCGGCGGATGTGCGGGTCGTCCAGGCCGGTGAACTCGATGTCGAGGCCGCCGAGGTTCAGCCGGCCCCGGGTGTTGGTGAGGTCGAGCCAGCCGGCGGAGTCGAAGCCGTCCCGCAGCTTCTCCCAGGGGTTGTGCACGGCGCCGGTGATGCCGCGGCGCGCGCTGCCGTCCGGGTTGTTCATGCCGTGGGCGCCGCTGCGCATCGCCTGGAGGTAGCGGGCCGGGTTCTTGCGGGCCGGGCCGTAGTAGTCGTTCGAGCCGAAGACGTAGACGCCGGGGAACTCCATCAGCGGCCCGAGCGCGTCCAGGGTGGCGGGGACGGCGAGCGGGTCGGAGAGGTTGTCGCCGGTGTTCACCACCAGGTCGGGGCGGAGCCCGGCGAGGCTCTGCAGCCAGCGCTGCTTCTTGCCCTGTCCGCTGACCATGTGGATGTCGGAGACCTGCAGTACCCGGATGGGCCGGGCGCCCCGGGGCAGGACGGGGACCTCGACCCGGCGGAGCCGGAAGGAACGGACCTCGTACCCGGCGGAGTAGGCGAGGCAGGCGGCGCCGGTGGCGGCGATTCCGAGGGGAACGGAGTACAGCGGTCGCATCGCTCCATGCTCTCAGACGGCGGATCAGCTGGTGAACGTCCGGTGGGTGCGCGGGGACACGGGACACTGCTCCAAGCGGCCCCTCCGGACGGCTCGGCGGGGGCGACGCGGGGCGGGCGCGCCCGGCCGGGGTCGGTGAGCCGGTCCGGGCGTCCGCTCGCCAGTCATGTCACCACCGGCCGGGAGGCGGGGGGGCCCGGCAGAATCCGTCGTGTGCCGGTGGGCCCGGGCGTTAATGCTGGGCGGTCGAACGTCGCAGGTGGGAGACTCGGGGCCATGACCACGCTGAAGGCGCAGCTGCAGGATGACCTCACGGCTGCCATCAAGGACCGGGACGAGCTGCGCTCGTCCACCATCCGGCTCACGCTTTCCGCTGTCACCAGCGAGGAGGTGGCGGGCAAAGCGAAGCGGGAGCTCTCCGACGACGAGGTGCTGAAGGTGCTCGCCCGCGAGGCGAAGAAGCGCCGGGAGGCCGCCGAGGCGTTCGACAAGGCGGGCCGGGTCGACTCGGCCGCCCGTGAGCGGGCCGAGGGCGAGGTGCTGGCGGGCTACCTGCCCAAGCAGCTCTCCGACGAGGAGCTGACGGCGATCGTGGCCGCCGCCGTCGCCGAGAGCGGGGCGACCGGGCCGCAGGGCATGGGCGCCGTGATGAAGCTGGTGAAGCCGAAGGTGGACGGGCTCGCCGAGGGCGGCCGGGTGGCCGCCGCGGTGAAGGCCGCGCTCAGCTGAGGGCGGGGCGGGAGGGCTGGACTTTCCCGGCCGGGCCCGACCGGTCCCCGACCGTTTTCGTTCAGCCCAGCCCAGCCCAGCCCAGCCCAGCCCAGCCAGGTCCAGTACGACCTGGCGGGCCCCAGCCCCCGGCGAGGGCTGAGGCCCGCAACGCCGGAGGGCGCCCCCCGATGATTCGGGGGGCGCCCTCCGGCGTTGCCACTGGCCTGCTCAGCCGCCGTTGCCGCCGTGCCGACCGCCGCCGTTGTTCCCGCCGATGACGCCCGGCGGGAGGGTGAACCCGCCGCCGATCATCCCGCCGGCGTTGTTGGCGCCCCCACCGGGGTTGCCACCCCCGCCGGGGTTACCGCCCGGGCCCCCACCGGGGTTGCCGGGGTTGCCAGGGTTGCCGGGGTTACCCGGGGCACCCGGGTTACCGCCGGCCGCGGCCGCGTCGCCGCCCGGCTGGCTGGCGCCGGACGTGGGAGTCGCGTTCGCGTTCGGGTCGGTCTTGGGCGGGTCCGGGATGCTGATGGTCTGGAAGGTCTCCTTGGGAGTGCCCTTCAGCGCCTGGTCCATCGCCAGCTTCCAGATCGGGCCGGGGCCGGTGGCACCGAACACCTCCTGGAACTGCGTGCCGCCGATGCTGATGTTCTTCATCTTCACGCCGCCGGCCGGGCCGCCGAGCCAGACGGCGGTGGCGAGCTGCGGCGTGTAGCCGTTGAACCAGGCGGCCTTCTTCTCGTCGGTGGTGCCGGTCTTACCGGCGATCTGCCGGCCGTCGAAGAGGGGAAGGTCGGCTGCGGTGCCCTTCTCGGTCACGTTGAGCAGAACGGTGTTGAGGGCGTCCGCGGTGTTCTCGGAGAAGGCCTGGCTGCAGGTGGACTGCGGGACCTTCACGTCCTTGCCGTCCACCGTGGTGATCTTGTTGATCGCGATCGGGGTGCAGTACTTGCCGCGTGCGGCGAAGGTCGCGTAGACGTTCGCCATGGTCAGCGGGCTCAGCTCCAGCGTGCCGAGGACCATCGAGGGGACTTCCTGGAACGCGTCACCCTTGGAGGACTGGGTGATGCCCAGCTTGTTGGCCATCTGCTTCATCGCGCAGAGGCCGACCTGCTGCTCCATCTGCACGAAGTAGGTGTTGACCGAGAGGGCCATGGCCTCCTTGAGCTGGTACGGGCCGATCTCCTTCTCGCTCTCGTTCTTCACCGTCGCCTTCGGCTTGTCGGTGTTCTTCCAGGTGCCCGAGCAGGTGGACATCGACGGATAGTCGATCTTGTTCTCGGACGGGAACGACTGGGTGGGCAGCATGCCCGACTCCAGGGCCGCCGCGGCCAGGATCGGCTTGAAGGTCGAGCCGGTCTGGAAGCCGTTGCCGCCGCCCATCGCCGCGTCCACGTTGAGATTGACGACGGTCTGGTTCTTGTTCGGGTCCAGTCCGTACGGGCGGGTCTGGGCCATCGCCAGGATCTTGCCGCTGCCCGGCTCCATCATGGTGGTGGCGGCCGACACCGAGTCGGTGACGTAGACCTTCTTGGTCACCGCGTTCTGGGCGGCGGCCTGCTTGTCGGGGTCCAGGGTGGTGTAGATGTTCAGGCCACCGGTGTCCCAGAGCTTCTTGCGGTCGGCGGCGGTCTTGCCGAACGTCGGGTCCTGCTTGACCACGTGGCGCACGTAGTCGCAGAAGAAGCCCATGCCCGCCTGGGCGGTGATGCAGCCGTTCTGCGGGTCCTTGTACTTCAGGCCCAGCGGGGCGGCCTTGGCCTCCTTCGCCTGGTCCGCGGTGATGTGCTTGTTCTCAAGCATCTTGTCGATCACCACGTTGCGGCGCTTGACCGTGTTCTCGGGGTAGCGCACCGGGTCGTACTGGGAGGGGTTCTGCACCACGCCGGCCAGGGTGGCGGCCTCGGCGATGGTCAGGTCCTTGTTGCTCTTGCTGAAGTACCGCTGGGCGGCGGATTCCACTCCGTAGGCCTGGTGGCCGTAGAAGGTGATGTTCAGGTAGTTGGTGAGGATCTGATCCTTGGTCAGGTCCTCCTCCAGCTTGATCGCGACCTTCAGCTCCTGGATCTTGCGGCCCAGCGTCTTGCGCTGCGCCTCCAGGACGGCGGCCTGGTCGTCGCCGGCCTTCTCGACGTTGACGTTCTTCACGTACTGCTGGGTCAGCGTCGAGGCGCCCTGGGAGGTGGTGCCGCTCTCGGCGTTCTTGCTGACCGCGCGGAGCACGCCCTTGAGGTCGACGGCGCCGTGCTCGTAGAACCGGGCGTCCTCGATGTCGACCTGGGCCTGACGCATGTAGGGCGACATCTGGTCGGCCGTGATCACCGTGCGGTCGCGCTCGTAGACCTTCGCGATCAGGCCGCCCTTGGCGTCGAAGATCTGGGTGGCCTGGGTGAGCGGCGGGGTCTTGAAGTCGTCCGGGACGTTGTCGAAACTCTCCGCCGTGTTCTTGGCGGTGAGCCCGAGCGCGCCGACGGCGGGCAGGGCCATGCCGGCCAGCAGGACTCCGGAGAGCACGCTGACGCCCAGGAACTTCACTCCGTGTCCCGCGAGATCCTGCGGTGACCCGCGGCGCTGGCCGCGCGGAGCTCCGGTGTTGCCTGGGGGCTGGGGTGCCTGGGGGCGCTTCGGTGCCATGAGGAGAACCCTACGTCGCCGAATCCCGCACATAGGGGCAGGTGTTCGCCTAGGCTTGTCACAAGCTTGCGACAGCTTCGGTGCGTCAATATTTATCACTCCTGTGAGTGATGAGATTTGCCCGAATTGCCTCCCTGTGGACAGGTTTTGAGGTGGCTGTCTCCGGCTGTGCGCCTGTTCTTGGTAGCGCTCTGTGATGGTGTGCGTGGCGAGAGTGGTGGCGATGGACTTGGCAAGGCTTGCGACCTGCGGTCACTCCAACGAGTGAGCTGACCGATACCCATAGTCCGATTGGGTCATTCGAGATTGGGCACGAAGGGGCTGTTGCAAGCTGTCGTTCTTCCGTAACGTCCTCAACTGGCAACGGTGAATATGCCGTTGCCGCCGTGGGGGAGCCTCGATTCGGGAGAGGACGGCGCCGGCATGGGCTGGGTAGATGACTGGAGTGCGCAGGCCGCCTGCCGCACTAGTGATCCGGACGAACTGTTCGTCCAGGGGGCGGCGCAGAATCGCGCCAAGGCGGTGTGCAGCGGGTGCCCCGTTCGCACGGAGTGCCTGGCGGACGCGTTGGACAACCGCGTGGAGTTCGGCGTCTGGGGCGGGATGACGGAGCGCGAGCGCAGAGCGCTGCTGCGCCGCCGTCCGACGGTGATCTCGTGGCGGCGGCTGCTGGAGACGGCCCGCACGGAGTACGAGGAGTCGCTCGCGACCGGCGTCATACTGACCGACTACGCCCAGGCGGGCTGATCCCACCTCCACCCCGGTGCGGACCATACCCGGCGTGTGAGGACTGTGCCGCCCGGTGCGGCAGAACTGCACCCGGTGTCTCGGGACTGCCCGGCGCCTCGGGACTGCCCGATGCTCGGGACTATGCGGCGCCGCTGAGGCGGTCACCGATGACGCGCAGCCCGTCCAGGTCGTGGACATCCCCGGGCAGCGCGGCCACCTCGACGATCGGCACGTCCGGGTAGACCGAGACGAAGCGGTCGCGGGTACGGCGCTCCCGCCCCATGATCTGCATCCGTTCGGCGTGCAGTCGCAGCAGCCCGGCCGCGAGCAGCTCGGCCTCGGGACCGGCGTGCTCCGAACCGTTCTCCTCCAGCGCCTCGGCCGCCGCCAGCGCACGCTCCGCGGTGAGTTGCGGAGCGCCGGTGCCGTGCACCCGGTTGAGCACCAGACCCGCCAGCGGCATCCGGTCGGCCGCCAGCCGGTCGACGAAGTAGGCGGCCTCGCGCAGCGCGTCCCGCTCCGGCGCGGCCACCACCAGGAACGCCGTGCCCGGCGCCTTGAGCAGCTGGTACGTCCGGTCCGCGCGCTCGCGGAAGCCGCCGAACATCGAGTCCATCGCGCTGACGAAGGTCTGTACGTCGGTCAGCAGCTGGGCGCCGAAGATCTTGCCGAGGGTGCCGGTGAGCAGGCCCATCCCGACGTTGAGGAACTTCATCGCGCTGCGGCCGCCGACCTTGGCCGGCGCGGTCAGGATGCGGATCACCTTGCCGTCCAGGAACGACCCCAGCCGGTTCGGCGCGTCCAGGAAGTCCAGCGCCGAGCGGGACGGCGGGGTGTCGACGACGATGAGGTCCCACTCCTCGGCCGCCCTCAGCTGGCCGAGCTTCTCCATCGCCATGTACTCCTGCGTGCCCGCGAAGCCGGCCGACAGGGACTGGTAGAAGGGGTTCTCCATGATCGCCTTGGCCCGGTCGGGCTCGGCGTGGGCCAGCACGACCTCGTCGAAGGTCCGCTTCATGTCGAGCATCATGGCCTGGAGCTCGCCCTCGCCGGTGACGCCCTTGACGATCCGGGGGGTGTTGTCCAGCTCGGTCAGGCCCATCGACTGGGCCAGCCGGCGGGCCGGGTCGATGGTCAGCACGACGACCTTGCGCCCCCGTTCGGCCGCCCGCAGGCCGATCGCCGCCGCGGTGGTGGTTTTGCCCACGCCGCCCGATCCGCAGCAGACGATGATCCTGGTCTTCGGGTCGTCGATCAGCCCGTCCACCGCGAGCCGGCTGCCCGTCCCCTGTACGCCGTTGCCGCTCACGCCGCCCCCTGCCGTTTCAGTTCGCCCGCCAGCCGGTACAGCCCGCCGAGGTCCACACCCTCGCCCAGCAGCGGGAGTTCGTACGTGGGGAGC
Source organism: Kitasatospora sp. NPDC088548 (assembly GCF_044753005.1). NCBI lineage: Bacteria > Bacillati > Actinomycetota > Actinomycetes > Kitasatosporales > Streptomycetaceae > Kitasatospora > Kitasatospora sp. NPDC088548. Next base: position 108,186 of record NZ_JBIVMI010000008.1, read on the forward strand.
TTCAACTGCTGCAGGTCGGCGCGCTGCTCGCGCTCCAGCTCCACCCGCTCGGCGTGCTCCCGGGCCTGCGCCAGCAGCGGGTCGAGCAGCGGCTCCACCGCGGTCCGGACGATCTCCGGCTTGCGCGAGCGCCCCCCGAGACCCGCCTCGCCGAGGGCCAGCGCGACCTCCTCGCGGTGGTCCCCGTCCACCGCCGCCACCGCTGCCGCGTCCAGCACCGGCGGCCGGACCATGTTCACCATCACCCCGCCCACCGGGAGGGCGGCCTCGCGCAGCTCGGCGAAGCCGTCGACCGTCTCCTGCACCGGCATCTCCTCCAGCAGGGTGACCAGGTGCACCGCGGTCTCCGGCGATCTCAGCACCCGCATCACAGCCTGCGCCTGCGTATGTATCGGCCCGATCCGGGCCAGTCCGGCCACTTCGGAGTTCACGTTCAGGAAGCGGGTGAGCCGACCGGTCGGCGGCGCGTCCATCACGATCGCGTCGTACGCCCGGCGCCCGTCCGGGCCCTTGCGCCGGGCCGCCTCGCAGGCCTTGCCGGTCAGCAGCACGTCCCGGACGCCGGGCGCGACGGTGGTCGCGAAGTCGACGAAGCCGACCTTCTGCAGCGCCTTGCCGGCCCGCCCGAGCTTGTAGAACATGTCGAGGTACTCCAGCAGCGCCTGCTCGGTGTCGATCGCCAGCGCGCAGACCTCACCGCCGCCGCCACCGCCGGGCAGTCCCAGCTGGGCGCGGGAGACGGAGGCGATCCGGCGCTCCTCGTAGGGCAGCGCGGAGATCCCGAACAGCTCGGCGACGCCCTGGCGGCCCTCCACCTCGATCAGCAGCACCCGTCCGCCCTCGGCGGCGAGGGCCAGCGCCAGCGCGGCGGCCACGGTGGTCTTCCCCGTGCCGCCCTTGCCACTGACCACGTGCAGCCGTACGCCCTCCCAGTCGGGATCGCGCCGGGCCGCCTGGCCGGGGGTGCGTGCCACGCTCCGTCTCCGTCCGTCTTCGAGGGCCGAGGGCCGTTCCGAGGGCGCGAAGGCCGTTCCGAAGGCCGACACTGCTCTGGTGCCCTCCCGCGAGGGTAACCAGGGACCGCGCCGGATGCCTGGAGCATCAGGGGGGCCAGGCCTGAATCATGCCCGCTTTGTGGGCCACCTCACACGCCCGCCTGCGGGCCGCCCCGCTCGTCGCGGCCGCTCGTCTAGAGTCTGGCCATGACCAAGTGGGAATACATGACGGCGCCCCTGCTCGTGCACGCCACCAAGCAGATCCTGGACAACTTCGGCGAGGACGGCTGGGAGCTCGTCCAGGTCGTGCCGGGCCCGAACCCGGAGCAGCTGGTGGCCTACTTCAAGCGGGAGAAGAACGCATGAGCAAAGTCGAGGAGAAGCTCGCCGAGCTGGGCCTGACCCTGCCGCCGGTGGCCGCGCCGGTCGCCGCCTACGTACCGGCTCTGCGTTCGGGCGAGTTCGTCTTCACCTCCGGCCAGCTGCCGATGGTGGGCGGCAAGCTGCCGAACACCGGCAAGGTCGGTGCCGAGATCACCCCGGAGGAGGCCAAGGAGCTCGCGCAGATCTGCGCGCTCAACGCGCTGGCCGCGGTGAAGTCGGTGATCGGCGACCTGGATCTGATCGAGCGGGTCGTGAAGGTGGTCGGCTTCGTCGCCTCCGCCGCCGACTTCACCGGCCAGCCGGGTGTCATCAACGGCGCCAGCGAGCTGCTCGGCCGGGTGCTGGGCGAAGCCGGTGTGCACGCCCGCAGCGCGGTCGGCGTGACGGTGCTGCCGCTGGACGCCCCGGTCGAGGTCGAGCTGCAGGTCCGGGTCAGGACCGGAGCCTGATCGTCGCGGTGGGGTTGGGCGGCGGGCCCTGGGCCGAACGGGCGGCGGCCGGCCCTGTCCAACCCCACCCCCGGGCGCTTAGCATCCGGGCATGGACCATCGAGCAACGACGCTCCCGATGCCGCCCGGCTGGCCTGCCCGGATCCGGGCGGTCGAGTCCGGCGAGCTGACCCCGCCGGTGCCCAAGCCGTCCGCCACCGTGGTGCTGCTGCGGGACGAGGCCACCGGGCCGGAGGCGTACCTGCTGCGCCGACGCACCTCGATGGCCTTCGCCGCAGGCATGTACGCCTACCCGGGCGGCGGGGTGGACCCGCGCGACGCCGAGGCCGAACTCGGCTGGGCCGGCCCGGGCCCGCAGGAGTGGGCGCGGCGGCTCGGCACGGACGCCCGGACCGCGCAGGCGGTGGTCTGTGCCGCCGTCCGCGAGACCTTCGAGGAGGCCGGCGTCCTGCTGGCCGGCCCGGACACCGCCGGCACCGCCGAACCGCGTGACTGGAGCGCCGAGCGCGCCGCGCTGGAGGCCCACGAGCTCTCCTTCGCCGACTTCCTCCGCGAGCACGGCCTGCTGCTCCGCAGCGATCTGCTGGCCGGCTGGGCCCGGTGGATCACCCCGGAGTTCGAGGAGCGTCGGTACGACACCTGGTTCTTCGTGGCCGCCCTGCCGCCGGGGCAGCGCGCGGCGCTGGAGGTCGGCGAGGCCGACAAGGTCGCCTGGCTCTCGCCGGCCGAGGCCGTCGAGGGCTATGAGCAGGGCCGCTACGGCATGCTGCCGCCGACTGTCACGGTGCTGCGCGAGCTGCTGCCGGCGCGCAGTGCCGCCGAGGCCCTGGCGGCGGCCGGGGGCAGGTCGCTGGAACCGGTCCTCGGCCGGGCCGAGGTCCGGGGTGATCGAATGACCGTTCGGTGGTCGGGGTATGAAGAGCTGACCATCGATGGAGAGTTCCCCGAGCGCGCCCAGTAGCCGGAGCGCCGGTGGCCCTGGGCGCCGGAGCGCCGGGAGCCCGCGGAGGCCGTGCACCGCGAACACCGAAGACCTGCAGAATCCGATCAGTCCGACAACTCGATGAACTACGACAATCCGATGAACAGAGAGGACCTCGCCCGATGAACCACAACGACGTGGCTCGCCGGACGGCACGCGAGATGCCCGCCCGCAGCCTGATCCCCCGCACCCTCGCCTTCGACGCCGGGATCGGCGAGGACCATGCCCCGGGCTTGCGCGACCTGCTCAGGCCGATGCCGCCGCGCGCGATCGTCCGGACCGGCGGGGGCGGCCGGTGAGCGGTCTCCTCCCGGGTGACCCCGCCGCCGGCATCGGCGGCGAGGCCACCCCCCGGGCGCTCTGCGTGCTGGCGCCGAACCCGTCGCCGATGACGCTGGACGGCACCAACACCTGGCTGCTCTCCGAGCCCGGTTCGGACCTCGCGGTGGTCGTCGACCCCGGCCCGCTCGACGAGGGCCATCTGCGCCGGGTGATCGACACCGCCGAACAGCAGGGCAAGCGCGTCGCGCTCACCCTGCTCACCCACGGCCACGCCGACCACTCCGAGGGCGCCGCCCGCTTCGCCGAGCTGACCCGTACCGAGGTCCGCGCCCTGGACCCGGCACACCGGCTGGGCTCGGAGGGCCTGACCCACGGGCAGCGCCTGGACATCGGCGGTCTCGACCTGCGGGTGGTCGCCACCCCCGGTCACACCTCGGACTCGCTGACCTTCCACCTGCCCGTCGACGGCGCGATCCTCACCGGCGACACCGTCCTCGGGCGCGGCACCACGATGGTCGCCCACCCCGACGGCCGGCTCGGCGACTATCTGGACTCGCTGCGCCGCCTGCACACCATGGCCTCCGAGCACGGCGTGCGGACCGTTCTGCCCGGCCACGGGCCGGTGCTCGCGGACGCGCTCGGCGCCGTCGACTACTACCTCGCCCACCGGGCCAACCGCCTCGCCCAGGTGGAGACCGCCGTGGAGGCCGGCTGCCGGACCGCGCCCGAGGTGGTGGCCCGGGTCTACGCCGACGTGGACCGGTCGCTCTGGCCGGCCGCCGAGCTGTCGGTCCTGGCCCAGCTCCAGTACCTGGAGGAGCACGGGCTGATCTGAGCCGCGCACCTGCCGCCGGGTACCTGCCCCGTCGCGGGGCCTCTCGCCGGGCCCGTCCGTCGGTCCTGACGGCACGACGGCGGCACGACGACGGCATGCGCGAGGGCTCGTACACCGGTCGGTGTACGAGCCCTCGTCGGGTGCGGCGCCGTCAGCGCGAGCGGCGCGACAGCCGTTCGACGTCCATCAGGACCACCGCGCGGGCCTCCAGCTTCAGCCAGCCGCGGCCGGCGAAGTCGGCGAGCGCCTTGTTGACCGTCTCGCGGGAGGCGCCGACCAGTTGGGCCAGCTCCTCCTGGGTGAGGTCGTGGGCGACGTGAATGCCCTCCTCGGACTGCACGCCGAACCGGCGGGAGAGGTCCAGCAGGGCCTTGGCGACGCGACCGGGCACGTCGGAGAAGACCAGGTCGGACATCACGTCGTTGGTCCGGCGCAGTCGGCGCGCGATGGCGCGCAGCAGCGCGATCGAGACCTCGGGGCGGGCGTGCAGCCAGGGCTGGAGATCGCCGTGGCCGAGGCCCAGCAGCTTGACCTCGGTCAGCGCGCTCGCGGTGGCGGTGCGCGGGCCCGGGTCGAACAGCGACAGCTCGCCGATCATCTCGCTCGGGCCGAGGACGGCGAGCATGTTCTCCCGCCCGTCCGGCGAGGCGCGGTGCAGCTTGACCTTGCCCTCCGCGACGACGTACAGCCGGTCGCCCGGGTCGCCTTCGTGGAACAGCGACTCACCGCGGGCGAGGGTGACCTCGGTCATGGAAGCGCGCAGCTCGCCGGCCTGTTCGTCGTCGAGTGCCGCGAAGAGTGCGGCGCGCCGCAGAACGTCGTCCACGTGCTTCCTCCTTCTCGGCCGGTCGGCTGTCAAGCCCGCCGGCGCAAGTTCGTACAGTGCTCTGCATCACCAAGCATGGCGCATGTCGCTCCGATCATATGAGGAGGGGGTACGCCGAGGGGTGCTGCGCGGGGCCATTCGTACCGAGGGTTACCCGGCGGGGCGCGGTGCGATGTCCGCCGGATCGAACAGGGCATCGGCGACGGCGGTGCGGGCGTAGAGCACGGCGTGGCCCGCGCGGTGGGCGCTGGTCAGGCCGGCCGACCGCAGCGCGGTCAGGTGCTGGGAGACCGCGGCCGCAGACAGTCCGGTCCGGCGGGCGAGCTCGGTGGTGGAGGCGGGCGAGTCGAGTTCGGCGAGCAGCCGGGCCCGGGACCGGCCCAGGACGGCGGCGAGGGCGTCGGACCGGCTGCCCGGCCGGCGCTCCCACAGGGCGGCGATCCCCCGCGCCGGGTAGGCGAGCTGCGGCGGGTCGGGTGGCAGTGAGCGGGTGAGCACCCTGGGCCAGGCGAACACGGACGGGACGAGCAGCAGCCCGGCCCCGGCGTCCAGCCGCTCGACGGCGCAGTGCCGCTGTTCCAGCCGGAGCGCGCGGCCGTCCCAGCGGACGGTCTCGTGCAGATCGTCGAGCACCCGGGCGGTGCCGTGCTCCACGGCTTGTCGCGCCCGGTGGAACACGTCGGCTTCCAGCACCGCGCGGATCCTGGCCCAGTACGGCGCCAGCGCCAGCTGCCAGTAGGTCTCGATCTCGGCGGCCACCCTGGGCAGCTGGGCCGGCGGGTCGCGGTACAGCGGCCGGAGCCGGGCCGGGAGGCGGCCGCCGTGTTCGGCCGCCAGACAGTCGAGATCGGCCCGGACCTGCTCCGGGGCGGTGGCGGTGATCGCGGTCAGCTCGTCCGCGAGGGCGGGGGAGGGGCCGGCCGGTGTGGGGTTGAGGAAGTCCGGCAGATGCCCGGTGGCCGGGACCAGGGCGGCCAGCCGGCCGCGCTCCAGCCCGGCGCCGGCCAGCCGGGGGCGGACTTGCTCGGCCCAGCGGCGGTGCAGGGCGGGGACGGGGGCGGTGGCCAGGGCCCGGAGGCTGGTCACGACCTCCCACAGGGGGGAGACGGCGAACCGGGTCTGTGCCAGGTCGTTCACCGAGAACGCCAGTTCGGTCCGCATCGCATCGCCTCCCTCAGGATTCGGCCTCAGCTTAATCAATGGAGCACCGGCCGGGCCGGGCCGCAGGATGCGGGAGCCGGACGGCGGGGCAGCACCGCACCGCCGTCGGACAGTTCAGACGATCCGACGGTACGAAGGACGGTCACCGCCATGCCCACACACCCCCGCAGCACCTCCACGACCTCGACCGCGCTCCGGGACCAGGCGCTGCGTCTGCGGGCGCTCACCGAGGGCGGCGTACTCGTCCTGCCCAACGCCTGGGACGCGGGCAGTGCGGCGGTGATCGCCTCGGCCGGTGCCGGTGCGATCGCCACCACCAGCGGAGGCGTCTCCTGGTCGCTCGGGCACGGCGACGGCCAGCGGCTCGGCCGGGAGGAGATGGTGGCGGCGGCCCGCCGGATCGTCGCGGCCGTCGACCTGCCGGTCACCGTCGATGCCGAGGGCGGCTACGGCCCGCAGCCGGCCGATGTCGCCGCCACCGTGCGGCTGCTGGTCGGGGCCGGAGCGGTCGGCGTGAACCTGGAGGACTCCACGGCCGCCGGCGGTCCGCTGTTCCCGGTGGCGGACCAGGCCGCCCGGCTGCGGGCCGCCCGGGAGGCGGCGGCGGAGGCGGGTCTGCCGGAGCTGGTGGTCAACGCCCGGACGGATGTCTTCCTGTTCGGGATCGGCGAGCCCGGCGGCCGGCTCGACGAGGTGCTGGCCCGGGCGGAGGCGTACGCGCGGGCGGGCGCGGACGGCCTGTTCGTCCCCGGGTTGCTGGACCTGGAGGCACTGGCCCGGCTCTGCGCGGCGTCCCCGCTGCCGGTGAACGCGATGGCGGTGGCGGGTGGACCGGGCGTGGCCGAACTCGCCGCCGCCGGGGTCCGCCGGATCAGCGTCGGCACCGGGCTCGCCCAGCTCGCGTACACCGCCGCCCGTCGGGCCGCCGCCGAGCTGCTCGGCGCGGGCACCCTCACGGAACTGGACGGCTCGCTGGGCTTCGGCGAGCTGGACGGGCTGTACCGGCGCTGATCGCGGCCGGCTGCGGAGCGGTCGCGGTACAGCCGCCGGGCGTGGTTGAGCATCGCCACCCAGGTCGCCGGCCGGCTCGGCATACCCGCCGCCGTCGGCTTCGACGTCAACAACGGCTGCGCGGGGTTCTGCACCGCGCTCGCCACCGCCGACCAGGCCGTCCAGTCCGCCGGGACCGCCCAGCTCCTCCGCGTCCCGGGCAACTGGGCGGAAGAACGCCGCGTCCGCCCGCTCGACCTCGGTGATCGCGGCCTGCGCCGGCTCCGCCCCGCGCGCGGTGATCCGCGGCCGCGCGCCCGGGTGTCCGGTGGATCGGTCTTCCGGTTCAACAGCCCCTTGGCCTCCGGCTTCCGCACCAGCTGGGAGGTCATCCTCACATCCGTACCGGCCTGCCGGGCCGGCGCCTGCTGGTCGGGCACCTCACCCCGCTCGTTCAACCATCAGGCGCACCTGAGCCACCGCAGCGCATCGATCGGAAGTGTGTCGCCAAGTTCCTTGTCACCCGAGCCTCTGCGCGGCCAGCGCGGTCACTTCCACACGCATCCCGTCAACGGCGAGCGCGGAGACGGCGACGCAGCATCGTGCGGGGAACGGCAGGGGTACGAACTCGGCGTAGACCTCATTGAAGACCTCGCGGTCGTCGATGTCGGTGAGGTAGATCGTCAGGTGCAGCAGCCGGCTCAGATCGCTGTTCGCCCGTTCGAGGGCCACGGCCAAGTTGGTCAGCATCTGCCGGGTCTGCGCTCGGATGTCGCCCAGTTCGATCGAACCGTCCTCTCGGTCGGGAATCTGGGTCGTGCACACGATTCCCGCGAAGGCGACCGCCTCGGCCGACAGCGCAAGTTCGGATCCGACACCCTCGGCCTGAAACCGGGTGACCGCAGCAAGGCTCACGGGGACTCTCCAGCTCTCAATAAAGCGACAGAACGGGGTATCGGCGACACCCGCCGGCCACCACGTTAGTTCTCGACGAGCCATCCGAACCTGGCCGATCGTCCAAGCTCACGCCCGCATCGCTGTGTCATTTTCCAAGGCCATGCGGCGCCCCGGCCTGCACTATGAGGTCACTCGCGATCGAGGCAGTCGTCAGGGAGGGCCTCATCGCCGGCGAGGGGGTCACGGCGATCGACAAGGAGAAGCAGTTGAGGATCAACAGGTCATCATCCCGACGCGCCACAGGTGGGAAGCCAAGGTGGATGCGAGGTGTCGCACCGGCTGCGCTTGTCTGCTGCGTATCGCTCGCCGCCTGCACCGCCGCGGGTGGCACCTCCGGCGCCGGCTCGCCGACGAATGCCGGGGGCCCGCTCCCCAGCGCTTCCCCGGTGAGCGCGGCAGTCGCGCTTCTCCCCGCGGCCGTCCGGGCCAAGGGCACGTTGACGGTGGCGATGGTGACCAACGCGCCGCCCGGAAGCTCCTACGCCCCGGGCACCGAGGACCTGATCGGACTCGACCCGGACATCGCCCGGCTGCTGGCCCAGTCGCTGGGGCTGACGCTCGATGTCCAGGTGGTCGCGTTCGACCAGATCACTCCCGGCATCGCGGCCGGCCGCTACGACGTCAGCGTCGCTGAGATGGCCCCGACGCCCGAGCGCGAGAAGATCCTCGACTTCGTCACGTATGCCCAAACCGGTGATGCGCTGGGTGTCCAGAAGGGCAATCCGCGGAAGCTCTCGGTCGACTCCATGTGCGGTCACACCATCGGTGCTCTGGTGGGCTCCTACCAGGTGACCGAGGTGCTTCCCGACCTCGACAGGAAGTGCACCGAGTCCGGTCGGCAGCCCATCGATCTCAAGCTGTACCCAGACCAGAACTCCCCGGTTCTCGCGCTGGCGTCCGGCCGGATCGACGGGCTGTACGAGGACTCCACGGTGGTCGGCTACGCGGCCAAGCAGAACCCGTCGATCGAGGTGCAGGCGGATACCGGATTCAGTCCGATCGCCATCGGCATCGGCAAGAACAGCGGTCTCACCGATGCCGTTCAGGCGGCGATGTCCCAGGCCCTGACCGGCCCGGTGTACAAGGCCGTGCTGGCCAAGTGGGGCCTTGAGTCGGTGGCGGTCACGAGTGCGAAGGTCAATGACAACGGTGCATAGCTCCCAGAACGCGATCGCTGACGCGACGCCGGGCCGTGCGGCTCCAGGCCGCCCGGCGAGAAAGGTTGTCCCGCTACGCCACCCGGAGCGGTGGATCGCGGCGGCAGTGGTGCTCGTCCTGGCGGCGATGGGAATCCACACACTGCTGACCAACCCCCGCTTCCAGTTCGATGTGGTGGGTCAGTACGTCTTCAGCGGAACCATCGTCAAGGGCGCGCTGCTGACCCTGGAACTCACCGTCATGGCCATGGCCATCGGTGTCGTCCTGGGAAACGTCCTCGCGATTTCCCGAATGTCGAAGAACCCGGTGATCGCCGCCGCAAGCGGCCTGTACATCTGGTTCTTCCGCGGCACGCCGGTGCTGGTCCAGCTGATCTTCTGGTACAACCTCTCGGCGATCTTCCCGCAGATCGGGATAGGCATTCCGTTCGGCCCGCAGCTGTTCTCCGGTTCGGCGAATTCCATCGTCACCCCGTTGGCGGCCGCGCTGCTCGGGCTCGGGCTCAACGAGGCGGCCTACATGGCCGAGATCGTGCGAGCCGGCATCCAGTCGGTCGACAACGGCCAGACCGAGGCCGCGCACTCGCTCGGCCTCACCCACTTCCAGACCCTGCGCAAGGTGGTTCTGCCGCAGGCGATGAAGGTGATCGTGCCGCCGACCGGCAACGAGCTGATCTCCATGCTGAAGAGCACCTCACTGGTCAGCGTGTTGGCGATCTCCGAGCTTCTCTACTCCGCGCAGGTCATCTATGCGCGCACGTACCAGACCATCCCGCTGCTGATCGTCGCCAGCCTCTGGTATCTCGCGCTCACGACTGTGCTCTCGGTGGCGCAGTACTTCCTGGAGCGGAGATTCGGTCGCGCTTTCCGAGCGGCGTCCGGTCGGCCACGCGGCTTTGCTCCACGTGGAATCCACCCGCGAATGAAGAAGGGACCGGTGGCCCCCGATGCCCGATAGAGTCATCGTCAGGTCCGAGCAGGTGCGCAAGAGCTACGGTTCGGTCGAGGTCCTGCGTGGCATCGACCTGGAGGTCCGCGACGGCGAGGTGCTGTGCATCGTCGGCCCGTCCGGATCGGGCAAGAGCACGTTCTTGCGCTGTATCAACCATCTGGAGAAGGTGGACTCCGGCGAACTCTCGGTCAACGGCGGCCTGGTCGGATACCGCGAGCGGGGCGACAAGCTGTACGAGCTGCGGTCGCGCGACATCGCGCGGGCCCGCCGCGACATCGGGATGGTGTTCCAGAGATTCAACTTGTTCGGGCACATGACCGTGTTGCAGAACATCATGCTGGCGCCGATCTCGGTGCGAGGGGAGAGCCGGTCGGCGGCTCTCGAACACGCCCGGTCGCTGCTCGACAGGGTCGGACTGGGGAATCGGGGCGATGCCTATCCCGGGCAACTCTCAGGTGGCCAGCAGCAACGGGTCGCGATCGCACGGGCTCTGGCCATGCGTCCTTCGCTCATGCTCTTCGACGAGCCGACTTCGGCGCTCGACCCGGAACTCGTCGGTGAGGTCCTGACGGTGATGCGCGATCTCGCCGGTGAGGGTATGACGATGGTCGTGGTGACACACGAGATGGGCTTCGCCCGCGAGGTCGCCGACACCGTCGTCTTCATGGACAACGGGACGGTCGTGGAGTCCGGCTCACCGGGGCAGGTCCTGCTGTCTCCGCGGAACGAGCGGACGAAGGCGTTCCTGGCCAGCGTGCTCTGATCGTTTCGATCCCGATCCGCAGGGCCGCCTTCGTCGAGTGCGGCCCTGTCAGGCGACGAGATCGCGCAGCCTCAGCTGGAGGGCCATGACGAGACGGGCATCGGCGTCGGTGAGATCCACGTCGAACAGCTCCTTCATTCTGCTGAGGCGGTATCTGCAGGTGTTCGCGTGCACATGCAGGGCGCGAGCCATTCCGGCGATGTCGCCGTGGGCCTGCAGATAGCTCGAAAGGGTTGGCAGGTACTGGCTGTTGTTGGACCGGTCGTACTCGGCCATGGTGTTGATGGTCTCGTCCATGGCGCGGTCGGCGACCGGACAGCGCTCGGCCAGGTGCAGCAGGGCGATCTGGGGGCGGACGTCTTCAGCGAACACGATGTCCGCATCCGTCGTGGTCGTGCGCGTGCTCTGCCGGCTGGGCAGTCCCATCAGTTGAATCACGCGGTCGGCCTGCTCCCTCGACCGGGCGGCGTCCTTGAGGTCGGCGACCTCGCCGCCCGCGCCGATCCGGAGCCGGTATCCGTAGGAGCGCCGGACGTGTGCGGCCACACCTGCGAGCAGTCGCTGCTGCAGCGAACGCGCACGTCCGGGCGGTGCGGGAAGCAGCACGTACACCACGTCGTCGATGGCCGTCGCGGCGCTGAAGCCCAGCTCGCCCTGGCAATGCAGCGTCACGAGGTCGAGTACCTGGTGGACGGCGGCCGTGGGCTCCGTCTCCGGAGGGATCTCAGCCAGTGCCAGCGCGGCGATCCGCGCATTCGTCGTGGCGGGGAGCGCCAGCCGCTTCATGACGTCGTGCGGCACATCGGCCTGAGCCAGCAGCGCTGTCAGCAGGTCGCTGCGGCGCCGGTGCAGGCCCTCTCGTTCCGTGCGCACACGGAGCAGATGGAGGGCGGCGATGTTGGAGGCTTCGACGAGCCGCCGGCAGGCCAGCTCACGCTCCTGCTCGCCGGGATCGATGACCCACATCGAGCCGAGGAGTTCACCGCCGGCCCTGATCGAGGTGGCCAGTCTCGGCAGGTCGGTGCCTCTGCCGGCTACTTCGATGACCCCTGGCGCGCTGTGCACGGCCTGGTACTCCGCGACGATCTGAGGGTCCGTCGGCACCTGCAGATCGAGGATGCTCTGCCTCCGGGTGTCGTCGATCAGCTGGCCGTCGACGGTTGAGTAGGCCAGCATGCGGCGTGCCGGGTCGGCGATCGCGGTCGCCCCTCCGATGGCGGAGGCGACGGCGTTGGCAAGCGTGAACAGGTCGCCCAGGCTGTTCCCGCCGTCCCCCTGTCCGGCGGGCCGGCTGTAGCTGATGGCCGACGACAGCAAGGCGATGAGCTGTTCCCAGGAGACCTCGTCGGCGAGGAGCAGGACCGGAATCGAGCCGGAACCCGCGGCTTCGGCGATCTGCCGTTCGCCGATCCCGTACGTCTTGACGGCGACGCAGCCGAACCCGCCGGCTTCTGCGCGTTCGAGCAGACGCAGCCAGGGTTCACCGGCCGGACACACGCCCACCGCGAGCAGCAGTCCGGCGGAAGTCGGCCGCAATTCCCGGAGTTCGTCGTGGATCACCAGGCCGGCGATCTCGGGGTCGAGGTCCGGCATGCTGTGCGTAACCCGGACTATCGACGGTCCCAAGGCGTTGACGATCTGAGTCAGCCGCGCCAACTCGTCCACCTCCTCCAGCATCCCGCATGAAAGCCGTTCGGCGACGTGCCACACATTGTGATTTGGACAATTCAACAAGCCGATCGCCATGAACTGTGTGAATGATACATAGGGGCGAGTGGGGCCGACCCGCAAACTTGGGATCGCTGAGCTTCCGGTCGCTCGTCCGGGTATGCGCTCGGCAGGACGAGGCGGGAGCTACCGGTGGCCGAAAAGATCGTGAACATCGAGGACATGCGCAGGCAGGCCCGGCGAAAGCTGCCGCGCATGATCTTCGATTTCCTCGAAGGCGGCGCGCTCGATGAACTGACCCTTCAGGACAATACCGAGGACCTGGTCAGGCTGCGTCTGCGCCAGCGCGTCCTGCGCGACATGAGCGAGATCGAACCGGGCACCCGGGTTCTCGGTCAGCGGCTCGCCCTTCCAGTCATGATCTCGCCGCTGGGAATGCTGAGCCTCTTTCACCCGCAGGCCGACCTCGCCTTCGCGAGGGCGGCCGAACGAGCCGGAACCGTCCTCGTCCACAGCGCCTGGTCCGCCTGCTCCCTGGAGGAAGTGGTCGCTGCCGCGCCGAAGTCGATCTGGGCGCAGATCTCCTTCTGGACCGACGCCGGCCTCACCCGCGAGCACGTCGACCGCGCCGAGGCCGCCGGTGTCGAGGTGCTCGTCGTGGCCGGTGACGTCAATCTGTCCAGCAAGCGCGAGCGGGACCTGCATCACGGCATGGCCCTGCCACCGCGGCCGACTCTGCGCGATGTGGTGGACACCGGCCTCAGGCCCGGCTGGCTGGCCCGGCTCGCCACCGGCCGTCGGCCCACGTTCGGCAACTACCGGATCGACGGGCGGCGCATGCGCATGAGGGAGATGGGCGGATTCATGCACACCATGGAGAACGCGGCCGCGACGTGGGCGGATGTCGAGCGGCTGCGTGAGCGGTGGCCGGGGAAGATCGTCGTGAAGGGGGTCATGACCGGCGAGGACACCGTTCGGGCTGCCGACACGGGGGTCGACGCCGTCATCGTGTCCAACCACGGCGGCCGCCAGTTCGACTCGCAGCCCTCCACCATCGCGGCCCTGCCGGAGGTCGTGGCAGCGGCGGACGGCAGGCTCGAGGTCTACCTGGACGGTGGGGTGCGACGCGGCTCGGACGTGGTCAAGGCCTTGGCGCTCGGGGCCGACGCGTCGCTCATCGGCCGCCCGGCCGCCTATGGTCTGGCCGCGCTCGGACCGTCCGGGGTCGACAAGGTCTTCGACCTGCTCCGCGAGGAACTGGAAACAGCGCTGGGCTTCGTGGGCGTGAACGGTGTGACCGATCTCGACGGCTCAGTCCTGGCACACCGGCCGTAGCGGCCTTCGCGCAACCCGCCCGCCTCCGCGCGGAGCCGTCGCGAGCGGGGCTCTGGGAGATCTGCTGCCTGCCGCCGGTCGGGCGGCGTAGCCTTCGGGCATGGCAGAGAGCAAGGTCGAGAAGGCCGCGCCGGCAGCGAAGAGGGCGGCCGCTGAGCCGGGTGTGAAGCCGAGGAAGCCGGAGTCGCACCTGGCGATGGTGCGGCGGGCACGGAGGATCAACCGGGAGCTGGCGGAGCTGTATCCGTACGCACACCCCGAGCTGGACTTCGAGAACCCGTTCGAGCTGCTGGTGGCCACGGTGCTGTCGGCGCAGACGACGGACCTGCGGGTGAACCAGACGACGCCGGCCCTGTTCGCGAAGTACCCGACGCCCGAGGACATGGCGGCGGCGGAGCCGGAGGTGCTGGAGGAGATCATCCGGCCGACCGGGTTCTTCCGCGCCAAGGCGAAGTCGCTGATCGGCCTCTCCATCGCCCTGCGGGACACCTTCGGCGGCGAGGTCCCCGGCCGGCTGGAGGACCTGGTCACCCTGCCGGGCGTCGGGCGCAAGACCGCCAACGTCGTCCTCGGCAATGCTTTCGGCGTCCCGGGGATCACCGTGGACACCCACTTCGGGCGGCTCGCGCGACGCTTCGGCTGGACGACCGACGAGGACCCGGTGAAGGTCGAGGCGGCCGTCGCCGAGATCTTCCCGAAGTCCGAGTGGACGATGCTCTCCCACCGGGTGGTCTTCCACGGCCGCCGGATCTGCCACTCCCGCAAGCCGGCCTGCGGGGCCTGCCCGATCGCGCCGCTCTGCCCGTCCTACGGGGAGGGCGAGACCGACCCGGAGAAGGCGAGGAAGCTGCTCAAGTACGAACTGGGCGGGCAGCCCGGCCAGCGGCTGCGGCCGCCCGCCGACTACCCGGGGGAGGCGGCGGCACGGGCCGCGGCGGCCGCGCACGACGGCGAGGTCGCGGACCTGGCGGTGGCCGAGTGACGGCGCGGATCGAGCGGGACGGTCTGCCGCCGTGGCTGCTGCCGGTCCGCGACGCCGCCGAGCGGGTACGGCCCGAGCAGCTGAGCCGCTTCCTGCCGCCCGCCGAGGGCGGCCGGGCGTCGGCGGTCCTGATGCTCTTCGGTGAGAGCGCCGACGGCCCGGACCTGCTGCTGATCGAACGGGCCCGCTCGCTGCGCTCGCACGCCGGGCAGCCGTCCTTCCCGGGCGGCGCCCTCGACCCGGAGGACGGCGACCCGGCCGGGCCCGGACCGGTCGCGGCGGCGCTGCGGGAGGCCTGGGAGGAGACCGGCCTGGACCCGGCCGGGGTGCAGGTGTTCGCCGCCCTGCCCGCCCTCTACATCCCGGTCAGCCGGTTCGTGGTCACCCCGGTGCTCGGCTGGTGGCGCCAGGAGTCGCCGGTCGCGCCGGTGGACCGGTGCGAGACCGGCGCGGTGTTCCGGGTGCCGATCGCCGAGCTGACCGACCCGGCGAACCGGGCCCGGCTGCGCCACCCCTCCGGCCACCTCGGCCCGGCCTTCGCCGTCGGCGGCCGGCTGGTCTGGGGCTTCACCGCCGGAGTGATCGACCGGGTGCTGCACCACAGCGGCCTGGAACTGCCCTGGGACACCTCCCGGACCGTCGACCTCTCGGACGAGGCGATCGAACTGGCCCAGGGCGACCGCGACCGCTCCCGCGCGCTGCTGGGCGGCGACGCCAGGACTCCGTGAACGCCCGTCCGCGCGGCCGCGCGGCCCGCCGTGGGAGGGTGTCGGGGTGAATGTCCTGGATCTGCTGCTGATCGCCGCCGCCATCGGATTCGCCGTGTCGGGCTACCGGCAGGGCTTCGTGGTCGGCATCCTGTCGGTCCTCGGCTTTCTCGGCGGCGGGCTGATCGCCGTCCAGCTGCTGCCGCTGCTGCTCGATCACCTCAACCCCGGCACCACCGCCTCGGTGGTCGCCGTCGTGGTGGTCATCGTGCTGGCGGCGATCGGGCAGGCGATCACCACCCACTTCGGCTGGAAGCTGCGCGGCCACATCGACCGCCGCCCGGCGAAGGCACTGGACGCGGCCGGCGGCTCCGTCGTCAACGTGATCTCGATGCTGCTGGTGGCCTGGCTGATCGGCTCGGCGCTCGCCGGAACGTCCCTGCCGACCGTCTCGAAGCAGGTCCGCACCTCCGCGATCCTCGGCGGCGTCCAGGACGCGCTGCCCTCCGACGCGCCCAACTGGTTCTCCGACTTCTCCAAGGTGCTCGCCCGCAACGGCTTCCCCCAGGTCTTCAACCCCTTCGAGCACGAGCCGATCACCCAGGTCGACATCCCCGACCCGGCGCTGGCCGGCAGCCCGGCGGTGGCCCGGGCCAAGCAGAGCCTGGTCAAGGTGGTCGGTACCGCCACCTCCTGCGGCAAGACCCTGGAGGGCAGCGGCTTCGTCTACGCCCCGCACCGGGTGATGACCAACGCCCACGTGGTCGGCGGCGTCGACGAGCCCACCGTCCAGATCGGCGGCGTCGGGCAGCTGTACGACGCGACCGTGGTCCGCTACGACTGGCAGCGCGACATCGCGATCCTGGACGTGCCCAAGCTGAACGCGCCCGCGCTCGCCTTCGCGGGCGAGGCGAAGACCAACGACAACGCGATCGTGGCCGGCTTCCCCGAGAACGGCTCCTTCAACGTCCAGCCGGCCCGTATCCGCGGCCGGATCCAGGCCAACGGCCCGGACATCTACCACCGCGGCCAGGTCGTCCGCGACGTCTACTCGGTGCGCTCGCTGGTCCGCCAGGGCAACAGCGGCGGCCCGCTGCTCACCCCGGACGGGCAGGTGTTCGGCGTGGTCTTCGCCAAGTCGCTGGACAGTGCGGACACCGGGTACGTGCTGACCGCCGCCGAGGTCCGCGAGGACGCCGACAAGGGCAGCATCGCGACGGCCCGGGTGGATACCCAGGGCTGCGCGCTCTGACCGGACCGCCGTCGGGTCCGCTGTCGGCTCTGTCGCTGGTTCCGCCGTTGGTTCTCCTGCGGGGCCCGCGGGCTGTGTCCCGGGTCCAACCGCCGGTGATGGCCGATATCCGTCGCACCGTCAGTCCTGCCTGGTAGCGTCGGCCGCGCTCACCCGTTCGGCTCAACCGGGCCCGTCCCGGAGTGGGCCCGAGCGGAGGTCGGGAAGTTCGATGATGGGTCACTCGCACGCGGTCAGCGGCGCGATGCTGTACGCGGCCTCGGCGCCCTTCCTGCCGCCGTTGCTGCTGGACACCACGCTGCAGCCGGCCGACATCCTGATGGGCACGGTGCTCTGCGCGGGGGCCGCCCTGCTGCCGGACCTCGACCACCACGACGGGACGATCGCCAACTTCCTCGGCCCGGTCTCCAAGGTGCTCTGCCGCTTCGTGGCCTGGATCTCCGGCGGCCACCGGCACGCGACCCACTCGCTGCTCTTCGTCGCGCTGATGGGCGCCGGCACCTGGGCGGGCGTCACCTTCCTGGGCCGCTACTTCACCCTCGGCGTGACGTTCTTCCTGCTGGCGCTCGCGATCCGCGCCCTGCGGCTGCACCCGCCGGGCGACGGCCCGACCATGTGGATCACCATTATCGGCCTCGCGGTGCTGGGCACCGCCGGGATGAACACCTGGATGCCGAACGCCCCGGGCTGGCTCCCGTACGCGGTCGCGCTGGGCACGCTGGCGCACCTGCTGGGCGACTGCCTGACGAAGAAGGGCGCGCCGCTGCTCTGGCCGCACAAGGAGCGCTACGAGGTGGTGCTGATCAAGCGCAGCGGCAACGACGTCGAGACCAAGGTGCTGGTGCCGATCATGTCGGTGGCGACCTTCGTCCTGCTCTGGTTCACGGCGCTGTCGCCGACGGTGGTGAACTGACCAGCGGTGGTGAACCGACCGCCGGTGGTGAACCGACCGGCGGTGCGGCGGTAAGGATGCGGCGCGGGGCCTCAGGTCTCGCGTCGCAGTCGTACGCCCACCCAGCGGGCGCGGCGGCCGAGGATGCGCGGGATGCCGAGCTGCGGCTGCGTCGAGCGCTGATGGCGCTCCACACCGTCGTATCCGAGGTCGTCCGCCCGGTCGGGGCGGTGGTTGGACCTCGGCGAGCTGTTGTGGCGTCGGCTGCGCGGGGCGCTGCCGTGATCGGGCATCCAGGTCATACCGCAATGGATGCCCCTGGGCCGGTCGGGGTAACCGCCTCAGGGGCTTCGAAAATGGCCTATGCGTTTGTCATATGAGCTAAATGTAAAGGGAGTTGGGACCTAAGGCCCGGCATGATGGGGTCCCTTGGGTCACCCCACCGGCCCGGTCCCGTCGGTCGGTCCTCGTCGGTCAGTCCTTGTGGCGGCCGATCCAGTCCAGCAGCTCCGCGGTGAACTGCTCGGGCGCCTCCTCGTGGGGGAAGTGCCCGACCCCCGGCATCAGCCGCCAGCGGTACGGCGCCGCCACGTACTCCCCGCCGCCGAGCGCGGTGTGCGACAGCAGCACCGGGTCCGAGGCACCCTGGATGTGCAGGGTGGGTGCGGTGATCGGCTTCTTCATCCGGCGGGCGAACTGGATACCGTCCGGGCGGGCCATCGAACGCAGCAGCCAGCGGTAGGGCTCGATCGAGCAGTGCGCGGTGCTGGGGATCTGGATCGCCTGCCGGTACGCGGCCACCGTCGCCCGGTCCAACTGGTTGCGACCGGTCCAGGCGTCCAGGTAGCGGCCGAGCAGCGCGGCGTCGTCGGCCACCAGGCGGCGTTCTGGTATCCACGGCCGCTGGAAGCCCAGCACGTGCTCGAAGGCCGCCATCTGACGGCGGTCCGTCAACAGGGCCCGGCGGAGGTCGCGGGGGTGGGCGGCGGAGACCACGGTGAGGCTGTGGATCACCGACGGCCGCATCACCGCCGCCACCCAGGCCAGCGTGCCGCCGGAGGCGTGGCCGACCAGGTGCGCCCGGCGTTCGCCGAGCGAGCGGATCACGCCGGTGATGTCCAGGGCGAGGTTGCCCGGGTCGTACCCGCGCGGGGTGCGGTCGCTGCCGCCGATGCCCCGCAGGTCGAGCGCGACGGCCCGGTAACCGGCCGCGGCCAGCGCGGTCAGCTGGTGGCGCCAGGCCCACCAGTACTCGGGCCAGCCGTGGACCAGCAGGACCAGCGGACCCTCGCCCAGCTCGGCGATGTGGAAGCGGGCGCCGTTGGCCGCGAGGTCGCGGTGCGTCCAGGGGCCGGCCTGCCGGATGTTCCAGGCCGCTGCGGGGACAGCCTCGGGCACCGTCTCCGGGGCTGCTTCGCTGTTGCCGTCGGCGGCCCCGCCGTCGGTACCGTCGGCGAGCCCGTCGGGGCTGTTCCCGGCTGCGCTTTCGGCTGCGTTCTCCCCGTCGGCTCCGGCGGCTTTCCCGTCGGCGAGTCCGTCGGTGCTTCCGGCAACAACGTCCTGACCGGTCGCACGGTCGAGGCCGGGGCCGGTGGACGGCTGCGAGGGCACGGGCTTCTGGTCGAGCGGCATACCGAGAGCGTGTCACATCCGTGCGCCGGACACGCGCCCGGCACTCGCTCTCGGGGCGCCCGGCCGCCGCGGGAGCCGGACCCGGCGCGTCCGCCGGGTCTTCCCGGTCCCGTCGGCCCTGCCGGCCCGGTCGGTCCCGTCCCCGTGTGGCCGGGTCTATGGGATGCGGCCCAGAGCCCGGTCGATCTCCTCCTGGGTGGCCGGGCGCGGCCGGGCGTTCTTGAGCACGTCGGCGGTCTTCTGAGCGCCCTCGATGGTGCGGTGCGGCTTCTCGATCCGCTTGAACGAGCGCAGCGCCAGCAGCCCGAGCACCACCGCGAGCAGCAGGTACGCGCCGGCCACGATCAGGAACGACCAGCCGAGCGAGAGACCCAGCGCGTGGATCCCGAACGCCGCTGCGGCGCTCAGCATCGGGACGGCGGCCAGCGCCACCACGCCGGCGACCGTCAGCGAGACACCGCCGGAGACGCCGCGCTTGACGTCCGCCCGGAGCTCGGCCTTGGCGAGCGCGATCTCGTCGTGGACCAGTGCGGACAGATCGGCGGTGGCCGCCGCGAACAGCTGCCCCACCGAACGCTCGCCCTCGTAGGGCGCCCGGCCGTTGCTGGACGGGTCTGCGGCTCCTGCGGGCATCAGCGGTTCTCCTCTGCGGCTGTGCGGCGTGACGCCGCCGTACGGTGCGATTCCGGGGACCGGCGGGGGTCCGGTGGCGTCAGTGGACTGTCGACAGCTCAGAATCATGCCCCTACCAGTCAGTCGGACACCACTCCGGGGCCCCGCCGGATGGACGTGTCCCGATGCCGGGGGCCGTTGCGTGGCGTCGCGGGCGGGCCGCCGGTGGCCCCGGGAGCCGGGTGGGGCCGTGGTGGGGCCGCGGTGGGGCGCGACGGGCCTGTGGTGAGGCCGAGGGGGGCGTCCGAGCGCTCAGCGGAGTTCGTTGGTGCCGGTGCCCGGGTGCTCGTCCGCCGCCCGTTCCGCCGACTTCGTCAGCCGGGCCTGCCAGGCCGGGTCGTCCTGTTGGTAGACGTCGGGGATGCCGTCGCCGTCCAGGTCGCGGTCCTCCTCCTCGCACAGCTCCCGGTAGTGCCGGTTGCGCAGCTTGAGCAGTACGGTGGCGACCAGCGCGCAGAGCAGTGAGCCCACCAGGACGGCCGCCTTGGCCCGGTCGGCCAGCGCCTGGTTTCCGGGGAAGGCGAGCTCGCTGATCAGCAGCGAGACCGTGAAACCTATGCCGGCCAGCACCGAGACCGCGAACATATCGGCCCACTTGAGCTGAGGGTTCAGCTCGGCACGGGTGAAACGGGCGGTGAGCCAGGTGCCGCCGAAGATGCCCACGGTCTTGCCGACCAGCAGGCCGATGATGATGCCGAGCGGTGTGGCCTGGGTGAACACCTCGCGGAGCGCCGGTCCGGAGATCGTCACCCCGGCCGCGAACAGCGCGAAGACGGGGACGGCGAGCCCGGCCGAGAGCGGGCGGACCAGGTGCTCGATGCGCTCACCGGGGGAGTGCTTCTCGTCGCCGACCCGGTGGCAGCGGAGCATCAGGCCCATTGCGACACCCGCGACCGTGGCGTGGATACCGCTCTCGTGCATCAGCGCCCAGACCACGAGGGCCAGCGGTACGAACAGGTACCAGCCGCGCACCCCGCGCCGGTGCAGGAACCAGAACAGCACCAGGCCGGCGAAGGCCAGTCCGAGCGCCCAGAACTTGATACCGGAGCTGTAGAAGATCGCGATGATCAGGATCGCGATCAGGTCGTCGACCACCGCGAGGGTGAGCAGGAACGCGCGCAGCGCCGAGGGCAGGTGGCTGCCGACCACGGCCAGCACACCGAGCGCGAAGGCGATGTCGGTGGCGGTCGGGATCGCCCAGCCGCCCGGGTGCCCGCCGCTGCCGGAATTGGTGACGGCGAACAGGATCGCCGGCAGCGCCACGCCGCAGACCGCGGCTATGACGGGGAGTATCGCGGCGCTGAGGCTCCGCAGCTCACCCGCCACGAACTCGCGTTTGAGCTCGATTCCGGCCACGAAGAAGAAGATCGTCAGCAGGCCGTCCTTGGCCCAGGCGTCCAGGCTGAGATTCAGGTGGAGCGGGCCGGACGGCCCGATGGTGTAGTCGAGAACGCTCTCGTAGGCATGCGGCCAGACATTGGCCCAGATCAGGGCCACCACGGCGGCGGTCAGCAGCAGGATGCCGCCGACCGTCTCGGTGCGCAGGGCGTCGGTGACGTAGGTGCGCTCGGGAAGCGACAACCGGCCGAGGAGCTGGCGGCGCCGGGTCGTCGGCTCATTGGTGGTCGGTTGGCTGGCCACGAGGGACCTCCTGGGGCGCGGAACGGTCTGCGGATGCACCTGTGGTGCAGTGCCGACCAGACTTCCCGGCGCGCCCTGTGACGCACGGATTCCCGAGTGGGGATCTTGATGCGTCGTTGACAGTCTAACGGGAACCGCAAGGGGACATCCTGATTGTCATACTTCAGGACTTAAGTCGCAGGGGCCTGTTCTGTACTTCTGAGTGGCACCCGAACGGCGGCAGCCGCATGCGGACGGGTGCCGACCTGCGGTCGGACGGTGGACATCCTTCGGATCCGGCCCTTGTCGCTGCTCGTGCCAGCGCGGTGCGGTGAAGGCGTTAACGGCAGACGGCCGGGGGCCGGGGGCCGGTGGCCGGCGTCGCCGTCGTCGTGGCGGCTGCGGTCGGGCAGGAAGCGGACATGGGTGTGCCCCTGGTGGTCACCATCGTGACCACCAGGGGCACACCCATGTCCCGGGCGCCGGGCCCCATGCCCGGAGCTCAGCGACTCAGCAGCTCAAGCGGCTCAAGCGGCTCAGGCCTGCACTCAGCCCTCGCTGCCCGCAGCGGGGAGCTGGGACTGGATCAGGTTCATCACGTTGCTGTCCGCCAGGGTCGTGGTGTCGCCGACCTCGCGGCCCTCGGCGATGTCGCGCAGCAGGCGGCGCATGATCTTGCCGGAGCGGGTCTTCGGCAGCTCGCCGACCACCTTGATCTGCTTCGGCTTGGCGATCGGGCCGAGCGTCCTGCCGACGTGCGCGCGCAGCTCCTCGACCAGCTCCGGGCTGTCGGCCGCGGTGCCGCGCAGGATGACGAAGGCGACGATCGCCTGGCCGGTGGTGGCGTCGGTGGCGCCGACCACGGCGGACTCGGCGACGGCCGGGTGGCCGACCAGTGCCGACTCGACCTCGGTGGTCGAGATGTTGTGGCCGGAGACCAGCATCACGTCGTCGACCCGGCCGAGCAGCCAGATGTCGCCGTCCTCGTCCTTCTTGGCACCGTCACCGGCGAAGTAGCGACCCTGGAAACGCGACCAGTAGGTGTCGATGTAGCGCTGGTCATCGCCCCAGATGGTGCGCAGCATCGACGGCCACGGCTCGGTGAGCACCAGGTAGCCGCCGGAGCCGTTCGGGACCTCGTTGGCCTCGTCGTCGACGACGGTGGCCGCGATGCCCGGCAGGGCGCGCTGGGCGGAGCCCGGCTTGGTCTCGGTGACGCCCGGCAGCGGGCTGATCATGATCGCGCCGGTCTCGGTCTGCCACCAGGTGTCCACGATCGGGGCCTTCCCGGCGCCGATGTGCTCGCGGTACCAGATCCAGGCCTCGGGGTTGATCGGCTCGCCGACGCTGCCCAGCACCCGGAGCGAGGACAGGTCGAACTTCGCGGGGATGTCGTCGCCCCACTTCATGAAGGTGCGGATCGCGGTGGGCGCGGTGTAGAGGATCGTCACGCCGTACTTCTGGACGATCTCCCAGAACCGGCCCTGGTGCGGGGTGTCCGGGGTGCCCTCGTAGATGACCTGGGTGGCGCCGTTGGAGAGCGGGCCGTAGACGAT
This sequence comes from Kitasatospora sp. NPDC088548, assembly GCF_044753005.1. Lineage (NCBI taxonomy): Bacteria > Bacillati > Actinomycetota > Actinomycetes > Kitasatosporales > Streptomycetaceae > Kitasatospora > Kitasatospora sp. NPDC088548. The sequence continues at coordinate 131,235 of NZ_JBIVMI010000008.1, forward strand.
GTAGGAGTGGCCGGTGACCCAGCCGATGTCGGCCGTGCACCAGTAGACGTCGGTCTCCGGCTTGAGGTCGAAGACGGCGTTGTGGGTGTAGCTGGCCTGGGTGAGGTAGCCGCCCGAGGTGTGCAGGATGCCCTTGGGCTTACCGGTAGTGCCCGAGGTGTACAGGATGAAGAGCGGGTGCTCGGCGTCGTGCGCCTCGGGGGTGTGCTCGGTGGACTGGCGCTCGGTGATCTCGTGCCACCAGACGTCGCGGCCCTCGGTCCAGGAGATGTCCTGGCCGGTGCGGCGGACCACGAGGACGTGCTCGACCTGCGGGGCCTTGGTCAGCGCCTCGTCGATGGCGGGCTTGAGCGCGGACGGCTTGCCGCGCCGGTAGCCGCCGTCGGCGGTGATGACGAGCTTGGCGTCGGCGTCCTGGATGCGGGAGGCGACGGCATCGGCGGAGAAGCCGCCGAAGACCACGGAGTGGGTGGCGCCGATCCGGGCACAGGCGAGCATCGCGACGACCGCCTCGGCGATCATCGGCAGATAGATCGCCACCCGGTCGCCCTTGACGACGCCGAGCTCCAGCAGCGCGTTGGCGGCCTGCGAGACCTCGTCCTTGAGCTGGGCGTAGGTGATCGAGCGGCCGTCGCCGGGCTCGCCCTCGAAGTGGATCGCGACCCGGTCGCCGTTGCCCGCCTCGACGTGGCGGTCGACGCAGTTGTAGGCCACGTTGAGCTTGCCGTCGGCGAACCACTTGGCGAACGGCGGGTTGGACCAGTCCAGCGTCTCGGTGGGCTCGACGGCCCAGGTGAGGCGACGGGCCTGCTCGGCCCAGAAGCCCAGGCGGTCCTCGGAGGCCTGCGCGTACGCGGCCGCGGTGACGTTGGCGGCTGCGGCGAGCTCTGCCGGCGGGGCGAAGCGCCGCTCCTCCTTGAGCAGGTTGGCCAGGCTCTCGTTGCTCAACGCGCACTCCTCATCGAGTCATGATCGGGGGCATTCCCGTGCGTGGGGATTGTCCCGTGTGTCCCAGCGCACAGCTCACCAGGCGAAGAGGTCAGTTGACAAGAGGCTCCGGGGAATTGGTGTAGACCTTTGATCGAGAGTCGAACGGCCGGGCGACGCGCGACACGCCTCGGCACCGGCGGGTGAGGTGGGCCCGCGCCCCGGCCCGCCCGGCGGGGACACGGGCCCGGCTCTCAGGCGGCCAGCCGGGGGTCGCTCCCGGCCGCCGCCGTGCCGCTGTCCACGTCGACGGCGGAGACCTGTTCGATTTCGTTCGCCTGCTCGGGCGTGTCGCGGGGCCTGACCGGGGCCGCGCCGACGTCGAGCGCCTCGATCGGACTGAAGCGGCCGCTCTCGCGATCGAGCACATAGGCCTGTGCGGTGGCGAGGTCGAAGTACATACCCACCAGCCGGAGTGTGCCCTCGGCGACCCGGCGCTCCACGGCGGGGTTGGCCATCAGCTGGTCCAGCTGCTGGACCACGTTGGTGATGCAGAGCTGCTCCACCAGGTCGACTACCGGGCGGGCGGTGAACTCGGCGGGGACCCGTCGCAGCCGGTCGAGCGAGCCGCGGCCGTTACGCAGCCAGCGGGTGAGCGGGGTCGGCGGTCCCTGGCGCTCGTGCACCCCGTCCAGAAGGGCCTTCATCGCACCGCAGCCGGAGTGCCCGCAGATGGTGATGGAGCGCACCTCCAGCGCCTCGACGGCGTACTGCACCGCGGCCGCCACCGAGTCGTCGGCCGCGCCGGGCTCGAAGGGAGCGGGTACCAGGTTGCCGACGTTGCGGACGGTGAACAGGTCACCCGGCCCGCTGTTGGTGATCATGCTGGTGACCATCCGCGAGTCCGCGCAGGTCAGGAAGAGCTGGGAGGGCGTCTGCCCTTCCCGGGCCAGTCGGGCAAGCTCGGGGCGGACCAGCGGAGCGGTGTGCAGTTGGAACACCCTGACGCCGTCCATCAGCCGACTGTGCGGATCCTCCTGCTGGTCGATGCAGTGGTGGCCGACCCAGGGCGTCCAGGCCCGGCAGCGGTGCGGGCCGGCAGAGCTGCCCGCCCGGACCGTGCCGTCGGGATCGAGGACCTCGTCGTCCTGGCGGCGCGTCGCCATCGATACGCGGCCGCCGCCGGCCAGGTGGTCGGCCCGCCAACTGTGCAGGGTCTCGTACGCGGTGTGGTCCAGGAACGAGCCGTCGTGGACGATCGTCACCTCGGCGGTGGCGGGGATTCCGGCCAGCGCCCGGCTCAACCGGGGCACGGCGGTGAAGGTGAGCGGTCCGTGCGTCTGCACCGTGACCGACTCGTCGGAGCCGACCAGGACGTCCACATGGGCGCGGGTCAACCGGTAGAGCGCGAGCAGGACGGCGGTCGCGGCCCCCAGCGCCACGCCGAGCAGGACCCCGAGCAGCACCACGCCGAGCACGGTGGCCAGGTAGACCGGGAATTCGCGGTGCCGGTGCACCTTGCGGATGTGCGCGAAGCTGACCATCTGCAGGCCGACGACCAGGACCAGGGCGGCCAGCGCGGCCAGCGGGATGTGACGGAGCCCCCCGGTGAGCACCAGCGCCGCCACCAGCACCCAGACGCCGTGCAGGATCGAGGACCATCTGCTCTGCGCACCGGCCCGGACGTTGGCGGTGCTCCGTACCGCTCCTCCGGCGACCGGCAGTCCGCCGAGCAGTCCGCTGAGCAGGTTGGCGACGCCCTGGCCGCGCAGTTCGCGGTCGAGGTCCCCGGTGCGGCGGGACATGCGGTCGATGGCGACGGCGGAGAGCAGCGACTCGACGCTCGCCACGGCGGCGACGGTCAGGACGGCGGCGAGGGCACCGGCGAGCGGCCCGTGCGGCAGTTCCGGGGCGAGGTCGTGCGGCTGCCAGGCAGGCAGCCCGACATGGGCGAGCCGCAGGCCAAGGACCATGGAGAGCGCGGTGGCGGTGACGACCGCGGCCAGCGGGCCCGGTACGGCGGCCAGCCGGGCGCCGAACTCGCCGAAACGGCCCGGGAGCCGGCCGAGCCTGGGCCAGCCGAGCAGAACAGCCGCGGTGAGCGTGCCGACGATCAGCGCGGGTGGATGCGGGCCGGCCAACTGGCCGGGCAGGGCGAGCAGGTTGGCGAAGGCCGAGCTCTGCGCGGAGCCGCCGAGGACGACGTGCAACTGCGCGATGGCGATGGTGACGCCGATCCCGGCCAGCATGCCGTGCACGATGGCGGGTGAGACGGCGAGTGCGGTGCGGGCCACCCGGCGTACGCCGAGCACCAGTTGGAGCAGGCCTGCGGCGAGGGTGATGGCGCAGGTGGCCTGCCAGCCGTACTGGGAGATCAGGCCGGCGGTGATCACGGTCAGCGCGGCGGAGGGGCCGCTCACCTGGAGGGGTGTACCGCCGAGCAGCCCGACGGCAATGCCGCCGACGGCGGCCGCGACGAGGCCTGCGGTGAGCGGGGCGCCGGTGGCCAGGGCGATGCCGAGGGAGAACGGCACGGCGATCAGGAAGACCACCAGGGAGGCGGAGAGGTCGTGTGCCCAACGGACGCGGGAGCCGGGGCCGGGTGGGGCGTGGTCGGTGGTGTCGGAGGCGATGGGTGCGCTGGAGATGTCGAGGGTCATTGTCTTCCCGTCTTTCCGGGGGAACGAACGCAGTCAGGTCCGGCGGTGAGTCCGGCTGTGGGCTCGGGGAGTCGGATCGGCTGTCGTGGGTCGCGACGGTGTGGCGGGATGGTGTGGGTGCGGCGGGGAGTGCGGGTGTCACCGGCCGGACCTTGGACCATCAAGGGCCTCAAGAAGAGGACCATCAAGACTCGGTAAACCGAGGGTAATGAAAGCTTTGCACAGCGTCACCTTGGCCGGTAGGTCCGCAGTCCCCGATTCACCCCATTGGGTGGTGTTCGAACCAGCGGAAATCTGCTGATGCCGTCGCTGGGTGCGAAACGGGCCGCGGGCGCCCCCGGGGGGGGGGGGCGCGGCCCGGGGGGGGGGGGGGGTGGCCAGTTGGCGCCGGGGCGGGGCGGGGGCCGGGCGCGGTGGTCTGGACGCCCCCGCGGAGGAACAAGGCGTCGGCCAG